>JBEKQP010000286.1:0-5731 GCA_049519595.1 Candidatus Korobacteraceae bacterium | reverse complement strand
TGCACTTCGCGCAGCGTCATGCCCAGAACCTCTCGGAAAAAGCGGATATGCCACTGGATATCCTTGACGCGGATGGCGACGTGCTCAACATAGGATTGCTTGTCGTAAGCCATGGCTCTACCTCGTCGCAGCTGTGGTGGGGGCCTGTTCGAAATGCCTTAGCCGGTGCTCGATGCCCTTGATGCAGGCGACCAGAGTTTCATTGACTGGGGTCGGAATACCACAGGCCTTGCCGGCGCGCACCACGGAGCCATTGATGAAATCGACTTCGGTCGTGAGCCCCCGTTCCAGACTTTGCAGCATCGAAGTCTTGAACTCGAAAGGCAATCCAGCGGCCGCCATGACCCAGGCATCCCGTGGTTCTCTGATCGACAAAACCACACCCTGAGCTTTCGCCACCGCCATCGCTTCGGCCACTGCAGCAAGAGCCGCGGCCTCAACTTCCGGCACTTTGTAAAGACCACCATAGGGCAGGCGGGTGATGCCGCTGATCGCGCCGGTCGCCACGTTGATCAAGAGTTTGTCCCAGATCGTCCCCACGATATTGGAGCTTACGATGGTGTTGAGGCCGGCCTGCTTGAATTCGTCGGCGACTCGCGTTACCCGTGGGCTGATTGAGCCATCCAGCTCGCCAATATAGGTGAGCTTTCCTGCCACACCCGCGATGACATGACCGGGCGCCAACAAGACGCCGCCGACATAGGTTTTGCCGGCCAGCAGGCGGTCCTTGCCCACCACCTTGGCCAGCACGTCCTCGTGGCCAAGGCCGTTCTGCAGTGACATCACCATCGTGTCCGGGCCGATAATCGATCGGGCTGACTCGATCGCAGCTTGGGTGTAGTTGGACTTAACCAGGATAATCACGAGCTCGACGAAGCCGACCTCGGAATAATCCATTGCTGCGCGCACTTTGACCGGGCGGTCGACACCGTCTTCGCGCATGATGAGGCCATCGCGATTGATGGCGTCAACATGCGCCTTATTCAGATCTACAAGGGAGACTTCGGATCCGCCCTTGGCGAGAGTGCCGCCTATCGCAGAGCCCAAAGCACCAGCGCCGACAAAACATATCTTCACGTTTCTCTCTCCATATTTCTTTAGGGCTTCTGAAACCACTCTGGGCGATTGAAAAATGCTCTCGCCCTCAGCGCCTGCGTCTTCGAGAACAGTTTGTTGAGGGGGAGCTTAGAATTCGAGGCTTATTTTGTCTATTCAATGATGGCAATACTTGGCATAGAATTTATCAATACTGGATGATGGCCTCATGAAGAGCAAGGTGGATGAGCATGAAGTGAACCTGGTCGACGTCAGGCTCCTGCGCCTTTTCGATGCGATTTATTTCACCAAGAGCGTGACCCGTGCGGCGCAGCAGTTGGGCCAGAGCCAGCCGACCGCGAGCATCGGACTTGGACATCTCAGGAAGCAATTTCGCGACCCGCTGTTCGTCCGGACATCGGAGGGGATGGAACCGACTCCGCATGCTACCGCATTGATCGGTCGTGTACGCGAGGTGCTGCAGGCCCTGCGAGATCTTTCTGAGCAGGGACCGACTTTCGATCCCTTTACAACAAATCGCATGTTTCGCATCGGGATGACCGATGCGAGTCATATCTGTCTCCTGCCGCAACTCCTCGGGCATATACGGGAAATCGCTCCTCGCATACGGCTCGAGGCGTTGAGGATGGACGGGATTGCAGAGGCACTTCAATCCGGCGAGGCGGACCTCGCCCTCGGGTTAATCCCGGGCCTCGAATCGGGATTCTTTCAGCAGACGCTATATACGCAGGATTGGATCTGTCTGGCCAACTCGGCCCATCTTCGACTTGGCAGGAGGCTTACGCTGTCGACTTACAAGGCCGAAGGGCATATCGACATCGTCTCCGGAACCGGACAGCAGTTGCTCGATGACGCGCTGAGGGCCAACGGCATCGACCGCCACGTGCTGCTGAGACTTCCCGGCTTCTTAGGTTTGACCCGTGTCCTCGCCGTTAGCGATCTGATCGCCACTTTGCCGCGCCATATCGGCGAGACGCTGGCGGCTTTTGGAGGTCTCACCGTGCATGCTTGCCCTTTTTCAATCTCCACTTTCAAGGTCAAGCAACATTGGCATGCGCGCTATCATCACGACCCGGGCAATCGTTGGCTCCGTGCAGTTTGTGCCGACCTTTTCCTTAGGAGCTAGAGCGTTATATAAACCTGCTTCTCCATCCTTCTGCCCGTCGAACTGTCCGCCGCTGGGATCCATGCGATGGCGGTATGAGACAAAGCCCAACAGAATGTCGTTAGTGACCGATTGCGCGAGTTATGTCGCTTGCCAATGAAGTACCGACATCCCGCCAATCCACCGAGCGGGCCCGAAGTCGAATTCTGGGAAGTCAGCCGTGGGTCAGTTGATGAGTGACGGGAAATCCGGAAGTTAGCCCGGGCCCGAAGTCGCATTGAGGAAATACAGGCTGGAGACCCAGAGCCCCGTAGGGTCCTCGAACGCGGTTCGAGACCGAGGGAGGCCCAGCGATTGGGCGAGCACAACGACGTTTCGGTACTGATTCGTCCGCTGACAGCCGCACTACAACGACCCCCAACGCTCGCCGATTAGGGTGTCCGCCATGCCTTATGCTATGCCGGGTACCCTTTCTTTCAGCCGCTCGGGCTCCTCCCCCAACCAGCCGGGTTGGTGGCAGTGTTGTCGAACAGCGATGTCGTCTTGAACAGGTCAAAAAGGAACCGACTCTGCACAGGGGCCGAAAACCGCCGCACCCTACCCAACTACCAGTTTCGCTAGAACGGGGCACCTGGGCATTGCGCACTATTTATCGAACATTACCGGCAGCCCTGGGCAAGCTTGATCAGATTGGTATCGGCAGTAAGCTGGCTCGCTTCGGTGGGTGTCAGTTCATGGAAAGCATGTAACAGGTCCACTTCAAGTGAGAAGGAGGTCAGGTCGAAACAACTGACAGCTTTATTGTGCGCGTTCTCTGCCGCGGTAAGCGTGTCTGTAAGAACAGTCTGTATTTCCTCCGGGAGGTTTTCGCTTTCCACAATGCTAATGAGAGCGGAAATAGCCGGGGGAGTAAGGATGAAGGCGCTAGTGCCGGGACCGCCAGGAGGAGTGCCGACCCCGGTGATTTGCCCGGCATCGTTAATGCCATTGGCTATGAGAATCGTCCATCCCGAGTTCGGCGGGAGCACCGTGTTCAGGTCGGTCATCGTGCCGCCGCTATACAGGAAGGCATGATCGCTGAAGTTGGTGCCGCTGCTATCTCCAACAACTTGGCCAGAGGCGTTTATGGTTATACCGAAACTGGCGGCACCGCCAGGGAGCGTGCCGAGGTCATGCATGACGCCGCCGCTATACAGCAAGGCGTGCGAAGTTCCTATGAAGCCGGGGCCATCGCCAACGCCGGCAATCTGGCCGGAGGCATTAATGCTCTGACCTTCACTGAAAGTGCCGCCAGGGAGTGTGCCGAGGTCATGCATCGTGCCATCGTAGAGGAAGGCATGGGCGTTGCCGGAACTGATTCCGTTGCCGTCGCTGGAGCCGGTAACCCACCCGGCATCATTGATGCCCAACCCGGTACTGAAGCTACCTCCGGGAAACGTGCCGAGGTCGGTCATCGTCCCAGAGCTGTACAGGAAGGCATGCTGGTGGAAGCTGCCGCCGCTGCTTAGCCCGGCAATTTGGCCGGAGGCATTGATACCCTGACCGCTACTGGCGCTACCTCCGGGGAGCGTGCCGAGATCGGTCATCGTGCCGCCGCTATACAGGAAGGCGTGCCCGAGGAAGCTGGTACCATTGCTTTCACCGACAACCTGGCCGGAGTCGTTGATGCCGTAACCGAAGCTGAGGCCACCCCCAGGGAGCGTGCCAAGCTCGGTTATCGTGCCGTTGCTGTACAGGAAGGCCTGCGTGCCGGCACTGTCGCCATAGCCGGTTACTTGGCCGGAGGCGTTGATGGCCGTACCGATACCGGCACCGCCCGGGAGGCTTCCGAGATCAGTAATGGTGTATGTCAATTGAGCCGAGGCGGCCGATGCAAAGCAAACCGCCAGCAAACTGATGACAGAAACGGTTTTGAGGCGCGCGAGACGGCGCATTGGGCAGACTCCTTGTATCTCCAGCCGCAAACGCGCGACTGCGCTAGGCGGGATCTTGAACTGGCCGCAAGCTGTCTTTCCGTCGAGGATCGTGCCTGGAGCGACGGAACTCTGCCCAAACTAGATGCTCATCTGCTGGAAAGGTTTGCTGTGCTTACACGAGCCATGGGGGGAGTCCGGACAGGGGCTCCGTTATACAGCGCTGGAGGATTGTGCTTGGACTGGTTTGAGGAGCCAGCCGTGGTTAGTTGGTGAGTCACGGGCTACTCTTCCTTAATTCGGATACGGAGGGGTTGCCGACGATCCAGGTTGTCTGCCGGGGAGTTGCTGCGTTGGATATTCTGCACGATGTATTGATGCACTGACGACGGTGGCCGGCGCCGTCCAGGGTCTTCTTCACATTAGCTATCTGGCGCATTCTGTACGCTTGCCGTTTTTGAAGCCATCTTGTCCTCGATGTGCCCCTCTCGGGGCACTGCATTTCCGTTTGGGACACTTTGGTTCTAGCCTTTTTCATCGTTGGGCAACCCCAGAGTCTCTGGCCGTCATCTAACTTTGGTTCATCGTTTAAAAGCGTCTTTAGAACAGGTGAATAGCCCTTCTTCCGAGGATCACGTGGGAAAACGAAGCGACACTTACGGACATCGCTGGCTGCCTCCCCGCAATCTGACACCAGCCACACAGTATGCGCTGGCGGTCATGGCTACAGCGTGCGCAACCGGCTTGGCTCAAGTTCTTCCTTACAGCAGTGAAAGTCCCGTATTCGCATTCTTTTTTCTGGCAGTTTGGGCGGCGGCTTGGATTGGCGGAGCGCGGGTCGGATTTTTTGCGTGTGCCTTGTCCTTCGTCGAAGCTCTGTACTTTCTTCTTCCACCGCATTACAGCTTTGTGCCCAAGAACTCCAGCCAGCTCTTTCGCCTGCTAATCCAGTTTTCGGTTTCGGCAGTCGGGGTTTTGTTTGTGGCAAGGCTGCGCTCGGCGGTGCTGCAAAATACCGAGTTGCTGGCGCAACGGGAAACTCATCTCGCGGCCCTACACGATGCGCAAGAGCAGTTGCGTGATAGCGGGGAGTGGCTGCGGGTAACCCTGACCAGCATCGGGGACGCAGTAATGGCCACCGACACAAGTGGCCGGGTCACGTTCCTCAATCCGGTGGCCGTTGCCCTCACAGGCTGGCAGCCGGATGATGCTCAAGGCCAGCCGATCCAGAGCGTGTTCCGGATCATCAACGAGCAGACCCGCATCACGACGCAAGATATCGTAACCCAAGTGCTAGCGGACGGACATGTCGTGGAACTAGCCAATCACACGGTGTTGCTGGCGAAAGATGGCCGCGAAATTCCCATCGAGGACAGTGCCGCGCCCATCCGGGATTGCACCGGCAAAATTATCGGGGTGGTGCTTGTGTTCCACGATGTCGCAGAGAAACGGCAGACGCAAGAGGCGTTACGCTATCAACTAGACCTGATCCAAGCCATCACTCAGGGAGCCGCCGATACGATTTTTGTCACCAATTCGGAAGGGTGTGTCACGTTCGTCAATCGGGAGGCGGAGAAGGTTTTTGGCGTTAATTGCGACGAGTTGCTGGGCAAGAATCTGCACAACGCCATCCACCATCACTATCCGGACGGACGGA
>JBEKQP010000285.1:0-5840 GCA_049519595.1 Candidatus Korobacteraceae bacterium | reverse complement strand
TGCCAAACTTCGGCTGGAACGAGGAGTAAACGGCGGTTTTAGCAGTGACAATTGAGCTGAAGTACGCGAACGCAATCAGACGAGGAGTAGCTATGGCTGGCATGGTTGAAACTAAAGCAGAAGCATGTGTCGTTAGACTCGAAGAACTGTCGTGGATCGAAGCGCCGGGCCATCATGGAGCGCTTTCGAAACTGCTCGTTAATCCCGAGAACAGTCCGACGAAGTACTTTGATTTCCGGATTTCCACCTATACACCGAAGGGACACGTCGAGCCGCACACGCATGAAGTGACCGAGCAGGTCTATTACATTCTGAGCGGCAAAGGCGTGATGATACTTGGCGATCGGCGCATCGTGGTCGAGCCGCATACGTCGATTTTTATTCCGCCGCACGTGGTGCACGCCATTGAAAACACCGGGCTTGAGGACCTGGTTTTTGTGGTCGTCTCCGCGCCGGCGCAGGAGATGTCGCGGGTCGACACGCGCGCAAGTAAGTAGAGGTAGTTCCCAGTCTTTCTGGGCAGAGTCGGCGTCCTTGCGATTTGCGGCGTGGGGACGCGTTCGATGCTCGGCGCGACTAAGCAGGAGAAGATTGCCATGAGTTCGACACCATCAAGGAGCAGCCGGGTGGAGGAATACGACATTGTTGTGCTCGGCTCCGGAGCTGCCGGCCTGACCGCCGCGCTGGTTGCGGCTGTCGAGGGAAAGCGCACGTTGCTGATTGAAAAAAGTGCTCAGGTCGGTGGAACGACCGCGCGCTCTTCCGGCAGCGTGTGGACGCCTAATAATCGACACCTGCGCGATGCCGGCACCAACGGTGACGATCAAGCTGCGTTGCAGTACCTCGATGCGCTGGTTCGCGGAAGAGTGGACCGTGCGCCGATAGAGGCGTTCATCGCAGCTGGACCCGAGATGCTGGATTATATGGATAAGCACGCCGGTGTGCGCTTTCAGATGTATCGCACCGCTCCGGATTACCGTCAGGAGTTGCCGGGCGCAGCGCAAGGCGGACGGCCGCTGGAGCCGTTGGCGTTTGATGGACGGACTCTGGGCAAAGACTTCGATGCGGTTAGCTGGCCGATCCCCGAGCTGACGCTGTTCGGAAAAATGATGGTGACGCGCGGCGAGGCGGCGCGTCTGCTGAAGATAACGAAGCTCGCCCCGGATGCGCTCGTGCTGGGCGCAAAGCTGATGTTGCGCTATTGGTCAGACCGACTGCGTTTCAAACGCGGCACGCGGCTGGTGCTGGGTAACGCGCTGGTGGCCAAGCTGTTTAAGGCATTGCTTGATCGCGGCGCTGCGGTTTGGTTGAACAGCAAGACGGTGCGGCTGATCTCAGAAGAGGGACGGGCGTGCGGGCTGGTTGTGCAGAGCGATGGCGCCGAGGTGGAGGTTCGCGCGCGCCTTGCAATCGTGCTCGCCGGCGGAGGGTTTCCTGCCGGGCGCGAACTGCGTGAGCGCTACCTTCCCAAGCCGGTTGCCACCTATACCGCCGCGGCAGAGGGTTGCACGGGAGAAACGCTGCAGTTGGCGCAGCAGATCGGTGGTACGCTCGGCCCGCCCGGCGAAGATAACGCGCTGTGGTTTCCAAGCTCCATCGCCAAGCGCAAGGACGGCTCAACCGCAGTCTATCCTCACATCGTGCTCGACCGTGCCAAGCCCGGACTGATTGCGGTCAACTCCGCCGGGCGAAGGTTTGTCAGTGAAGCTGTTTCCTACCACGAATTCACGCGCGCCATGTACCGCTCGCATGCCAAGGTGCCAACCATTCCGGCCATGCTTGTCTGCGATCGCAGCTTCATCTGGAAGTATGGCTTGGGCATGATTCGGCCGCTCACTCCTTCGCTCCGGAGTTATGTCGAGCGAGGTTATCTGCTCACCGCCGATACGATCGAGGAACTGGCGCGCAAAATCGGCGTTGACGCCGCTGGATTGGTCGAGACGGTGAAGGCGAACAACCGCTTCGCCGAAACCGGCGTTGATATCGACTTCGCCAAGGGAACCGGTTCTTACCAACGCACCAATGGCGACTCCACGCACGCGCCAAACCCATGCTTAGGACCAATCGACAAGCCGCCTTTTTGTGCGGTTGCGGTGCTTCCAACGCCGCTCGGGACAAGCCTTGGCCTGCGCACGAACGTTCACTCTCAGGTGCTCGATGCGTCTGCTCGGGCAATCCCCGGCTTATACGCTTGCGGCAATGATCAGCATTCGATCCTGGCGGGCGAGTATCCCGGGGCAGGATCGCAACTTGGACTCGGCATGACGTTCGGCTATATCGCGGTCATGCACGCCTGCGGAAAAGCGCTGCCATTCAAGCAGAATGCCGCTGCCGCCGACGCAGGCTCCCGTCCGTGACCCTTGCGCAAGCAGGCCGCATACGACTCGCAAAGGAGAAGCTATGAGCACGGCCGCCAACAATTTCTACATCAACACCTATTCTTACAAGCTCGACCGCTCAGCGCTGGATTGCGTCAACAGTCTTTCAGAGCAGGGTTATCGCGGCATCGAGCTCATGATGTATCCGGGCCATCTCTGGCCGGCTGAGATCGATGCAGCAGGACGGCGGGAGTTGAGAATGGCGGCCGAACGGGCCGGCCTCCGCATCGTCTCCATCAACATGCCGAACATCGACATCAACATTGCCGGCGCAACGAAGGAGATGCGTGCTTACACGCTCGGACTGCTCACGAATTTCGTGGAACTGGCGGGGGACCTCGGTGCGCCATGGGTCATTCTGGGTCCCGGCAAGGCCAATCCTCTGTTTATGCCGCCGAAAGAAACACTGCTTGGGCATCTCTACGCCGGGCTCGATCGACTTTGCCCTGTTGCCAAAGCCGTCGGCACGAAGCTCTTATTGGAGAACATGCCTTTCGCCTTTCTGCCAACTGCGCAGGAGCTGTTGAGCGCGATCGGGCACTATGGTAATCCTGACATCGGTATCATCTACGATGTTGCTAATGGCCATTTTATCGGTAAGGACCCATGCGAAGAGCTTCGGTCGGTAAAGCACTTGGTCGAACTCATTCACTTTTCCGACACCAGCCGCAAGCTCTACAAGCACGATCCGGTTGGAATGGGTGACGTGCCTTTTGCGTCCGTTCCGCCGGTCATGGCCGAAATTGGATATAAAGAATTACCTGTGCTCGAGATCATTTCGCGCGACCCCGACACAGAGATTGCCGAAAGCGCTCGCCGCCTTGCAGCCCTGGGCGGATCGCCAGCCTCCCGAGCTCATCACGGCTGATTGACCGTTTGGCTTCGCCGGTTGGGTGGCACTGGAGCGCCAGAGAATCCAGATGGAACGAAGATCATTGAGAAGAGCGAGAGAGTGCAGCAGCTTAGTTTTTTGTTAATTTTAGCGATGCCCAATTACGAAATCGGCAGCTAGACCGGATATGCGGAAGCCGTATCCGCACCGTAGTCGGACCTTTGTCCGGCGGTGATCGCGTGGATACGCCAACATCGAATCCGCTGTAGAACCATCCCCGACTTCAGCCTTAATTGACTGGTTCTCCCTTGGGGAAATATTCACGGAAGGCGCACAACAACTGTTACGGATACATACCACGCCGGGCGCCCCGCATGAATTTCAAGATAGCCTTACCCAGTCTCTGCTCGCTGATTGATGGCACCTGGGTTGATGGGAAGGAAACCGTTGTCCTCCGTTATCCCTATGACAACCGCCCTGTCGCAGAAATCGCACTCACTGCTCTTGCTGATGTGGTGGCCGCCGTAGAAAGTTCCCAAAGAGCATTTGAGGGTACAAGGGCGTTTGTCGGTACTAATGTGCCGAATGAACGGATAAGTTTCGGATTGCCCGTGATCCGCTCAGAATATTTCTAACTATGTGCCGCTAAGGGCGGACTATTGGTTCTGAACAATGATCGACCACACTCGGCCAGCAGCAAACCATTCAACTTAGGAATTTAATAGCAAGCGCCGTAAGTCTCTAGCCATCGTCGCCCCCGCGTGGCAGACTACGTTGCAAGCCCAAAGTGCCCGCCGTGGAGGTACGCCACGAGCGCCGGTTCCCGTGTCCGTATCGTTGTTTCGTTGTCTACCATCGCTGTTTGTTTTGCGCCGTCAGCCTCAGCGGCGCCGCAAGAAGAAATCATGTTAAGATTCCGCTGAAAATGACACGCTTACGGACGCACTCGCTGATTTCGGGCATTCTGCTGGTGTTGATCTGCATTCTGGCAGGCACACGAGCCAACGCCCAAGTGAACGATCTCATCAACGCGGCTGGCAAGGGTGATTTAGCCCGCGTCAAAGCGTTGCTCGACGCCAAAGCCGATGTGAATGCCAAGGACACAGACGGCGGCACCGCGCTGACGTATGCCTCCCAAAACGGTCACCTTGAGGTGGTGCAGGCGCTCCTTGCCAACGGGGCCAATGTCAACGCCAAGATGATCGATGACGAGACCGCGCTGATCGATGCTTCCGAAAATGGCCACTTTGAAGTGGTGAAGGCGCTACTTGCGAAGGGGGCCGAGGTCAATGCCAAGATGCCCAATGGCGGGACCGCGCTGATGATTGCCTCACAGGGAGGCTACCGCGAAGTGGTGCAGGCGTTGCTCGACGCCGGAGCCGATGTGAATGCCAAGGACATAGACGGCGTAACCGCACTGATGAGGGCCTCCCGAAACGGCCAGCTTGAGGTGGTAAAGGCGCTGCTTGCCAAGGGAGCCGATGTGAATGCCAAGACGGACAATGGCGTGACAGCGCTGACAGCAGCAACAGCAGGAGGACACGCTGAGATCAGAGCCTTATTATCGCAGGCATCCTTGGCTCTGGGGGCGTCCAAGAGCGACAAGGGCCAAGAGTTCACGCGGATTTACCAGCACACCTACGACGAGGTTTTCCAGGCTTCCCAGAAAGCCATCGAGCGGATGGGCTATTTCGTCACCGCAAAGGATAAGGACAAAGGGACAATCAGCGGTAACGGCATCTTCTACACAAAAACAAGTGTCGGCATCAAGGGCAGGAAGTGCTCTTTCGACATTCACATCGAAACCCTCAACGCTAAACCTGAAACACGGGTAACGATCAACGCCAACGTAGAGGTCTGGGGGGCATCGGCTTCCAGTCGTCTCAAAGAACGGTTCTCGAACGAACTGCAAAATGTGTTGGCTACCTATCGCTAGTGCCATCGCCGCCATGGCAGGATCACCTCACTCGTCCGATTGCCCCAGCGCATTCGTTTCCGGCTTGCCGGTGGGCTGATTTTACCAGCAATTTGCAGGGTCGCCACCGCAGCCTCCTGAGTATCCGCAGTGCGTTTGCGGTTCAGTCTGCTCGCTATACGGCTTCTTTTGGGTCGCAGGCTCAGGGTGTGAGCTGGGGTCGCAGTTCATACGGCAATACTGCTGCCTGGACTCAAACTGTCAAGGAGTGGTGCAAACGGTTCACTGCCGATTCAGTGTTACTAATGCCGACGAAGAGTGCCGACCAACGGCGCCCCCCGGATCGTCCCGGAAACCATCGGTGGTCAGGTCGCATGGCTAGGGCGATCTCGATTGTTCGCCAAGACCCAAAATCGCACAGCATCTCCGCTTCTTGTTCACAAATGCAGTTTTGGCGTTGCAAGGCGCCCTTTGAGCAGTACAATTTGGGCGCCTCAGAACCGATCCTACGATCTGGACCAACTAGGAGCACACCATGAGCAATCTCTTCCCTTCTTGCCGAAAAAAGCACCTTGCATTAACAATTGCCCTGCTCGCCACGATGTTTCTGATGGCGGAGCGTTTGCTTTGGGCGCAATCCGCGCCAGCGCCCGCTTCGGTGCTGTCTGATGCTGATCTGCTCGATGGATTCCGGCATGTTGAAGTGGCTTCAGCT
>JBEKQP010000284.1:0-6486 GCA_049519595.1 Candidatus Korobacteraceae bacterium | reverse complement strand
GTTCAGCAACTTCGCCAGCCGGCGCCCCGCCAGCGCCACCTGGCGGTCGGCTAGGGAGGACTAGCGTTGGGAGTGAGGTTCTACCAAGGTGGGTAACCGGGGTATCCAGTTTGTGGCCTTCGATAAAGCGGATAGTGCGGCTTGCGCGGAGTGTGCTGGGATTATGGTCTTCCAGCCGTTCCGTCCGACATGGCTGCCAACTGCGAACTGGCAGAAGCTCTATTAGCAGGTTCGAAGCATCTATAAAAGTATGACAAATATCGCCCTCGCTACTGAACGCCTGAGTCACGAACAGAAGCTGGACCGCCTCGCCGAAGTTGCTGTCCGCGTGGGGCTTGGCCTGAAACCCGGGCAAGAGCTCGTGATGACTGCGTCAATCGACGCACTGCCGCTGGCAAGACGCATCACGAAGCAAGCCTACCGCGCAGGCGCTTCACTCGTCACAACTCTCTACAGCGACGATGACGCAACGTTGATGCGCTACCGCTTCGCTCCAGATGAAAGCTTTGAACGAGCCCCGAAGTGGTTGTACGACGGAATGGCTGCAGCCTTCAAGCGCGGCGCGGCACGGCTGGCGATTACGGGCGCGAATCCCTTACTGCTGTCCAGCGGCGCGGCACGGCTGGCGATTACGGGCGCGAATCCCTTACTGCTGTCCAATGAAGATCCGGAGAAGGTCAGCCGGGCAAATCGCGCTACTTCCGTGGCTTACCGGCCTGCACTCGAGTTGATTACGCGTCACGAGATCAACTGGACGATTGTCGCAAGCGCTACGGCATCCTGGGCGGCGGCGATGTTTCCTGCCGATCCGCCGGATATCGCTATAGGCAAGCTGTGGGACGCGATCTTCTATACGTCACGCATCGATGCTGACGATCCAGTTGCCGCCTGGAAAACACATGATGCCGGACTGCAAAGGCGGGCGGCGTATTTGAACGAAAAACGCTACACAGCACTGCAATACCGCGGGCCTGGAACCGACTTCCGACTCGGGCTGGCTGATGACCATCTTTGGCTCGGCGGCGGCACGACCGCGGGCAACGGCGTCTATTGCATTCCCAACATGCCCACGGAAGAGGTCTTCACCACGCCACACAAAGACCGCGCCGAAGGTACAGTGACGGCCACTAAGCCTCTTTCGTACCCAGGCACGATGATTGAAGGAATCCAGGTACGCTTTGAAGGCGGACGTATTGTGGAGGCACGCGCAACCAAGGGTCAGGAAGTGCTGCAGAAACTGGTCGACACCGATGAAGGCGCACGGCGGTTAGGCGAGGTGGCACTGGTGCCGCAGTCTTCGCCCATTGCCCATAGCGGACTGCTGTTCTTCAATACTCTGTTCGATGAAAATGCCGCCTCTCATATTGCGTTGGGGCAGGCTTATAGTTCATGCCTGCGCGATGGCGACAAGCTAACGCCCGAGCAGCTTGCGGCCAGGGGCGCGAATGACAGCCTGATCCATGTTGACTGGATGATCGGATCGGGCAAGCTCGATATCGACGGCATAACTGTTTCCAACATGGTTGAACCTCTGATGCGCCACGGCGAATGGGTCTGAGCCAGGCAGGAGGATCCGCCATGATTTCCCAGCGGAACATCTCGGACACCACTCCAATGGGCGCCACACTGGTCGCGGAAGGTGGTGCTACCTTTCGAGTCTGGGCGCCGCGAGCCACAGCGGTCTATGTTAACGGCGTTTTCGGCGGCGCGTCACAGGTCGGACAGAACGACGACCTACTTATGGCCAAAGATGCCAACGGTTACTGGACTGGCTTTTTAGAGACCGCACAAGAGGGCGATCTTTATCATTTTTGGGTCGTCGGCGCAGGTTCCAGCGGCTACAAGCGCGATCCGTACGCGCGCGAACTGGCAACCAGTGTGCCTTTCCCGGTTTGTTGCTGCGTCATCCGCTCTGCTACCGCTTACCATTGGCACGATGCTGCCTTCGTCACACCAGACTTCACCAACATGATCGTCTACCAGATCCACATCGGGACCTATGCAATCAGCAAGTCTGGCACGCCTTCCACTTTCCTCGACATCATTGGAAAGATTCCCTACCTCGTGGCGCTCGGCATCAACGTGCTCCAGCCCCTGCCTGTCAGCGAAGTGGAAGCTGATCCGTCGATGGGCTACAACGGCGCGGACTATTTCTCTCCCGACTTCCCTTACGTTGTCACCGATAACGCCGCGCTCGCAGAGCACCTTGCCACAATCAATGGTTTGCTTCAGGCTAAGCTCTTCCCTCCCCTCCAGCTCGACGACATTGCCTCTGGCCCTGCGCAACTCAAGGCTCTCGTCGACCTCTGCCACATATATGGAATCGCCGTGGTCTTCGACGTGGTCTACAACCACGCCGGCGGATTTACCGTCGACGGCAAGCTGGACGACGAATGCCTTTACTACTGGGATCGCGCTGTCAATAAGGGCGACAATAACGACAGTCTTTACTTCACCGATCAGGACCGCGGCACCGGCGGACTTTCTTTCGCTCTCTGGAACAATGACGTTCGTGAATTCATCATCAACAGTGCTCGATACTACATCGATGAATTCCATGTCGATGGACTCCGCTATGACGAAATCAGCGATCTTCTATCGATGAATTGCGATTCTGGCTGGAGCTTCTGTCGCGATCTCACCGACACACTGCGGTTCCTCAAGCCTCGGCTGCTGCAAAACGCAGAGTTTTGGCCCGAAGAAGTCGGCAATTATCCGAAATCCGCACCTTCGATGGTCACTCCGGTTGCCAATGGGGGAGCCGGATTCGATGTCGTGCAGCATGATGGGCTACGCAGCGCTCTCCGCAGCGCGGTGCAGTCATCCGCCGGCGGCCAGCAGGCCTCCGTCGACTTCGACAGCATCGCCCGTACTCTTTACCCCCAGGGATTCGACCATGCGTGGCGGACCGTCACTTGCGTTGAGAATCACGACATTGTTAAGGTGGGCGCAGATCAGCGCATCCCTTATCTTGCCGATTCCTCCAACCGCCGCTCCTGGTATGCGCGCAGTCGTTCGCGGTTCGCCATGAGCGTACTGCTCACGGCCCCTGGCATTCCACAACTTTTCATGGGGCAGGAGTTTCTGGAAGACAAGCAGTGGAGCTGGGATGCTGGTTCGTCCAATCTCCTGTGGTGGAGCGGACTAAGCACGGGAACCGACGCCGCGATGGTGGATCATCTTCGTTTCACACAGGATCTTATCCGCCTACGGTGGAATCAGCCGGCGCTGCGCGGCGACAATGTGAACCCATTCCATGTCAGCAATTCGAACCGCGTCATCGCATTTCATCGCTGGCTCGAAGACACAGGTCGCGATGTTGTAGTGGTCGTCACACTTTCGGAGATGACTTGGTATGACTACGCAATCGGCTTCCCCTATTCCGGACAATGGACTGAAGTCTTTAACAGCGACGTCTACGACAACTGGGTGAACCCTCTCGTCGCGGGCAATGCGGGAGGCGTCTTCGCATCAGGTCCGCCCTTGCACGGCCTGCCGGTTTCTGCAAGCATTGTCATCCCAGCAAACGGCCTCGTTGCCTTTGCACGCACCTGAAGAAGCTCGGCCACTGTAACTTGCCGGGCTTCAGCACGACTTTGTTGCCGCGCAACGTCCGAGCGTCGTGGACCGCGGTCCAGAAATCCGGGCGTCTAAGTAATGGATTCATCTCACACCGCCGGACCCGTCCTAACAGGCTGCTGAAAAACTCACATTAGTGTCAACCTGAGGTCGCGCCGATTTTGCGCTTGGGATCTGCTTTGCTCTTAGCACACGCAGACAGCAGATCCTTCGCTTCGCTCAGGATGACACCCTCAGAAAACAGTTTCTCAGCAGCCTGCTCATTCCGCAGCGCGGTACAATCTGAGCGATTCAAAGCTGACAGAAGACGTTCCTATTCTTCTGCTTTGCTGTCGGTTTCGTTGTTTTGGTGGTCGTTCTCTGATATAGAGAGGTAATGCCACAGGCGTCACTTTGCGGAGGATTCGGACTATGTTCGAGCTTGATCGACGTTCTTTCTTGCGCGCGGCCACTGCTGCTTCTATCGCCGCCATCGGTAGTTCCATACCCTTGCTTGCAACACCCCAAATGTCTCCGGCACCTGAATCTGTCGTCAAGACGCTAACGCCTACCGGAAAACTCCGAGCGGCCATTAATTTAGGTAACCCGATTCTGGCAGGCAAGGATGCTAAAACCGGAGCGCCGGCAGGCGTGTCGGTTGACCTTGCGCGTGAGCTGGCCCGGCGACTGAACGTGGCGGTCGAGTTGGTCCCCTTCGATGCTGCCGGCAAAGTAGTTCAGGCGGTCAGCACCAATAGCGTCGACATCGGGTTCTATGCCATCGACCCCAAGCGCGGTCTCGACACCCTGTTCACCGCTGCCTATATAGTGATCGAAGGTGCATACATGGTGCCGAGTGCATCGTCGATACAGAACAATAGTGAAGTCGATCGCGCCGGGAATCGAGTGGTCGTAGGACTTGGTAGTGCCTACGATCTGTATCTCACCCGTGAGCTGAAACACGCCGAAATCGTCAGGGCACCGACATCTCCCACCGTGGTGGACGTCTTCATTCAGCAGAAGTGTGAGGTTGCGGCCGGGGTAAAACAGCAGTTGGAAGCGGATGCGAAGCGCGTTTCGGGTGTTCGCTTATTGCCGGGCCACTTCATGGAGATTCGGCAAGCCCTGGCAACGCCAAAAAGTCGCGCTGCGGCGCATGCTTATCTCTGCGACTTTATTGAAGAAATGAAGCGCTCCGGGTTCGTGGCCGACGCGCTGGCGCGACACCAGATCAAAGGGGCAGCGGTTGCGGCATTGGCCGATCAATAGGGGCCGACGTCATCGCGAATCTTAAACTGTTAGAGATGGGGCAGGGATTGCTATTGGAAGGGTTCTTGAATCCAATATCTTTGCAAGGAGAACAGGAAATGGCCAAAGGCAGAAAAGCAAACGCAACGGATGCTGACATTTGCATGAAGCTTTTCAAGTTGCGCCGCGAAACAGAAATGCGCAAGGCGCGTAACTTCATGAACTTTGAATTCCACCCTCAGAACGTCAATGACGTCCTCAAACTCATGCAGGCGCTGGGAACGCAGGAGAACGCTTGGGCCCGGCAGGTTTTTTCCTTCTGGGAGTATGCGGCTTCTTTCATCCTGAATGAGATTGTCCACCCCGGTCTATTCTTCGTCTGGAACGGCGAGATGGTATTTGTTTACGCCAAATTCAAGCCTTTCCTGAAGGAATTGCGGCAAAAGATGGAGAACCCCGATTTCTTGGCCGGCGTAGAAAAGGCGGTGAGCAGCTCGCCAGAGATGCGCAAGCGGGTGGACATGATCCAGAAGCGAATGGCGAAGATGGCCGAAAAGGCCCAATCCGCTAAATCGCAGTAGCGGCGGGCTGATTTACGCCTCTACCCGCGAGTGGCGACATCGGCAAGGAGCCATTGCAGAGCTTCATCGACCGTAGGTTCGGGCACCGGCAACGGCCGCTTCTCCAAAGAGGAAACCGTAGCGAGAAAACGGCTGGCAACACCGGGCAGCACCAATGATGGGACACCCGCGAGAGCAAGCTGCCGCTCAGCCTCAGCTACCTCGTGGGCGCGGCGCTTGGCGTGGACGACGTGCGTCCGAACCAGCATTTCCATGAAGCTGCGGAGCCCGGATTTGTCGATATCGGACAGCACGTTGTATAGCTGCTCACGTAGTCCACGCTTTTCGGCTGCAGTAAGCATCTCAACGCACAGTGCTTCCATTCCTTTAGTGAAGACGCTGCGCAACATCTTCAACGAAATGGCGTCTCCGGCTCTTGCTCCGTGCATGACCTGTATCGGCGCGCCCATCTTTCGAGCGACACTTTGAAACTCCTGTGCGCCGTCGCCGCAAGCCAGAAGTGGGGTCCGCTCTTTGCTGGCTGCGATGGCGCCCATAATCGCCGAATCCACGAAGCGAATTGCCCGCTTCGACGCGTAATCCGCCGATGACCGTTTGTCGTCCGGGCTGGCGGTCGTCACATCCGCCATGGCTGCCCCTGTCCGCAGCAGTTCCACGCATTCGTGAGCGACCTTGCGCGCCTCGCTCCCGGGAACACATGAGATAACCCAATCCGCCGGGGAGATCCAATTCCCAATGCTTCTATGGATCACCAGCCCGCGACTGGAGGCAATTTGTTCAGCCGCAGGCAATGGCTTAATGTCACAAAGCAGTAATTCGAATCCGGCCTTATGGAGCGCCTCTGCATAGCATCGACCGACCTCTCCGATACCCACGATGGCTACAAGCATCTGGTTTCCTTTGCTCAGCAATAAGCTGGCGAGATGTGCGTGTAACGTACCGCATACATTCCAAGGTGGCATAGACTATCTGCGGTCCGTGGCAGGCGGGGACGGCAGACGCCTTGATGCTAGCGACTTCTTAGTGACCTGCTCCGGAGCACCGAATGGCATTCCTGCTCAAGGAATGCTAACACTTGGTCCATGTGTTCAGTGCGCGT
>JBEKQP010000283.1:0-5920 GCA_049519595.1 Candidatus Korobacteraceae bacterium | reverse complement strand
GTTTTTCCCGTGCCGATGGCCCAAACCGGTTCGTAGGCGATGCTCAGTTTTGCGGCCTTGCGGGCGGAAATGCCGTTGAAGGCCCGCGAGCACTGGCGCCGAAGAACATCTTCGGTCAGCTTGGCTTCGCGTTCTTCCAGCACTTCGCCGACGCAGAGAATTGCAGCCAGGCCCGCTTCCAGAGCGCTCTCCAGACGGCGGTTTACCGTGTCGTCCGTCTCGCCGAAATATTGGCGGCGCTCGGAATGGCCGACGATCACGAACTCACAGCCGGCTCCGGCCAGCATGCCTGGGGAGACCTCGCCGGTAAAGGCGCCTTCCTTCGCCCAGTAGACGTTCTGCGCGCCGACTTTGATCTGGCTGCCGCGAGTCTGCTCGAGCACGGCGGCGATGTTGACGAAAGGAGGGCAAATGACGATTTCGTCGCGATCGTGTCGGTTGACCAGCGGCAAAAAGGCGTCGATGAATGCACGCGATTCCTGAACCGTTTTGTACATCTTCCAATTAGCAGCGATGATCTTCTTTCGTTTCATTGCTTGATCCCTATGTCCCCTGTGATGTGGTCGATGCGCCAGTTTGCCTTTCGGCGGTGAGCGACAGCGCGCGCCGCGTCGAGGAACACGTCCAGCGATGCGTTATCGAAGAGCACGAAGCGAGCCTCGTGAGTGCTGCGCGCTTCGGCGAGTGCGTCCACTACGGATTCGATGGCGAGCACAGCGGCCTGCGCGGGCGGATAGCCATACGCGCCAGTGGAAATTGCGGGAAACGCTACGCTGCGCAGTCCCAGCCGGTCAGCCAGCCGCAAGGAATTGCGATAGGCGTTGGCGAGGAGCCCCGGTTCGCCGTGCAGCCCTCCGTGCCAGATGGGACCGACGGTGTGAATGACGAATGCGGCGGTCAGACGTCCGCCAGTCGTCGAGACGGCCTCACCCGGCGGCAAGTGACCGTGTTCGGCGACGATTTTTTTGCACTCATCGAGAATCGCCGGGCCGCCAGCGCGATGAATGGCGCCGTCGACGCCGCCTCCGCCCATCAGCGTGGAGTTGGCCGCGTTGACGATGGCATCGGTGTCCTGCCGGGTGATGTCACCCTGCACGAAAATGAGAGTGAAGCCCTCGCCGAGGTCGATTTTGTGGAAGTCGTGCATGAAAAATCGAGTGTCGAATTTCAAGTTATTCCCCCACTCAAAACTTGAAACTCGAAACTGCTTTCTTACTTGTCCGTCAACGCTTCGACGCCCGGCAACTTCTTGCCCTCAAGAAACTCCAGCGAAGCCCCGCCGCCAGTGGAAATATGCTTGATCTGATCGGCGACTCCGGCCTTGTGGACGGCGGCCACGGTGTCTCCACCACCCACAATCGAAGTTGCACCCGCGTTATCGGCCACCGCGTGCGCAATCTTCATGGTCCCGTTCGCGAACGGGTCGAGTTCGAAGACGCCCATCGGACCGTTCCAGACGATTGTGCGCGCACGGCCGATTTCGGCGGAAAACAATTCAATTGTTTGCGGGCCAATGTCCAGACCGATCTGATCGGCTGGAATCGGCTCATCTTTGCCAATCATCCGCGGACGCGCGCTGGCGTCCACTTTGTCGGCGACCACATGATCGACCGGCAGCAGCATCTTCACGTTGTGCGTCTTGGCTTCCGCGAGCAACTGGCCTGCCAGCTCAAGTTTATCGGTTTCGAGCAGAGACTTGCCGACCTCCTTGCCCTGCGCTTTCAGAAATGTATAGGCCATACCGCCGCCGATGATGAAGCTGTCGACCTTATCGAGCAGATTGCGAATGACACCGATTTTGTCGCTGACCTTGGCTCCGCCGAGGATCGCCACGAAAGGTTTCGCGGGGTTCTCGGTGGCGCGACTCAGGTAGTCGAGCTCTCTTTCCATCAGCAGGCCGGCGGCAGATTTCGAGAGATGGCGCGTGACCCCGACGGTTGAAGCGTGAGCCCGGTGTGCCGTGCCAAAGGCATCGTTCACATAAAAATCAGCCAGCTTGGCCAGCGCCTTGGAAAAATTGTCGTCGTTGGCCTCCTCTTCGGGGTGAAAGCGCAAGTTCTCCAACAGCAGGGTCTGTCCGCGCTCCAGTTTGCCGGCCATTTCTTCGGCCTGCATGCCAATGCAATCGGGGGAGAATCCCACGTTCTGCCCGCGTCCGATCTTCGCATCGAGCAGAATACGCAGCCGCTCGGCGACCGGCTTGAGGCTGTACTGCGGATTCGGTTTGCCCTTTGGACGGCCAAGATGAGAAGCAAGAATCAACTTGGCGCCATGCCGAAGAGCGTACTCGATCGTCGGCAGCGTCTCGCGAATACGCGTGTCGTCTGCCACGCGTCCGCCATCAAGGGGAACATTAAAGTCTACCCGCATCAGGATGCGGTGATTATTTAATGAAAGATCGCGTATAGAAAGTTTGGCCATGGCTACAATCCTCTGTCTTACAGCCCAATGGTCACGCGGTTGGCGCGATTTCCCGCGCACGGCTCATACTGCCGTCCAACACCGGATTAACCGGTCCGGCCGATGCCAACGAGGCACGCCGGACCGCGAGAATCCTGCAATGGCGCCTGCCCGCGCTTGCGGCTAAGAGTGAGCAACTCACAGCCCTTTGGCGGCTATGAAGGTGATCAGGTCGCGGACTCGGCAACTATAGCCCCATTCATTGTCGTACCAGGCAATGACCTTGACCAGATTCCCACCGACCACGCGTGTAAGTGGAGCATCAAAGATCGAAGAGCGCGAATCACCGCGGAAATCGGACGAGACGAGCTCATTCTCATCGTAGCCGAGATAGCCCTTCAGCGGACCTTCCTGGCTGGCTTTTTTCATCGCGGCATTAACCTCTTCCACGCTGGTTTGCTTTTCCGTG
Source organism: Candidatus Korobacteraceae bacterium (assembly GCA_049519595.1). Lineage (GTDB taxonomy): Bacteria > Acidobacteriota > Terriglobia > Terriglobales > Acidobacteriaceae > CAWBRT01. The sequence continues at coordinate 3,051 of JBEKQP010000283.1, read as the reverse complement.
AGCACAACCAGGTCGACAACCGAGACATTTGGCGTAGGCACGCGGATGGCGAAGCCGTCGAGTTTGCCCTTCAACTCGGGAATTGCGAGATAGACGGCCTTGGCGGCGCCGGTCGAGGTTGGAATCATCGATAGCGCGGCGGCGCGGGCGCGGCGGAGGTCCTTGTGCGGAAAGTCGAGGATGACCTGATCGTTGGTGTAGGAATGGATCGTGGTCATCGTGCCTTTTTGGATAGTAAAGGTGTCGTTAAGTACTTTGGCCACGGGCGCCAGGCAATTGGTAGTGCAGGAGGCGTTGGAGATTATGTTGTGCTTGGCCGGATCGTATTTGTCCTGGTTGACGCCCAACACGATGGTAATGTCCTCGTTCTTCGCGGGAGCGGTAATGATGACCTTTTTGACAGTGCCGCGGAGGTGGTTTTTGGCTTGCGTCGCATCGGTGAACCGTCCGGTAGACTCCACCACGATTTGCGCGCCCTGCGATTGCCAATCGAGCTTGGCAGGATCTTTTTCGGCAAAGACCTTAATTTTGCGCCCGTCGATCTGGATGGCATCGCCCGTGAAAGAAATGTCTTGTTTCAGGTTGCCGAGGATGGAGTCGTACTTTAGCAGGTGCGCCAGCGTCTTTGGATCCGTGAGGTCGTTGACGGCGACGATTTCGATGTCTTTGCTGCCCAGCGTGGTGCGCAGGACGTTGCGCCCGATGCGGCCGAAGCCGTTAATACCTACTTTGATTGCCATGTTGCCTCCGAGATAAGAATATCTGTTTATGCGAATCATTGCTGCGATCCGCAGTGCAGCCGGTACATCAACGAGAGTTTCCGGCTCGCTTGCAGAACAGAAAATGCTAGCATCCGCCCCCCATGGAGGCAAACTCGGCAGCTTTCCAGAGCAGCAGAAATTGTCAAACGTTCCCGCGGACGCGGGTAAAGCCCAAATTGGCAGAGCTGGTACCAAGGAATCTGCTTAGTACCTCACCCATGACCGCCAAATTGTGTTATAAGCCCGGTATGCGCAAGTGGATGCGCGACCGCATGAAGCGGCGCAATCAAGGCAAACAAGATCTGCAACCGAAGAACGCCGAACCAGGCCAGGCGCCGTTGCAGCCGACTTTTTTGGATCGCGAAGGTCCGGCCAGCGAATCTCACGAGACCCCAGCGACTGCTGGTGAGATCGTGAATTTGCCGGTTGAAGCACGCGATTTTCAACAGGAGCTGCAGCCCGAGTACGAACCGCAGCCCGAGACGGAACCGCCGGAAGTTGCTGCCTCAACGGAGCAGAAGGGCGGCGGTCCGCAAGGCCCGCGACGTGATCGCTCACGGCGAAGGGGCGGAGGCGGAAAGCCTCGTAACCAGCCCCGGCCGGAGCGGCGCCCGTCGCGGCCCGGAAAGGCTTCTCCGTCGCTCCCCATTGCCCCTGGACAGGCCACGGGAGAGGCCTCGGAGGTCGACCGTGACGGCTCTGAGCCGGCATTCGGAGAGGCCCAGCCGGCGGCAAAGCCCACGCCCGAACGCGGCAAAGTAAAGGGTGCTGTGGTGCTCTCTATCGGTTTGCCAGGTTCGGGCAAGAGTTCCTGGTTCAGGCGGCATAACATCATCCCGCTTTCGAGCGACCTTATCCGCGGATTGTTGTTCGATGATCCGACTGAGCAGAGATATCAGGACTTGGTGTTCTCGTCTTTGCGTTCGCTGCTCAGATCACGGCTGATTGCCGGGCGTCCGATGAATTACATCGATGCAACCAATCTGTCTCCGCGCGAGCGCCATAGCTGGATCAAGATGGCGCGGGAGTACGGATACGAGGCGCATGCGGTCTTCTTCGACGTTCCAGCCGAGGTCTGCATCGAGCGTAACCGCAAGCGTTCGCGGAACGTGCCGGACGAAGTGATGCAGCGGATGGCTCAGAAACTGCGCCCGCCGAAATTCGAAGAGGGATTTGCCAAGATTATCGTCGTGCGCTTGAAACCGAACGAAACGGCGGTTGATGGGCAACCATGATCGCCAACTGCCCGCGCCGGATATGGGTCGCGGCGCGTGCTGTTGGGGTGTGTCCGAGGGCGATGCTGTGCTGCTGCCCGACTGGGTCGCCTGTGCCGTTCGCACGCCATTGCAAGCCTTCCTAGTATTGCTGTTCTTCGTCTTGGGTGCCGGGCTATCGGCAAGGGCCCAGACGCCGCCTGATTTTCGTTCCCTCGACGCGATTCTGCAAAGCGCGACAGCAGCCAGTAACGGTGCTGAAATTCCCGGCGCGGTGATAGTCATCGGTCACAACGGAGCTGTGGTTTATCGCAAGGCCTTCGGATGGCGTTCCTTGGAGCCTGCGCGCGAGCCCATGACCGTCGACACGGTATTCGACGTGGCCTCGCTTACCAAGTGCCTGGTGACTGCGACAGCCGTGATGCAGTTCGTAGAAAGCGGACGCATAAGGCTGAACGATCCGGTCGCGCAATTGCTTCCGGCGTTTGCCGCCAATGGCAAGCAGGAGATAACCGTGCGCCAGTTGCTGACGCACTTCTCAGGATTGCGGGAGGACTTGGATCTTTCTTCCCCGGAGCAGTGGGCTGGCAAGCAGCCGGCCTACGAACTGGCAAACCGGGAGAAGCTGGTGTCCGCCCCGGGCGCTCACTTTCGCTACTCTGATATCAATTTCATTGTGCTCGGCGAAGTGGTGGAGAAGCTCTCGGGCATGGCGCTGGACGAGTATGCGGCGGAGCATATTTTCCAGCCGCTCGCCATGACCCGCACGCGCTACCTGCCCCCGTCGAGTTGGATTCCGGGCATTGCGCCGACCGAGTATGACAACGGACGCATGCTTCGCGGCTTGGTTCACGACCCGACGGCCCGAAGGATGGGCGGGGTCGCCGGGCACGCCGGCGTGTTTTCGACGGCCGATGACCTGGCGCGCTTTTCGCAAGCTATGCTCGACCGAAAATTCGTGGTCTCCGCTGCCGGAATAGAAAAGCTGACCACGCCGCAGCAGCCCGCGACAGCAACGGTGCTGCGCGGTCTCGGTTGGGATATCGAATCGCCGTTTTCGACCAATCGCGGCGAAC
>JBEKQP010000282.1:0-10400 GCA_049519595.1 Candidatus Korobacteraceae bacterium | reverse complement strand
CGGGGGGTTCACCGCGGTTCACGACATTCAGAAACTCGGTGCCGCTGAAGACGTTGGGCGCATCTTCACCGGGTACTTTGAGCTTGATGCCCTTTTGTGCACCGATGCCGACAAAAACTGCTTGATACTGTTGGCGTAACTGCTCCAGCGATATGTCCTTGCCAACCACAAAGTTGCATTTGAGCTCCACGCCCAAATCCAGGATGCGCTGAATTTCAGCATCCAGCACTTCGCGCGGCAGACGATACGTCGGGATGCCGTAGCGCAGCATGCCGCCCGGCTTGGGGAATCCTTCAAAAATGGTGACCCCGTAACCCCGACGAGCCAATTGATATGCACAGGACAGGCCGGCGGGACCCGCGCCCACCACTGCGACTTTCTCGCCGTGCATTTCATCATGCAGTCGAGAAAGTTTCAGCTTGTTGGCGATACCAAAATCGCCGATGAAGCGCTCCACCGCATTGATAGCGACGGGGCCTTCTTTGCCTTTTCGGTTGCACGCGTCCTCGCAAGGGTGTGGACAGACCCTCCCGCAAACCGCCGGAAAAGGATTGCGTTCGGCAAGCCGCTTCCAGAACAGTTCAAACGCCTGCTCGTTGCTGCGGCCGTAAGCCTCGGCCTGAGCGACCGTGATCAACAGCTCACGAATTTCATTGCCATTCGGACAACCGCCGGCGCATGGAGGCGCTTTCGCCACATAATGGGGGCGCAGCGAGCTGAGCCCACTGCCGCTCGCTGCACCCTTCATGACCGGCTTCTTAACTGCCTTGAATAAGGCCATCGACCTTCCTCGTGCGTTTCGGTTCAGTACCTTATCTGTGCCGACCGGGCATAGCTTAAGCCGGCGTGTTTGAAATCATCAATGTGATAACGAGTGAATTCGAATCCGGTCAGTTCGAAGAACTTCGGCCAACCGACCCGCTCGATCCATTCGCCCACGCGCTCGTACTTGCGCGCGTGACTCGCGTAAACATCCACGATCTTCGTCACGGCCTCGACTACCTCGGGCCAGCGCGGAGGATTGTTCGGCAAAAACGGCACTGCCAGCTTGGTAAACTTCGGCGTGCTGCGGGCGTTGCTGACCTTGCCGCCGACCCAGATGGAAAGACCGTCGTGCTCCGGGTCATTCATCGTCATCGCCGGGCACACGGTATAGCAGTTGCCGCAGTACATACACTGCTCTGGGATCACCTCGACCGAATTCTTGCCGTCCACCGTAGCCGGACGGATGGCGCCGGTTGGACAGGAAGCGATCAGCGTTGGGACCTCGCATGATTTGGACAGAAGAGCGTGCTGAATCTTCGGTGGCATGCGATGGACGCCCAGGATGGCAATATCAGAGCAATGCACTGCGCCGCACATATTGAGGCAGCAGGCGACGGCAATCCGCAACTTCGCGGGAAGATTTTCCTGCGTGAAGCGGTCGCAGAGCGCATCCATTACGCTCTTCACCAAACCGGAGGCATCGGTCGCCGCCGAATGGCAATGCACCCAGCCCTGAGTGTGCACAATGTTGCTGATCGAGTTGTTGGTGCCCCCGACCGGGAATCCCAACTGAGTCAACTCCGCCTTGAGAGGAGCAATTTTGGCGGGGTCCGTCAGCAGGAATTCGACATTATTGCGGCTGGTGAAGCGCAGATACCCGCCGCAGTATTTGTCGGCCAATGCGCAGAATTTGCGTATTGTCTGAACGGCCAGAATGCGAGGCGAAGCGGCACGAACCGTGTACAGTTTGTCGCCTGACTCCGCCACGTGGCAAAGAACTCCGGGCGCCACGTTCTCGTGGTACTTCCACAGGCCATAATTCTTCTTCACGATCGGCGGCAGGAATTTGTCGTAAGCCGGCGGTCCGATATCGGTAATTCTCGGTGGTTGCGGTGTGGTAGTCATTATTTCTCACCTCCCTGGTCAGGCTGGAAGAAGATAAATGGATTATCTCTGGGGGCTGAAACCATCTCGGGTGCCGGCTCCAGTCCGATGCCATCGAGAAATGCCGGCATGCCAATACGCTGGATCAGTTCCCCGATGCGTTCCCGGGCCTTACCGTACTCATCCCAGAATTCCCACAGCCTGGTTATAAGTTCCTTAACCGTCTCTTTAAGTTCTTCCGCCGGAATAAATGGAACAAGGACTGAAGAAAGCAGCGCACCCTGAACAATGGGGGCTTTCGAACCGATGAGAATGCATGCGCCGCGTTCCTTGCCCGGACGCAACGCCTTGGGCATCACGTTAATGCAGTGCATGCAGCGCGTGCATTCCGCATTGCTGATGGTCAGCTTTTTGCCGTCCCACTCCATGCATTTCGTGGGACAAAGACCGCAGACGTCGCGCTGGATGTTCATTCCCGCGGCGGCGTACTTGGCAACTTCGGCGTCATCCTGCTGAATCTCGTCCTTCCACGTGCCGATAATGGAGAGGTCTGAGCGCGCGATCGAGGCAACGCAGTCATTCGGACAACCTGCGCACTTGATCTTGAACTTGTAGGGGAATGCCGGACGGTGCAACTCGTCCTGGTAGTCCATCGTCAAGTCGTAGCAGAGCTTCATGGTGTCGTAGCACGCCCACTCGCAGCGCGCCATTCCCAGGCAGCACGAGGGCGTCCGCATGTCGGAGCCTGACCCGCCCAAATCGAAACCGGCATGCGCCAGTTCCTGGAAGGTAGGTTCCAACTGGTCGGTCGTCGTGCCCAGCAGAACCAGGTCGCCGGTCGAGCCGTGCATATTCGTGAGGCCGGAACCGCGCTTCTCCCAGATATCACAGACCGTGCGCAGAGCCTCGGTCGTGTAGAACCATCCGGCAGGTTGGTTGACTCGAATGGTGTGGAAGTGAGCAACCTTCGGGAACTGCTCCGGAACATCGCTGTAGCGGCCAATGACGCCACCGCCATAGCCCAATACTCCGACCAGTCCACCATGTTTCCAGTGGCCCTTCTTCTCCTGGTAAGACAGCTCCAGTTGTCCCAGCAGGTCTTTGGGACCGTCGCTACCCTCGCAGGCTGCCTTGATTTCTTTGACGAAACTGGGCCAAGGACCTTTTTCCAACTCGTCCAGCAACTCTGTTTTCGGCTTTCCGTTGCCGTTATTTGATTCCGCCATAAGCTGTTTTTCTCCTCCCAGCGTTGTGAGCGGCCAGCACTTAGCATGCTGGCGGGTTGCCCACGAGAACCGCGGACGTGTCGCGCGTCTTTGAGATTTCGGAGCGCTTTCGTCGCTAATGACACTATTCGCATATCACGGTTGGAGCCGTGACCGGAGTCGCGTCACAAGGTGACGGATGTACGGGAAAGACGGTGACTTAGGGGCGATTTTCTCTAATCAGCGATAAGTGGTTCGAATCAGCGCCGCCAACGATACTAGCCGCGGCTCGGCCCAGGGCAAACCCCTACGTTTCCGCATGTAATCGGTTCTTCCACCAACGACGGTTCCCGGAAATGGCCCTCCAGTGTATCGTAATTGATGTCTTTGTTCATAGTTTGCGACGTGCCGCGACCACTGCTCGGGGCAATCAATCGGTGTCATGGAAAATCCACGCCTGAAGGTATTCCGCGCGGTTGCTGAACTGCTCAGCTTTCATCGGGCCGCCGAGCAACTTGGCCTCACCCAGCCTGCCGTTACCTTGCACATTAAGGCCCTGGAAAACGAGCTCTCCGTCCGCTTGCTTGACCGCACGGGTAACAAGGTATCGCTGACGCCTGCGGGCCGAATCCTCCAGCGGCACGCGACGGCAATTGCCGAAATCGTCTCCACAGCCGAAAAAGAGATCGCCGAGGCCGCCGGAGAACACGCCGGTGAGCTTCACGTTGGCGCCTCAACCTCGATTGCTCAGTATGTGCTCCCAAAACTTCTGGGACAGTTTCATCAAAAGTTCCCGCGGGTTCGCCTGTCGGTGGTCAGCGGCAATACCGAGGAGGTCGTCGACCACCTGCTGGCGCAAAAAGTCGATATCGGACTGATCGAAGGGCCGGCCCTGCGACGCGATGTGAAAACCGAGCCTTTTCTCCCCGACGAACTCGTGCTCATCGTGCCCGCAAAACACGCCTGGACCAACGGCACCGAGATTACCGTCGAAGACCTGAAGAATGCGCCTCTGCTACTTCGCGAACACGGCTCCGGCACCCGGCGCGTATTGGAGATGGCGCTGGAAAAAGTGGGGATGAAGAAGCCCTTTACCAATGTGATCATGCAGTTGGATTCGACCGAGGCAATCATCTCCAGCGTCGAGGCCGGCCTGGGAATCGGTTTTGTCTCCCGCTGGGCGGTAGATCGCCGACTTCCCCTTGGCCGCATCAAGAAGGCGCGCGTCACCGGACTCCGCATTCCGCGCAACTTCTGCCTCGTCTATCCCTCCGGGCCGGGGCCGCGCGGCACCCCAGGGGCCTTCCGCCATTTCGTTTTGGAATACGGTAACGCCGTCTCCGTTGAAGACGAATCCGCCGAACAACCGCTCCGCAAGTAGCGGCCCGCGCCCTGGAAGTCTATTGGGCGGTCCAACCGCCGTCGATCACCATGCTGGTGCCGGTGATGAGTGAAGCCGCGGGCGAAGCCAGGAATACGATGGCCCCGGTGACCTCTTCCAATTGACCTATACGGCCCAGCGGAATGCGCTGCACCACCCAATCCTTAAACTTGGGGTCCTTAAAGAACGGCACGGTGAATGGCGTGTCCAGAAACGTCGGCGCCACCGAGTTGACGCGGATATTCTGCGGCGCAAGTTCCACCCCCATAGCCTTTGTAAGCCCTTCGATGGCGTGCTTCGTCATACAATAGACGGTCCGGCGCGCCGCTCCAACATGTCCCATTTGCGACGTGATGTTTACTATGGCGCCGCCCACCTCGTGGCGTTGGGGAAGCTCCAACATCTTGCGAACCGCGGCTTGAGCCACTACGAAAATGGCTCGAACATTGAGACTCATGATCGCGTCCAGGTGCTCCTCGGAAACATCGACGAATGCCTCGGGAATGTTCATCCCGGCATTGTTGATGAGGATATCCAGACGCGGCAGCGCTGCAATCACTTCGCGCACGCAGGCGCCGTCGGTGACGTCGCAGACGAGGGCGGACGCCTTTCCTCCGCTCGCCTCAACGCTCGCCACCACCTGATCGAGCTCCGCACGCGTTCGGCTCATGACCAGGACTTGAGCGCCGGCGCACGCCAGCGCGCTGGCCGCCGCCGCACCGATGCCACGGCCGCCGCCGGTAACCAGCGCGGTCAGGCCGTCAAGCCGCAGTTTGCTGGCGAACCCCTTCCCTCCACTCACGACTGTCATTTGCTTTCTCCGCCGGGCGACCAATGTGAACACGATTCGGCGCCGGAACTTCTTATTTTGATGTCCCGCGTGTCGCAAGCGCTCCGTACCGTTCAACTCTGACGCGCGCCGTGATCCCATGCGCCAGCATGTTCTCCAAATTGCACTGCCGCTCGGTGACTTCGCCAATCTCGACGCTGGCTTCCGGGGTCATCCGCTGGTAGGTGCAGGTCTTGAGGAACTTGCCCACCCACACGCCGCCCGTATAGCGTGCTGCACGGCTTGTGGGAAGAATATGGTTGGTCCCAATCGTCTTGTCGCCGTAGGCAACGGTGGTTTCCTCGCCGATAAACAATGATCCGTAGTTGGTCAGGCGTGAGAAGTAGAAATCCACGTCGCGAACATGCAGTTCAAGGTGCTCCGGCGCGTAGTTGTCGCTCAAGCGGATTGCCTCCTCCGCATTGCTGGCGACGTACACGATTCCCTGATCACGCCATGAGAATATCTCGGTCGGCCCCGCCAGCAGATCGATGCCGCAACGCCCGAACAGTTGACGCTTGGCTTCGGCCACAAAGCGGTTGCCCGCGCCGCACAACACATCCACTGGCGGCAGCCCGTCCAGCCCGAAGGCCATCAGCGCCAGCGCCGGAACCCCGCCAAGAATATAGATTGCGTCCGCCCCGGCCTTCTTGATGGCGTTGATGGTAGCCGGATAGTAGCCCTGCCCTTTGACCGGTGGCGTGCAGGCAGCAATGTGCTTCACGCCCGCAACCTTGGCCGGAATGATGCTCATCTGCGCCGACCCGAACATCGGGTACCGGCCGCCGGGAATATAGCTGCCAACCGAGTTCACCGGGATATGTTTGTGCCCCAGGATCACGCCGGGACGAAGTTCTACCTCCAGCGGTAGCATCGTCTTGAATTGCGCCTCGGCGAATTTGCGGACATTGCCCTGGCAGAAATCAGTATCGCGAATTCCCTGCTCCGGGACCTTGGCAATGCCTTCCCGAATTTCTGCCTCGCTGAGCCGGAATGAGGGCGGATCCCAATCGTCGAACTTACGGCTGTACTGGCGAACGGCGTCCATGCCGTTCTTCTCCAGATCAATGAGCATACGGGTCACGACGGCAGCAGTTTCGGCGTCCGTCTCGAAGAGTCGTTGCTGACCTTGCTTCATTACTTTCATGGCAATCTCTCCTGGGTTGGGGAACGATTCGGGAACGAGCGGCGCTGGCCAACGGTCTCCGTTACGCGCGTTATTACGTAGTGGGGTAGAACCTCACCGGAACGCCAAGTGCGCTTCCCTCTTTAATCTACAAGTGCACTTCACTCTTTAATCTAAAGGCAGAAATCTTAAGGCAGAAAGGTTCTATCGCCGCGCCGCATTTGTCAAGCGTGTAAGCGGCGGGCCGAAAACGGGGGGTGCCTCGAAGATGCACTCATAAAGGGGGACGGCGGATGCGCCGGAGGGTGGGTGATCCATCCCATGTGCCTTGTCATGTTGAGCGTAGCGAAACATCCCCGGGAATTGTCCCAAACAGAGCCGCTATGGGCTTTCTGATGAAGTCCTTCGGCTGCGTCTCAACCCCACGCCGTGCTGGGATTCTTCGCGCCCGTTGGTCGCTCAGAATGACACCCCTCAAGTACCTCTTATGAGGTGTCACCCTGAGCGCAGCCGGGGTCCCCGGCGACGGCCGCTTTTGCCGTTGCTGGGGTGGAGGAGCGAAGGGTCTACGCATTTCTGCTTCGTTTCCGATAGTCGCCGCGAGAGAATGCATAGATCGTCGCGTCGCGCCTAGCGGCGCTCTTTACGAGCACCCGCTGGTGCTGCCGCAGCTCATGCAGCGGTAGCAGCTTCCGTTGCGGGTCATAATGGCGCCGCAGACAGGGCATGAGGGCGAGTCGCCGAGGTCAACCACGCTGCTCAGTGCATCGGAGGCGTGATAGGCCGCCCCGCCGCTCGCATGGGGTCCGCCGCCATAGAACAGGCTTCCGCTTTCGGCCTTCGGCTTTTCACCTGCGGCCGAGCTGCTGGCCTCTATCCTGATGGTGCCGTTAGCGCGCGGGCGCAAGTCGTCGAACAGCGACTGCTGCTGCCCGGTGAGGAAGCGCATTTCCAGCCAGCGGAAGATGTAGTCCATGATCGACTTGGCGTAGCCGATGCGCTCGTTCTGGCTCCAGCCGCTGGGCTCGAAGCGCAGGTGCTGAAGTTTTTCGCAGAGCAGTTTGAGCGGCACGCCGTGCTGCAAGGCGATGGAGGCGGCGGTGGCGAATGCGTCCATCAGGCCGCTGACGGTGGAACCCTCCTTGGCCATGGTGATGAACAGTTCGCCCGGTTGCCCGTCGGGATAAAGGCCGACGGTGACATAGCCCTCGTGGCCGGCGATGCTGAACTTATGGGTCACGGAGAAGCGCTCGTCCGGCAGCTTGTGACGGCGCGCGCGCGGCGGTCCGCCGGGATCATCTTCCTCGACCATGGCCACGGCTTTGCTATCGGCCGTGGCGCTACCCTTGGACGAAAGTGGCTGCGATTTCTTGGAGCTGTCGCGATAGATGGCGACAGCCTTTAGCCCAAGTCGCCAAGCCTCGATGTAGGCTTCCATCACTTCCTCGACCGTGGCCTGCTCGGGCATGTTGATGGTCTTCGAGATGGCTCCGGAGATGAACGGCTGCACGGCGGCCATCATCTTGAGGTGGCCAAGGTAGTGAATCGTGCGCGTGCCTCGCGTCGGTTTGAACGAGCAGTCGAAGACCGACAGATGATCTTCCTTGACCTGCGGCGCCCCCTCGATGGTTCCGGTGGCGTCGATGAAGCTGACGATGGCGTTGGTCTGGTCCTGCGAGTAACCAAGCTTAAACAGCGCGGCGGGCACGGTGTTGTTGACAATCTTGATCATGCCGCCACCGACCAGTTTTTTGAACTTGATGAGCGCCAGATCGGGTTCGACGCCGGTAGTGTCGCAGTCCATCATGAAGCCGATGGTGCCGGTGGGAGCAAGCACCGTGACCTGTGAGTTGCGGTAGCCGGATTTCTCTCCCTGGGCCAGCGCTTCGTCCCAGCAGCTGCGGGCGGCTTCAAACAATTCGCGGGGCACGTGGCCGCGGCTGATGCGGTTCACCGACGCGCGGTGCATGCGAATCACGTCGAGAAAAGGTTCGCGATTGGCGTACCAGCCGGGGCAGGCGCCTCCGCTGATGGCGACGTCCTTGAGGTGATCTCCGGCGGCGGTAAGTGGCGGACAATGTTCGGCGATGCGGGCTGACTGCAAGTAAGCCTCGCCACACATGATGGCCGTAACGCAGGCGGCGTAATCGCGTCCGGCGTCGGAATCATAGGGCAGACCGGAGGCCATGAGCAGCGCGCCAAGATTGGCGTAGCCAAGTCCAAGCGGACGGAAATCATGCGAATTGCGCGTGATGGCCTCGGTCGGATAGCCGGAGTTATCGACCAGAATCTCCTGCGCGGTGATGAGAATGCCTGCGGCATGGCGGTAGGCGGCGACATCGAAGCTGCCGTTGGGAGCAAACTTCATCAGGTTGAGCGACGCCAGATTGCAGGCCGAGTCGTCAATGAACATGTACTCGGAGCATGGGTTCGAGGCATTGATGCGGGCCGAGTTCCTCGACGTGTGCCAGCGGTTGATCGTGGTGTCATACTGCATGCCGGGATCGCCGCACTGCCACGTAGCTTCGGCAATCTTGTGGAGCAGTTCGCGGGCCTTGTGGGTGCCGATTACCTGACCGCCGACAACCGCGTGCGTGCTGAAATCGGCGTCGCGCAGAACGGCGTTCATGAAGTCGTCACTGACGCGAACGGAGTTGTTAGCGTTCTGAAAGAAGATAGACGAGTAAGCTTCTGAATCCGGTGTCGAGCCGTCGTAGCCGGCCTGGATCAACGTCCAGGCTTTCTTCTCTTCGTCGGCCTTGCACATGATGAACTTTTCTATGTCGGGATGGTCAACGTTGAGGATGACCATCTTGGCGGCGCGACGCGTCTTTCCGCCGCTTTTGATGACCCCGGCAAAGGCGTCGAAGCCTCTCATGAACGACAGCGGCCCGCTTGCGGTACCCCCGCCGGAGAGCTTTTCCGTCGAGCCGCGCAGCGGCGACAGATTTGTTCCCGTGCCCGAACCCCACTTGAAGAGCATGCCCTCAGTCTTGGCCAGCGTCAGGATGGACTCCATCGTGTCCTGTATGGAATTGATGAAGCACGCCGAACACTGCGGGGTCTTGTAGCCGGTGGCACTGAATTCGACGCGTCCGAGCTGCGGATTCCAGTGCCAGTTGGAGGCATCGGAATTCGGCTCCAGCCGGTCGCAGCCGACGTTGAACCACACCGGAGAATTGAATGCCGCGTACTGGTGCAGCAACATGTAAACCAGTTCATCGTGAAACACGCCGGCATCTTCGGTCGAGCGGAAGTATCCGCCCTTGATTCCCCAATCACGGATGGTTTCGGCAACGCGGCCGACCAGTTGGCGGACGCCGCTTTCGCGCTCGGGCGTTCCAATCTGTCCGTGCAGATACTTGCTGGCAACGATATTGGTGGCAGTTATCGACCAGTCCTTCGGAACTTCGACGTCCTGCTGCTCGAACAGGATCTCGCCCTTGCTGCCTGTGATCTGGGCCGTACGCAGCTCCCACTGGATTTCGTCATAGGGGGAAACACCAGGATTTGTGAAAAACCGCCTGATACTCATTCCATGAGTCTTTTTGGGGCTCACTCCTGCATTCGGGACCTGTTGGGAGGTAGCACTCGTGGTCTTCTGCGTAACTTCGGCCATTTCAATTCTCCTTCACCGGATTGAGCATTTTGCCCGGCAACGGGCGGGAACAAGGTCCCTGTTGCCCGTCTACGTCAACTCACTGCTCCAGCCACGTTCGGTGGCCGCTCTCTCCGTCCTCGGACTTTACCAAGACAAGCCCTAAGACTGCCCCTTTGCTCCAGACCCGATGGAAACTCTCCGCGCCCAAGAGGCAAAACCGACCTCGAGATCGTGGGTCACGTCGCGATGGAGCACTTCGGAATTACCTCATGGAACCAGAAGCGGATCGGGGATAATCGCCTCGGTCCATAGGCCCCTAAAAAGGGCCCGGATGTGAAAACTACTCCCGTATATAGGGCTTGTCAAGCCCATACCACAAAATATTGTGT
>JBEKQP010000281.1:0-5977 GCA_049519595.1 Candidatus Korobacteraceae bacterium | reverse complement strand
GCTGTGGCAGCCCCGGACATTCCCGCCGGCGGATCGCGGCGAGAATTCCGGGGCGTTCAGGTTTTCCGGGAGCCCCCGGCTGGTCTCGGAGACAGACTTTGCCCGCGGCAATGCCTTGAAGATGAAGTCGAACCTCACTGTGTGAGAGAAAAACCAATGGCTCGATAAAAGGGCATTCGATGCCGCGAAACGCGCGCTGCCGGGACAGCAGGCTTTTGAGTCGTTTACACTTCCGGTTGGCGAGAATCAGCGGGCTTTCATCGCTGTGACTGACGCCTTCGTGTTCCCACACCCAATTGTTGGCATCGCCGGAAACCGTGCCGGGCCTGCTCTTGATCTCGATCAAAAAGACGCCCTGTGGGCAGGCGATGAGGGTGTCGATTTCATTGATCGACCCGTCATCGGCGCTGAACTCAAAATTGGACCATGCGACATAATTGTCCTGTGCCGGAAAGCCTGCGTGGATAAAGTCCAGCGCTTCCTGTTCCCATGGGAAGCGCGACGCAGAAATGATTTTCCAATGTTTTTCCGCCATCGGTCCATCTGCGAAGATCGGGCAGTTCTCCCGAAATCCAAGCAGTGCCCGATAATACCGATGGAACACGGACTCTGACAAGAACATCATTCACCAATGCGCGTCTCCTCGGCTGGCAAATCAGGCAACATCCAGTGGAAGGGGTTTTCCCCACCGAACCGACTGATGGCTGGACGATTTGCCTCACCGACCGGCCAGGCAGATCCATGTGTGAACCCGCGAAAATGCCGTTGGGACAAAAACCCGCCGCGGCCCGGGGCAGTGGATCGGACACCAAACTTCCGCGCCTCGTAGATTCAAGGAAATCCTTGGCATTTTCGGCTTGTAATGCCCAAAGAGGGGAGCAAAGTCCGATACCGATGCCTGGTAGTCGTAATGTAAACTTGCGTTCCGGCGATCTTTGCGAGGGACTTGGATTGGAGTTGCTTCGACCATTCGCGCTCGTTGCACCCGTTCCACGGACCGAGGACGCAGGAGTCGATGCCGTGGCTACGATAATCAGGCGTGAAGGCCGTCGGCTCCTGGCTGAAGATTCATTTTTCGTCCAAGTTAAGAGTGCGTCCGAACGAAAGTGCGAATTCAGAGACGAGGCATTGGATTGGCTTCGAGCGTTAAAACTCCCATATTTTCTCCTAAGTGTTGACTTAAGAACGACGACTCTCGAATTACGGTCAATTTACAATGCATCCAGCCATCCGAATTATTCCGACCGAAGATCTATAACGCTGTGCCTCGATGAAACGCCGGTCTGCAATTCGGGCGACGAAATGCAGGCCTGCTTAGGGGGACCGATATTGAGGTGGACTCCGGTCGACGCTGCGTCAAACGAATTCCAGCAGAGGGCCTATGAAATCCTGAAAGCATGGGTCACACTCGAAATGGAGAACATTCTCTTGCGCTCCATTGGCATGACGCAGGAACTGAAGTGGGGGCCAAATTGCAAACCCGAACGCACCGGCCGTTTTACTATCATGCACACGGCAAAAAGCTTCAAGGCTGCGCTTGAGGCGATGCGGCCTCATGTTCAGAGATTTTTACCAATGGCAGCCCAGACCGAGGGCGCCGACGATGTGCGCAACGGATTGCTTCTCATCACTCATTACATGCGGCAGCACGGCGTGGATCCTGATCCAGACCGTCTTTTGGAAGTGTTTGGTCAGATGCGAGGAAAGGGGATCGGAGTTGAGGTTTTGCAAAGCGACGGGTCAAATCCTGGCACCCCAGTCCCACCCTGATATCCCCATGCACATCGCTCGCCTTCGCATCTCGGGATTTCGTGGCGTTCGGGAGGCTGATATTCGGCTGGCACCTCAATCCGTTTTGGTCGGCCCGAACGGCTGCGGCAAGAGCACCCTGATTGACGCCATCTCGCTCACTCTCGGGCGAACGAAGATGGTGCGGTCACTCACCGAGCATGACTTCAGCGGGAGCGATCCCGTGGCAGCCGACCGGGTCAAGATCATCGTAACCGTTGCGGGATTCGCCAGCGATGATCCTGAAGATCACGACACATGGTTTCGCGCTGACCGAGCGGTGCCAAAGTGGTTCGGCAAGGACGGGCAGGAATACGCTGAAGCGGGTGCCGACCGCAAACTATGCGCCAATGTCGGCTTCTGCGCCCGATTCGACCGCGACGAGCTTGAAGTTGTCAGCGTGCGATATTTCCACGACGACGACGACGCAGCAGATCCTTTCAATGACGACGGTGGCCTTGTCCAGGTCTCACCCCGGCTCCTGAACGACCTCGGGTTCTATGTGCTGCCAGCCCGGCGAGATTGGGACGCCGTGGCATCCTTCAACTCCGACCTCTTCCGCCGCACCGTCTCAAATCTGGCCGGAATCCCCGCCGACGAAATCCTAGTCCAGCGGGATGCCCTTCGCAACCCGGCAGTCAAAATCGAGAATTCCGAAAAGTTGACCGCTTTGGTCACCGGGCTGAACGAACGACTCGCGCGGCTGGCGCCAAATGCTCCGAAGTTCCAGTTGCGTGTAACTGCAGGAGACTCGGAGGCGGTATTGCAGTCGCTGCTGCCGCACCATGCCGGTCACGGGGGGCCGTCGCTGCCTGCCGCCCGTCACGGTGCCGGTTTGGTATCGCTACAAAGTCTGCTCCTGTTGCTCGAAGTGGGGCGTGCCCGCGTATCCAAGGGACTCCCGTTTATCCTCGCACTGGAGGAACCTGAACTCCACCTGTCACCCGGCATCCATGGGCGCTTGGTCGCGGAAGCAGCCGCAACCGCGGACCAAGTGATCTGCACAACCCATTCGCCGGACGTAGCTCGGGTCTTTGCGGCGACTTCCGTCCTGATCGTGACCAACGAAGCAGGCCACCTGGTGGCCCGCCCTTTCTTGGCACAGCCGCTCACGCCAGCCGCAAGCAACAACGAGAGAAAACTCTATCTGCAGAATCGCGCCCGCGTGGTCAATGCACTCATGCACTCGTTTGTCCTGATCCCAGAGGGACGTTTCGATACCGAATGGCTGACCCGGTTCGCCGACGTTGCCGATCCATACACCACACATACGAGCCCGTTCAGCGCGGTCTTTGGCGTCGTCCCGACGGAAAATGCCGCCGTTGCGTTCACCACGGAACGGCTGACCCCGCTCCGCTCGCGCATCGTGGCGATGATAGACGGCGACGCGGCAGGCGACAACTACGTCACGGAACTTAAGGCGAAGATTCCGCCTCCGTCCCTTATCATCCAACTGCCCGCGGACTGGACAATAGAGAATATTGTGCGCTGGATGCTGGAACCGGGCGGACCGACTGCGCTCGCCACACTATCAGCTGCGCTGCCCGGTTTCACCTTCGCTTCGCTGGATGCGCTCCGCGACCTTCTTAAGACCAGCAACAACAGAGGCACGAACACTGTTGGCCTCAAGGAGGACGTGCTGGCCCATGACGCTGTCGCTGGTGTTCTTGAGGCATCTCCAGAGTGTCGCGCACGAGTTGTGACCTTCTGCGAGGCACTCGTTAGCGCCGCGATCGGAGCCGATCATGCGCAAATTGTTCCGGACACCGCGCGGTCGACGGCCGCGATAAAGGTGGTCCGATTTACGCCGTGAGCACCAAGGGGTTCACCGGTGGGGCTGGCACAGGCAAGACCACGAGTCTGTTACTCGAATTGAACGCATATCTCGCCGCCCATCCCCTGTCCGACGGTCAGCGCGTCCTCGCGCTCACCTTCATGCATGGTTCTCGACATCGGCTTGCCGAGCGTCTCGCCAAGTCCTCGGCACGGCGACATTGTGAGTGCATGACCCTGGATCGATTTGCTTGGGAAATCTGTAGGCGTTGGCGGTCGCGGCTTCGCGCTGGCGGCGGCATGGTGCCGCTCGACTTGGACGCACCGGACTACGACGCGACATGCGAAGCCGCGGGACGGCTGCTTGCGGCCCCCGAAGTGGCGAAATGGGTTGCTGCGCGCTATCCGGTGCTTGTCCTTGATGAATTTCAGGACTGCGATCCCGTCCGGCTCGCGCTCGCGCAGCATTTGCACGGGCGCGTGAACATGTTCGTTGCCGCTGACGATTTTCAAAACCTCAACCGAACTGACGAAAGCCCGGGCGTCACTTGGCTCCGCGGCTTGAATGTGAGCCAGGAACTCACCATCAACCGACGCACTACCAACGCTGACTTAATCGCCGCCGCTCATGCGCTCCGCACTGGCGTGACGTTGCCGACCAGTTTTAGCACGAGTTTCAAGCTGATCAGTGCTCCGTCGCCTGCAGTAGCTGCCTCCTTCATCTCCCAAACGATGGCTCCCGCTGCGGGTAAGGACGTCGTCCTCCTGTCCGCAGCCCGTTCGGGTACCTCGGCGTGGGTCGATAAAGTGATCGAATTCGTAACGACCAAGCAGTATGGAAATCAGAAGGCTGGACCTGTGCCCATCAAATGGGAAAATACGGCTGACAGCGTTGCTGAAACGATGATAGTGGCCCTCGGCATTGCCAATGGAAACCGGGAGATCAGCGCCTCGGCAATTCAAGCCCTGCCGCGCGACCGTGTGGCGACACAACTGAACCGGTGGGTGGAGCATCAGCGCCGCGTATTGGGGCGGATCGAATTCAGAGCTACTGAAGTCCGCGCACAAGTCAAGAGAGCCGTGCAACATGTTCGGTCCTTCGGCTCAACGTCTCAGGGTGGTCGCCGCGCCATGACAATCCATCAGGCAAAGAACCGCGAATTCCAGGTGGTAATTGTGCTGTGGCCGTTCCAAGTGGTCGGCGATGTGGCGCTCGCACGCCGTTGGCTCTACAACGCGATTACTCGCGCCAAACGACGCGCCATCGTCATTGTGCAAGACCCCAAGAAGAAGCGCCTCAATGCACCGCCATTTGCATATCCTCCAGCGGTCGCAGCCCTGGCCCCACCGCCGCCGCAGCCAAGAGCCACCCCGAGACTCCAAGGTTGAGCGGTGGCCGATGGTGCTGTAGGTTGGACAAAGTATGATGAATTGACGGCCCACCTGGAGCAGCGCGGCTTGCGGGCGCTTTACATCCAGGATTATGTGAACGGCTTGTATGAGCCGATGGTAGATGCCCGGCGCGCGGTCGGAGAACCAGCGCCAGAAAAGCATGTGGCCTCTCCCCGCCATCCCGTGAGCGTGACCGCCTTCGCGCGCTGGGCGGCGGCGGCGGTTCATTTTCGTGGCCGGCATGTCTTGTGGGAAATCTACAACGAACCGAACGGCGGTTTCTGGCGGCCCAAGCCGGACGCCGCGGAGTACACCACCTTGGCGCTAGCGACCGCCAAGGCCATCCGGGAAACGGAACCTTCCGCCACAATCATCGCTCCCGCCATGTCGGGTTTCGACTGGAAATACATGGAGAATTTCCTGCAATCGGGCGTGCTGGAATTTCTGGATGGCGTCAGCGTTCATCCCTACCGCGCTCCCAACCAGCCGCCGGAAACCGCCGCCGCGGATTACACGCGGCTGCGCGAGTTGATTGACCGTTGCGCGCCGGAATCCAAGCGCGGGAAAATCCCCATCCTGAGCGGCGAGTGGGGTTATGCGTCGAACACCAAGGGCGTCTCGCTGGAAACGCAGGCCGCTTTCGCCGTCCGCCAGCAACTTTGCAATTTGCTCAGCGGCGTCCCGCTCTCAATCTGGTACGATTGGAAGAATGACGGGCATGACGCCGCCGACAACGAGCAGAACTTCGGGACCGTCAAGGAAGACCTGGAGCCCAAACCCGCCTATACCGCGCTCAAGACGATGACGGCGGAATTGGTCGGCTACCGGCTGGAATGAAGGCTGGAGGGCCTGGCGGAAAGCGACTTCGTTCTGGTGTTCGTCAACGGGGCCGGCATGCGCAAGGCAGTCGGGTGGACATTGGCGGAGCCGCATGTCGTCCGCCTGACCGGCTTGCAGCCGGAGATTTCCCTGGAACTTGGGCCGCTCCCGCGATATGCGGTTGTGAAGTGACCATGGCGGTTCC
>JBEKQP010000280.1:0-6024 GCA_049519595.1 Candidatus Korobacteraceae bacterium | reverse complement strand
ATCCACGCAACTCCTCGACCAATTCAATGTTTATCAACCAACGGAAGGCATTACTATTTGGGGGCAACCGTGATTCACCTCCTAACTGCCTTCTTGCTATTATTTTTCGCTGCCCCAGCCATAGCGCAAACATCGGCTCCAGCGAACGCCGGATCCCCAAACAACTGCGCCAACCACTACACAGAATCCGTCGGCAAACTTTACTGCGCAGAGCTCGACGCTGTCGTTGATGCTGCTAAGCCTTTCACTGCTTCCGCACCGCCGATTCCCTTGAAGCACCTCGCTGACCTTACTGCTAACGGCAGCCTCATCATCGAAGCATTAGCGCCCTCGGCTTCTGCCCGTGTCACAGTAGAAAGCTTCGCTAAATCCGTTGCTCTCTGGGAAGTCTCGCGCGTCGATAAGCAATCTGGAAGCAGCTCCAGCGCCGCTGCATCGACCGATGCGGTCTCGAAGCCCAGTAGCAGCCAACTGATTAACTTCGCCTTTGATTCCGGCGCGCTCACCCAGACCGCCAACGGCAACACGGTCACTATGCTTGCCAATGCTGATGGTCTTTTTGAAGCCGTTACCGGTAGTAACCGCTCCTGCCTCAACTGCTACGGTATCCCTGTTCTCAAGAACATCAACTTCAGCGCATCCTTTGATCTTGCACGGCAAAGCGGGACAACGCTTACCCCCAGCGGTTCAGCTAACAACACCTCCACCGCCCCCGCGACTATCACCCTCCCTAAGAGTGCTACCCAGCTATCGGTCTTCACCGCGCGCTACGATCTTTATAACCACCTCAACCCGCGCTCCCAGCAGTTCCAGGATGGATTCAAGAAGGCGTACGCCGCCAACGCTCCCACTGCACAGGCTCTCGGCTCTGCCATGCTCCCGCGTGTTAACGCTGTCCTTAACGACCTTGTCGGAGATGCGAACTATCTGGCTGCCCAAGACAGTTTTATCCAGGCTGTTGTCGCAGAACAGAACGGCAACACCTTAACACCCGCCCGCCTTGAGAATCTCTTCGAAACCTACTTCAATAGTGTCATCGCACTGCTACATAAGAACGATCCCAACCTCGACCAGAAGGTCGTCGACGCCATGCTTGCGCTCACGTCCTACTCACAGCTAAATCACGCCATTGTGCAGCAGGCGCAGGGTCAGCCACTCCTCACTGCCGAGTACACCTACAGCCGCCCTGCTAACCAGCCGGAGACGCACAACGTACGCATTATCTACGGCCAGACGTTCTCTCGAAACCAACTTATTAGCATTAACACCGCAGCTACCCTCTACGGCACGCAGCTCCCTGCCGGCGCCAAATATGGCCGTTTTCGCGATTTCCAATTCTCCGGCGAATTCGACCGTCCCCTCGGCGACTCCGCCACTCACCCAGCTACCCTCAGCTTTGCCGCGTACGGGCAGTATCAGTTTGACCCGACGGTCCTCAATATTACGCAAGGGGATCTTGCGCCTGGCACCAACATAGTTCTGCCCGGAAACGCGCAGGTGCTTCTCGGTACCTCTGGTTGGCTAGTTCTCTTGCAGGGCAAGGTCACTATTGACATAAAATCCGGACTCAAGATACCCGTAGCGGTGAAGTGGTCCAACAAAACCGACCTTTTGAACGCCCACGATGTCAGGGGCCAAGTTGGTGTTTCCTATGACTTTTCCTCGCTCTCACAAGTGCTAGGCAAACAGTAGTTAAGCAGTCGGAGGTCTATTGGGACACAAGCGGGCTAGAAGAGGAAAAAGCTAACAAGACGATAGACAAACACGCGAAAATCCACATGGTCCGATTCGTGGCTGCCACTCTTGAGACCTAAGGCGAGCATGAGTTTGGGCTATAACGCTGGATGCAACACTGCTGCGACGGCGTCGGCAGATATGGCTGGTGGGCCGCTTCTGCCGGCGTTCGGGAATGAACACACGTTTCTCACTCGCCGATAACCACTGAACTCGTGGCTCACTTTGTATTTATCTGGCTGAGTTCAAACCGAGAAAGGAAGGGGCGACGAACATGAGCAATCTACAGGGCCTTCCGCAAATCATTACAGCCATCGGGGGATTGGGCACCGCAGCCTTCGGCTTAGTGGATGCCTCGAAGGTGCTCTGGGGTGGAGTAAATCATATCGGCTTCAACGGGGTAAAGACCACTGTTGAGGCATTGACGCCCGGTAAGCCCGGCAACTCTCTGTCCCAGAAGAAGATACTGGCGACGCTGCAGGCGAACTGGTTCAACGGCACCGATCTGGGAAGCCAGAAATCGATTGCCAAGTCCTTGATCAAGCTGCACCTGGACGCAAGTATTGCGCCGGATTTGGCAGCCGTAACTGGGGTGAATTCCGAAGTCCTGACTGCCGTAGCCACCAGCATCACGTCAGGAACCCCGCTCAGCCCCGCCCAGAGCGATGTTTACGCACGCTTCGATCTGAGTGTGACCGCGCTGCTTGACGAGGCATACCAGCGCTCGGACCAGGTCTATCGCAATTGGACAAGGGCGATCGCTGCGGTGGTAGCCATCCTGCTGGCGCTCGCTGGCGGACACATTCTACAGGCCTCCGGAGGCCCCTCGCCCAGCACAGGTGCGTGCCTGCTGGTGGGTTTGTTGGCCACGCCTCTGGCGCCCATCGCCAAGGACCTTTCCACCGCCTTGGCAGCTGCCGTGAACACGTTGCAGCTTGTAAGAAAGTAGGTCACCTATGACGCGATTCCTCGACGTTCGCCTCTCAGCGGTTGGAGGTGAGCTAGCAACCTCTGTGGCCACCTTTCAAGGCACAAGCATTTCCGACTACGAGAGTCTGGACAGCCGGCAGCTCTTCGAAGATATCCAAGGACGGCATGTTCTCATAGGCATTCACGGCTTCAATGTGAACCGGGCAGATGGAATCGCGCACTTGTCCAATTGGGAGACGCTGCTTCAACTCGGCCCATTGTCCGTTTTTGTGGGTCTGCTGTGGCCAGGCGACTCGATCTGGGCACACGGGCTCGACTATCCTGAGGAGCCCAGAATCGCAAACGAGGCTGGCATCCTGATAGCTCCGTTTCTGGACGCTAATTTTGACAATGCGGCAAGTGTGTCTTTCGCCTCGCACAGCCTTGGTGCGCGCGTTCTGCTGCAGACGGCTTCCAGAATGACGCTGCCGGTCCGGAGGGCTACGCTTATGGCCGGTGCGATCGATGATAATTGTCTAAACACGGAGTTCAAGTCTGCAGCATTCAGGATTGGAGAGATCTCCCTCCTCGCGTCTAAAAAAGATACGGTGCTCTCGACTTTTTTTCCGTTGGGCAATCTATTCGGAGGGATCATTGCCGAGGGGCATCCGTGGTGGCGCGCAGCTTTAGGCCATTGCGGTCCTTCCAAGCCCAGACCGGATACTTTCCAGCCTCCGTTCAAGATACCGGACAACTGGAGCTTCGACCACGGGAGTTATCTCCAGATCAACCCTCCTCCGTTGCCATCGATTCCATTGCCAACGAACGTTCAACCCAGCGGAGCCGCTAAGCCGGCTAATGGAGCTCGCGGCTGGCAGGAGGCTTGGTCTGCTGCATTCTGTTCCACACGCTTTCAGTAGAACACACAGTGGAGTCTGTGCGGCACAGATAATACTGCCAGATGTTCTCTTGGTCCCGACTCGTGATTTAACGCTGGAAGGTTTACCTTAGAAGCAGGTTGCGATGAAATACACAAGACAGACAGCGAGTTCCTTTTGGGCGTCACTTAAATCATATATCCCTAAAATGTTTTCAATGTTACAGCCGCGCCCCGATGTGGGTAAGGTCAGCTTACTTAATACATCGAAAGAGCTTATACCTCTGATTGCGATCTATGCGTACTTTATCGGCTGGGTTTATTCTTATTTCTATTTCTCGGAGTTTGGGCTGCGTCTTTCAACGCTGGATATTCCCCTTTACTATTTCTTTGTATACGCTTTTCCAGTGCTTTATAGCAAAGACGGGCTGATTCTGCTTATTGCGACGACGCTGGCGTTGGTGATTCTTGAGCGATGGAAGATGCTCTCAATGTTAGTACTGGCGTGTCTATTCCCTTTGCTATTCCACCTCGCACATAAGGCAGGAGTGCAAGGGGCGGAGGCGCAGCGTCTGATCGACACACAAGAGCGAATCGTATTTACATTTAAGGGCAACACGAAGTTGCTCTCTCCGGTACTTGTCTACAACAATGATAATCAAAATCTACGGCCGCTAATCGTGACACAAGAGGCATATATTACTTTCTACCAACCACCACAGGAAGGAACGGTTCTTCCCGGGCTACTTGTGTTGACAATTTGGAAATCTAATGTTGCTACGGTAATTCATCGTTCAGCGGAGGAAATTCTGCCCAAGGAGAAATCGAAGTGAAGCTCGTGCAATTTGCTTTATATACATTTGGCGCACTTCTGATTAGTTCGTGTGCAGTTGGAGAAAAACGGTTAATTCGTGCGAATGGTAGCCAGTTCACAGTGTATGAGGACGACAACGGTCGGTACTTTAACTGTGCTAATGAAGCGGTGTCCTATGATTCAAGTAAGGGAGACAAACTGGGTGACACCACTTCGAAATGCGACCACGCTCTGTTAGGTCCGAGTAGTAGCAGTGTACATCTTCCATTCGTTACTCCTGTGATCAGGCCAAATGCTCGCATCGCTGACGGTACCGAGTCTACGCTCTTGCCGAATGGCGTGCTCATCGATTCGAGCAAGATGAATTCGCTATCAAAGATACGGGGCGGCGCGGCGAGGTAGAGCTACAGAATTATTTTGGGGCCTGTTTTGCGGCATGGTAGCGGAACCGCTATTCTCGGCTTCAGACCCGCCCCACTCCCAGAAGCGATTGTTTTCAGTAGATTTGTCCACTGGACAAACCACCTGGGTTTGCACCAGAGATTCTAATTCTTTGAGATCGGTCGGGGCGAAAGGTGCGGATTCCCCGCAGTCGGAGCAGATGATGGGCGGGCTTTGGAAAATCTTTGCAATCGTCATAGCCATTTTAGGAGCGCTTCGTAGTCTTACTTGGCTCTACGGACTATGGAAAAATGCGGCACGCGAGGATAACGAGCGGCAGAGGCAAGATCGGGCTGGATCTGTCATAGCATCAGAAAAGAAGATTCAAGAAGGTAGACTGATTACCCAACTTCTAATGCTTTATTATCCTGACTCTGAACTTCGTGCTCACGACCTCCATCGATATAGCTTTACGATAAACGGGCGATTGATCACTACCAACATCGCTTCGCGCAGTTCCTGGCTTAATTTGCGTCTGCCAGTCAATGATAGAGAGCGTGATCGCTTCCCAGTCATCCAATCCGCGGTTCCGTTGCCAGCTGTCAGTGAGGATGAGGAACGTCGGATACGCGCAGAGCTAGCCGAGAAACAGGTACGGTTCGATGATAGGCCAATTTTTACACTTCGTTCCTTCACTCCAAATGCCAAGGGTCCCATTGCGTCCTTTTCATTGGCAGAATACAAGAACTATAAGTTGTCGTTTGGCCTATTAGAGGAAGAACTCATCCAAGCTTTAGTGAATGCGAATTGTGTCCCACTGGCCGCATTCGAACAGCGTAATAAGCTCCTTCTTGGACGGAACAAATTCCTAAAAGATTGCAGGGCAATGGCTGACTATTCCACCCGATTGTGTGCGGGCGGCACAAACGTACTCCTTGCATTTAGAAGGTCTTCAGACGACGATTACGTCTTCCACTTCAAACGTAGGTCAAGAACGGTATCGACCGGGAGAGGTGTGTTTAGTCTCTTGCCTTCCGGGATGCACCAACCGGAGATCAAAGCCAACGCCCGAGAGGAGAGTCCAATAGCCGCGACAGTGTATCGTGAAACACTGGAAGAACTTTTTGGCGGAATAGAACTTGAGCAGTACGACGGTCATCTTACGGCGCGCCGGTACCGTTCCGCCGAACAATTAAGATGGTTTCAGCAAGAGTCCAATTTCGGAAAATTTGTCCTACAAATTGTCTCTTTTGGATTGAATCTTTTCGATGGAACTTTCGAGTTCGGCGTGCTTCTCGCGGTCACGGAC
>JBEKQP010000279.1:0-6042 GCA_049519595.1 Candidatus Korobacteraceae bacterium | reverse complement strand
TCGCAGTCCATAGCCATTTTCGGTTGCGGCATCCTTTACCAGACTCCTTCGATTCGGAAAGTGTGTAGATCCTTGAGCGGCGCTGCTTCTTCGATCTCGATATCGTCGACGCGGGCGGCGCGCGGACCCTGCTTCAACTTATCGTAGAGCAGGCGAAGCTGATCACGCGTGCCCGACGCAAGCACCTCTACACTGCCGTCGCTGCGGTTGCGAACCCAGCCCGCCAAACCCAACGCATGCGCCTCGCGTTCGACGAACCAGCGAAAGCCGACACCCTGCACGCGTCCGCTGACGACATAACGGCGTGTTTCGATCATGCTTCCCATAACGTACCGTCTATTTGAACACAGATCACTTTCCCCGGACAGTCAACTCAGCCTGGGTTCCCACTACGCGCCGCTTATGCGCGGCGCAGGGTTATCACGCTCGGTTCAGATACGCGCCATCGGAGGTATCGACCTTGATCTTGTCGCCCTCGTTGATGAACGGTGGCACGTAGACGACGAGTCCGGTCTCGGTGGTGGCGGGCTTGGTGACGCTGCTGGCCGTGGCCGATTTCAGGCCGGGCTCGGTTTCCACCACTTTGAGCTCGACCGTTTGCGGCAGCTCGATGCCCACGGGCTTGCCGTCGAAGAATTCGACGATGATCTGCAGATTTGCCGTGAGGTATTCGACTGCATCGCCGAGGGTGTCGTGCTTGAGCACCGTCTGCTCATAGTTCTCGATGTCCATGAAGTAGAAGTCGTCGCCGTCCTTGTAGAGGAACTCCATCTTGACTTGGTCAACAACGACTTTTTCGAGCGCGTCGCCGGAACGGAAGCGATGTTCGAACATGGCTCCGGTGCGGAGGTTGCGCAGCCTTGCCTGGATGAAAGCGCGCAGATTGCCCGGCGTGCGGTGTTCCACGCTGAACACCGAATGCAAATCGTTATTGTGCTTGATGATCATGCCGGGGCGCAGTTGTGTGGCCGGAATTGCCATGGTTGTCTAAAGTGCTCCTTGTGAAATTGAGTGATGTACCCGCGAAACTCGTGGGATCGCTCGCGCCCTTCGTCCCTGGGCACTCAGGCCGAGCATTTGTCCTTCGCGCCGGGATCGGAAACCCGGCTGCTTCGCGGGGTATATCCTCCGCGAATCCGGTCTAGCCTCGTGAGGCGCAACATAACACGCTCCATTTCCCCCTTTCGGGGCGGAGGCATGTACCGGAGAGACAAACAATCAATTTTACCTTGCGAGACTTCACTTTGCGAATCTCACCAGCAGCGGGTATTCAGGTTGGCAGAAAAGCTCAAGACCCTGGCAACAGTTCGACGCGCCTGTTTTTCTAAGCTACGAGATTCCGGGCGGAGCAGGAGGAGAACTGAACGGCGCCGCCAAGATCGGAAGACGAGGTATTTATGGGCGAGAATCGCAACCCTGGTGAAAACAAGATCTCTGAAGCCAACGGGCACGGTGTGCCCACCGGGCTGGTTTTCCTGATGATCGGAGTCGGCGTCGGTTCACTGCTGGCGGCTATGTTGACTCCCAAAACCGGCAAGCAGGTTCGCAAAGGGCTTCGCCGCCGCTACGAAGATGCGCGCGACACGCTGGAAGAATGGGGCGATCACGCTGAAGGCTGGATGCAGCGGGGCAGCGAGCTTGCGAACGCCGCCAGCAGCAAGGTTGCACCCATCGCACGCAGGCTTAAACGAGAGATTCACTAGAACGGTTTCGCCGGTTGAGAGCTCCGGGTACACGCCATCCTGAAACAGCACCCACAGCTCAATCCGCTGCTCAATAAAGCCGGAAATTGACCTCTACGCTGATCTGCACGGCGACCGCTTGGCCGTCCTTCTTGGCGGGATCGAATTTCCAGCGGCGCACGGCATCGACCGCTTTCTCATCGAGACCCATGCCTAAGGAACGCCGCACGGTGACCTCGCGGGGGCGGCCATCTGCGCCAACGATTACCCACAGAACTACCGTCCCCTGATGCTTGGCTTTGCGTGCCGCCTCCGAGTAGTCCGGATCGGGGTCGTAGATCACCTTGGGAGGCAGGACACCGCCGCCGACGTGGTAGACGCCGCCTCCGATGCCTCCGCCGCTACCCGGCCCCACCCCTGGACCATGGCCGCTGCCGACGCCTCCGCCGGTACCGCTCCCGATGCCACCACCGAGCCCTGAACCATTGGAAGGCAGGGTGGCCAAAGCCTTCGAGAGTGGATCTCCCAATGCAAATGCCTGGGGCAGCCTGATTTCGGGCGGAACTACCACGGTCGGTACCGCCGCCAGTTTGGGCGCCTCGTTACGAACGATGACCTGCGGAGGCACAATCTGTTCGAGAGAGCGTTTAGGAAGTGCACCTTTGCTGGCAGCCAGCTTGTCATGGTCGCCTCCGCCGCCTCCGCCACCGCTCATCCTCATGGAAGGCCTCAGAATGTAAGGGCTGATGTCGGTGGCCAGCGTAGTGACCTGGTTCTGCATCTGGGCGGAGTTCGTAGCAACCCAACTGCTGATCGCGACCAGCACGGCTGCGGCAGCCGTGTTCAGCAGGAAAGAGACGACAAACGAACCCTTGCGTACCTTGTAGATACCATAGCCTTCGCCGAACAGCGTCGGCAGTATAAGGTCTGCCGACTCGCTCGTGACCTGGTCCGTTTCATCTAAAACAGTGGATGACATACTTTCGCTCAGTATAGACCTACTCGCGCGAATAACTCTCCGTCTAATTCATTTTGGCCCTGACGAATGTCCGCCTTTGGGATCTTCTACTGCCCTTCGCGGCGGCAACCAGGCTCTACCGGTTTCGAGGGGCACAGGCCTGCTGGTTTGCGAGTCTTTCCGTGGTACTCCTCTTCGCTTCGTGATACTCCTCTTCCGCATTTACGGCCCAGATATTGCTCTTGTCCCGCTGTCCGGAAATGATGTTGTCTACGGCCGTCATCGCCGTCAGCATTGAATGATCCTGGTTGTTATAGCGGTGCATACCATTGCGGCCAACGAGAAAAAGATTCTCAAAGGCGTCGAGGTACTGGCGAACCTCGGGAAATCGTACATAGCTGCCGAAATATGCCGGGTAGGTTTTTTCCATCCTGATGACCGTTGAATCCAGCACATCGGATTGCCGGATGATGCCGATCTTCTCCAGCTCCTCCTGCGCCAATGCCGACAGCTTCTCATCGGACATGTTCCACAAGCGGTCCCACTGGTTGCAGAAGTATTCCACGCCCATCCACACAGTCTCGGGATCGCGCACCAGGTAAGGACTCCAATTGTTGAAGATCTGCAAGCGGCCGGCAATGACGTCGGGTTCCTGAATATAGATCCAGTTGTCCTTGATCAGCTCACCTGGCCTGCTTTCGTCCTGTACTACCAGTTTCCTCACCAGCAGGCCCACGGTGATGAAATCGCGATAGAGCAGCGCGTCGCTGATTTCCCGCACCTGTCCAGGGACATCGCAATCGAGGCAATTCACCAGGTCTTTGACCGCCATGGTCGAGAACAGGTACTCGCCCCGGAAGTCGCGACGCTCTCCATTCGAGGCAGTCCCACTGACGCCGCACACGCGATTCCCCTCGACCAGAATCTTGTCGACGTTGAAGCCGGTGATGATTTCTCCGCCTTGCGCGGCGACTTTGCCGGCAACGATTTCCCACAATTGCCCCGGCCCCAGCTTCGGATATAGGAACTGCTCGATCAGCGAAGTTTCCGTGGCCTTTTGTCTTACGTCCCCGGATGAAGCGAAAGTCTTCTTCAGAACGTGCAGAATCGTCTTGGTGATCGACAGCCCCTTCACCCGCTGAGCGCCCCATTCGGCGCTGATTTCCGTGCACGGCACGCCCCAGACCTTCTCGGTATAGGATTTGAAGAACGTATTGTAAAGTTCGCGCCCGAAGCGGCTGATGAAGAATTGTTCCAGGTTGTCGACTTGCCGGGGCGGGAACAGCGCCACACGCAAATAGCTGAAGCCGATCTTCAGCGTGCGCACCACGCCAAGATTCCTGATGGTCTGCGCGCTGAGCGAGATCGGATAATCAAAAAACTTACGCAAAAAATAGATGCGCGACTTGCGGCTGCGCAGAAGCATGACCGCTTCGTCGTCATCCGGGGAGCCCTGCGGCGGGTGGGTGTCGGGTGGCATCTGCCGGGACCACCACTCCATAACGCGGTCGCTCTTGGAAAAAAAACGATGCCCGCCGATATCGATGCGGTTCCCCTTGTAGTGAACCGTGCGGGAGATTCCTCCCATGTACGCACTCTTTTCCAGCACGATTGGAACGATGTCAGTGCGCGTCAACAATTCGTAGGCAGCAGTTAATCCTGCCGGACCAGCGCCAACAATAATGGCCTGCCGCTTCATAGTCTCCCTAAGATCGTGCGGTTCACGTAATGCCATTCTACCCCACCGCCTAGGCGGAAAAGCGCGCCGAAAGCCGGAGGCCGGCGCGCGCGCCGCTTCGCGCGTGTTGGGGGCGGAGCAAGCGAGGTACCACAAAATCGGCTCCCAGTGCGGCCTTCAGAGCTGCGGTTTGCTCGCGGTTTGCATCGCCGCTTGAGGGGGCGAGCTTGTAACAGAGTTCCTTTATAGTTACTATTGAGTTAACCCTATCATGTGGGGTCTCCTGATAAGGCGGGCCGGTATGAATGCCGGTCCGTTTTTTTTCTCGGACCGCGTGCGGGGATACCAGCGCATAGTTCCGGTCTTGAACCAGAGGATTTACAAAGACTTCTTGGAAGTGAATCACTTGAAACTGTGGCCTCAGCGTGGGGCCAACATTTTCCTGAGGTTTTGTGATTTTTGTCACATAGCGATGTGTCAAGGCCATTTACCATGAATCAACTGGTTCCGTCTGCTGCAAACAACAAGGGAATTTCCCTCTCGCGGATTGGATCCTGGAGGAGATGAATGGCACAGAGTAAGACTCCCAGTGCTTCTAGTGCTGGTTGGACAAGCATCCAGGCGTACGTGCTCGCCACAATCTGCCTGGTGGTGGGAATTGCGGTGGGATATTTATTGCGCGGCTCGGCGGGCAGCGACAGCAAACCGCAACCAAGCGCGGCCGCGACTGCTCCGGCCGATATGCCCGCGACGGGCGGCCAACCGACACCGGAGCAGCTCAAGCACATGGCGGACAAGCAGGCAGAGCCGATTCTGGCGCAATTACAGAATTCGCCCAACGACCCGAAACTCCTGGCGACGGCGGGTAATATGTACTACGACGCCCAACAGTACCAAGCCGCCATCGAATACTACGACCGGGCATTGCGAGTGGAGCCCAAAAACGCGAATGTTCGCACCGACATGGGTACTGCCTATTTCTATTTAGGCGATTCCAACCGGGCCCTGCAAGAGTTTCAAACCGCCCTGAAAGACGACCCGAAGCACGCGCAAACCATGTTCAACATGGGAATGGTGCAATGGCAAGGCAAGGGCGATGCGCCCGCCGCAGTGGCAACCTGGGAGAAGCTGTTGAAGACAGTCCCTGACTATCCTGAACGGGCCAAGGTAGAAGAGATGTTGGCTAAGGCCAAGCAGCACAGCGCCATTAAGCCTGGAACTAAGACTTCCAAGCCGGCTTCGATGTAATTGCAGCCTCTGGCGGAAACACCCCGCGTCAGCCCTCAGTCACCCCAGCGAGCCGAGCCTCGCCGGGGACCCTGACTCGGCGGGACGTGGGGCCCCCGCCGGTTCGGACCTCAATGCGGGCTTGCTGCATTGCTCCTATCTGGTTTTGTACTCATCCGCCGACTTCTTCAGCTCTTGCCGATGTAGTTCATTCCGCTCGGCTTGCAAACGCAGATCCAACTGCTTATTGCGAAGCGTCTGATCGCGCTCCCAGTCCGAGCGAAGTTCCATTTCCTTGATGGAAAAATGACCTTCTCGCTTTTCATCGTCTACTCGTACTAATAGCTCGTTCTTGTACAGACGAAACTGGATGATTTCAGCAAGCGGCATGAATTGGCTGGAGCGTTTTCCGACCACCACATAGACGACTTTGTCGCTCAATAACGTGTACTCCGGGCAGACTTCCTCGGTCTTCTGCGGCACGGAGCCGATTGCCG
>JBEKQP010000278.1:0-9059 GCA_049519595.1 Candidatus Korobacteraceae bacterium | reverse complement strand
TTAAGTGTTACCGGCAATCGCCAACTAGCTGGGCGGCTGGTGTCCTTCTCCACATGAGTGCGAGTGTCCTTGCCGACGTTCAGCACCGCCCTAATCTCCATCCCGAGTAAAGCTATGCACACTAATTAGAGCTGCAATGACCTAAACTAAGGATAAAAGGCCCATAAAAGTTTTCTAAATACAGTAGCTTGGGATTTGACAGGCGTTAAGAATACAGCGCGCTATCCACGCCACCGGCTACGCGGCCGCCGCTTTGAAAGCGGACCTCGCCCGCAACTACAGGTGACGGATTGAATTTCTGCTAGTGACATAACGAACTGGACTTCACTGGTCGATGGGTATCTTTCCGGCCGGGTAGAAGACACCAGTTCACACACAACCTCACCATACTCATCATCAATCCCGAGAATCTTCGCGATGACTATGTCGCCGCCTGAAGATGTGAGAGTAAGTACCTTGCCGATATTGTGTTTCAACAGTTGTTCGGCAGTCATCGCGCGATTACCTCAAGTGCTAGCTTTGTCCAATCCGAGTCCCGTCGTACGGACGCGAATAACCAATAGCCATCCAACGGTACTTACGATAAATAGGTCGGGCGTTGAAGGTCTAATAGATAATTTTTGTCGCGGGAATCGAGCGTTTATATGAGATAAGGATCGACGCCGACTTACCACTGTGTACCGATAGCTTCGCGGACCGCATAAATACCTGCGTTGCTATAAGTTGACGGACGATGCAAAGAACATACGCTACCTATGTTATTTAGGAGTTCTTTATATAAGCTTTAAAAAGCCTTTAGAATTATTTTATGTAATATTCATTAACTTACAGTTCCAATTCCAGCTCGGTCTCCAGACCGAGTGAACTGTTCGGGTCCTGCGATAACAACCGACACAGCTCGGTGTTCCTCTGCTGTATTACCTCTGCGTGACTATGTGAATGTCGACCGGAAGCGCATCACGCAAAAACGCCTGGAGAGCAGAAAAATACAAATGCTTCCGCCAACCTGTCTGCGCGGAATGTCCGAATACCACTTGAGTAATATGTTTCTCTAGCACGACCCTGGTAATCTCGTTGGCGACATTTGTGCCTTTCACCCGCAATACCTGAGCCCCCAGATTCTCCGCGAGCCGAAGGCTTTGGTCGAGTGCACGTTGGTGTTCCGGACTATTGTCTATTCCGATGTCCACATATACGACGTATAAATCCGCGTCTAAGCTTTTAGCCAACCGGAATGCGCGTGAGATCACGTATGGGGACGACGGGGTTGATTTGATACACGCTGCTATGCGCTCCCGGACGTTCCGCTCCGATTCTCCCTCACTTAATTGGGATTCGCGGCTGCGGCCTACCGCACCAGCAACTTGCAGCAGCGTCAGTTCTCGAAGTGCAATCAAATTACCTGGCTGAAAGAAATGCCCTAATGCCCTTTCCGCACGGTCGAGAGGGTAGATGTCGCCCCTCTGCATGCGGCTCTGCAAGGCCTCGGGGGTGAGATCTGCGAGCACGATTTCGTTGACCCTCTGCAATACCCGATCGGGGACCAGCTCTCGAATCTGGACGTCTGTGATTTTTTGCACCAAAGGGGCTAGGCTCTCGATGTGTTGGATGTTCAGCGTCGAGAGGACATCGACGTTTGCATCTAGTAAGTCCACGACGTCTTCGTATCGCTTGGGATGCTTACTGCCGTAAGCGTTGGTGTGCGCGAGCTCGTCCACCAGCACCACCTGCGGCCTGAGAGCGATGATCGCATCCACATCCATTTCTTCATACAAAGTCCCCTTGTATTCCATTTGGCGCCGGGGCAGAACTTCCAGCTTTGAGGACAATTCGATAATCCCTTTGCGTCCATGGGATTCGACGACCCCGATCACGACGTCTTCCCCACGGCTCTTACGACGAATGGCTTCGGCGAGCATACTGTAGGTTTTGCCAACACCGGGAGCGTAGCCTAGAAAAAGCTTCCGGGCTCACCGCATGCGGGCAGCCGTCTAAGACAGATATCGGCAAAGGCTACGAACGCGCGAGGAAAGCGCTGCGTCCTGTCGCTCGCGATGGCATGTTGCGCCCCGTATCAGGAGAGATGCTTACTTGCCAGCCATCGCTGGAGACGAGGTGTCAACGACGTGGTCGCTTCCGGTATTCACTGCAAAAAAAGTGGACCCCACAATGTGCCCGGTTAAGACCGCCTTGCCCCCGGCAAACTGCTCCAACTGCCGTTCGTCGCCCGCTAGGAAGTACGTCTTGTCACGTGTTTGCAGTACAAAGTTAGAACCCCGCGCCACACACGCCAGCGTGCACGTCAAGAGGGTTTGATTTCTGCCGCAGGTATAATGCCCAGCCGCCTGCGCCGCACACTTGACGGTCCCAGAGAGGCTTCGCTGTTCTGCTGCTGCCTGCGTTTGCGCACTACTCTCCTGGGCCACGGCTATCGTGGCGGTAAAGATGAGGAGAACGGCAATAAGTCTGAAGCGCAGAATGTTAGACATATCACTCCTTGTCAGTCTCCCCAATAGTGGGTTTGCAGGAAGAGCTCTGACTTGTCCACTCAAATTGGATAGCGAAAGGGTTAAAGTTTGTATAAATAGTAAATAAAGAGTTCGTGAATGGAACGGCCGAGCAAGGTCGGATATGGCAGCGAGAGTAAGCGCCATACGTCGGTGCCGGATAGAACCAAGGAAAGGGAATCGCTGCACTCGCAGAGCTGGATCATGCGATATGGGTGTTGTGCTTGGAGCGGAGATGGCGCCAAGCGTACACGGGATTCTCGAGCGCCACAAACTCACAGTGCTCCAACTCTTTGTTGTCATCGCTTTCAATGTACTGCAATATGGGAACCATCCCTGAGCCAGGTGCGCCAACGCGTGGCGCTGCCTCTCCGCGTCTGGCTCTTGCTTTCCGCAATACAGAATGAAGACTCTGATCGTGGCCTTCAGGTCCGCTGGAAGATCTTTCCGCCAGACGGGCGGTCAAGCACACGTGCACACGTTGCGTGGTTGTAACGGGTGCACCTATTAGAGCTGCAACTGTCTTTGTCATGGAGACGTAGACGAGTGATTGGCGCCCGTGCCTATTGCGTGCTTGGCAGGCCAGAATGGACGCTGCTATTATTCACGGTCGCACACTAACTCGCATTCCGTCATGCGCGAAGTCGATAGTTCCCTTGTAGGATCGTCGAATCGATCGCAGAACTTCCTGCTGCTTCTCCCGGACCGCTGGAGGAATATGGCTGCATAAGAGGTGCTTGACTCCTGCATCTCGTGCAGCTTCGCCAATTTTCCGCGGTGCAGTGTGGAGTGTATAAAGCACAGCCGGCGACTCTGGCGGATCGAGCACAGCGCAGTGAAAAACGAGCAGATCGGAGTTTTTTGCGAGTTTTTCCAGATTCGGCACGGCAGATTCGTCCATGTCGCCAGAAAAGGTGACGCTTTCGCCTTTGTAATCGATGCGATAGGCAATTGATGGCGCATCATCGTGATGCGTCGCTATCTCCTGCACTCGGAGTCCATTCGACTCCATAATTTGCTGCTCGGCCGATTTCAGGTCGGTGCTTAGATCCACTCCGGCAATGTTCTCCTCTGCGCCAAAGCTCTTCTGGTACTCGAACACCCCTCCTGGGTCAAAGAGCAAATGCAGAAACTTTGTTGTGCTGGGAAAGCCGGGTCCAGCTTGGGGACCGAACACTTTAAACTGGATGGGGCCTTCGCTGGTCAATGCCCGCTCCAGAAAAACGGCCGGCAGGTCAGCACTATGATCAATGTGAAGATGGGTCAACAGCACGGTATCAACTTGATCCAAATTGACGTTTAGCTTGCCTACTTGCACAAAAGCCCCGGGGCCGGCGTCCACCAATATTCTCGGAACACGGTCCACAAGCACAATGTAGCTAGTGCTGGCTTGCCCGAACGCACGTGGGCCGCCGGAACCGAGTACAAGCACTTCAAGCGGCGAACGTTTGCCAGCGGAACGTGCTGGGCCTTCGGCTGTAGCTAAGATCGGAGTGCTAAGCGAGCATAGGAATAGGATTGCCATAAAAAAAGTCTGACGAACACGAAGAACAATCATCATGAAGCACCTCTGGGGCGAGGACCCATCTATGTTTCTTTTCGTATGTTGGTCATATTGATTTCTTCTCGATCAACTTCTATCGACGACGTTATAGCCTTCCTTCAGGAAGGTCTCGACCAAACCTGCACCAATACCCCCGGCGCCCCCGTGACGATTGTTGTTTTCTTGGTTGAGGTACATACTTTATCCTAGTCCTGTTCACCGAGAGTTTGAGCGTACGTTTTGCCGTATGGATAGAAGAGTTCCTTGCGACCTTGGTGCCACGCCGCTTTGAGTTTGGGCGCTGAGATGTCCCAGTCTGGCCGGCAGTTTTTGGTAACAGCACGTGGGGGATCATGGGATTGTGGACAGGATCGGTGTATTCGAAATCCTCAACAATTGGCTGCTCGCCGCCGCGGGTTACCATCATGACGACGCAGCACGCGTGCAAGCGCCGGGTCCGACAGGACAGTGTGAAAAGACGAATGCCAGCTCCGCTCATGCCAACAGGTCGAACCAGTGCTCGCTCGCACTATTTTTCATTGTTGCCAACATTACATCGTCAGCACGACGCGGAACTCTGCCCTGCCGCTCATCATTCGCGCGTAAGCCTCGGACGCTTTGTCGAGCGGATATGTTTCAATCATCGGACGCACACCGGTCAGTTCGGCGAAGTGCAGTGTGTCTTCTGAATCGGCCGGCGTTCCCGCAGCCCAGCCCTGAATCGTTCGGCTTCCATTAATGAGCTGTACCGGCGCGACCTCAATCGGATCGAATGTCGCACCGATCACCATGAGCTTGCCGTTAGGGCCCAGGCCGTCGA
Organism: Candidatus Korobacteraceae bacterium; assembly: GCA_049519595.1. Taxonomy (GTDB): domain Bacteria; phylum Acidobacteriota; class Terriglobia; order Terriglobales; family Acidobacteriaceae; genus CAWBRT01. The sequence goes on along the minus strand of JBEKQP010000278.1, from coordinate 4,189 downwards.
TCAACTCTGACATCGCTTTCGAACTCGGGGCCGTCGCCATGATCACCCGTGCGCCACCCAGTTCTTGCAGTGCCTGTGCCGCGTTCATCGATTTGCTATCGATGTACACACTCGCTCCGAGCTTCTTTGCGAGTGCCGCGTTTTCAGACCCGCGCCCGATCGCCGCGACCTTATAACCAAATTTGTTCGCGAATTGAATCCCGAGATGACCCAGACCGCCGATACCCTGCACCGCAACAAGGTCGCCGGGGAAAGCACCGCTGTGCCGCAGTGCATTGTAGGTAGTGATTCCGGCGCAGAGCAGCGGTGCTGCTTCGGCGTCGTTCAGAGTTTCCGGTATCGCCGCCAGTGCTTCCACCGGAGCGACCATGTATTGCTGGTATCCGCCGTCATAGCTGATGCCCGGAATCTTCAGATTCCGGCAATTGCGAAAATCTCCGCGCCGACACTCGCGACACGTATTGTCTTGGCCGCCATGCCAGCCGACCCCGACACGCTGCCCCTTCTTCCACGCAGAAATACCGGCGCCCACTTCATCGATGATGCCTGCGACTTCGTGCCCTGGAACGCGCGGATACTGAATTCCAGGCCAGGAACCTTCTTTCGTGAGCGCGTCACTGTGGCAAACACCACAAGCCTGCACCTTGATGCGAACCTGTCCGGCGTCCGGCTTGGGAATCTCTCGCTCGACGATCTCGAAATCTGCTCCGGGTTGAGAAATCTGTGCCGCCGTCATTGCCACCTGTGGTACTACCGCTATTCTCCTCGTTGCCATAAGTCCTCCGATGCATTTGCAGTCTATGCATTTGCAGTTGTTAGGCAGCTACTGCCATTTGCTCATGCGACCAACCATTGTTCTCGCCTCTTTTGCGTTGCCTCCTCACTTCGTGTGGGAACATCGCAGAGAATTGATCGGACTAGGTTGGCGCATCGCAGGGTGCGTGCTGCAAGAGAGCTGGAACCCTTGCGCCCCGTGAGACGCAAACGCTCGCTAATTGGAATATCGATTCGATTCACGTCGCAGCAACGACGTTGCCCTTCGGTGGATACCTAATCATTTAATAAAGCGTTAATTTACGAAGCTGGCCCATACTGTTGAAGAGGGCCGCCGATCAGGGCAGATATTCGCCCCGCTCATCACGATCGCAGAATCGCGCGACGTCGCTCTGCCACGCACGATTTAATCCAGAGGTACACAGCCTTCCGTGGAGCAGCTAAGGTTTTTACCTTGGAAAATAATTGTGTCCGATGGTTCAGAATGCCCGAAGTTATGGCAACGCAAATATCCTCGCAGCACGAGCTCGATCTTGAATTAAAGCAACTGTCGGCTCGGGACCTTTCTCTGCGCTCAATCGGTGTGCTGGTGGTCACCATTATTGCGACGGGCTTTCTATGCCTCGTAGCGCCCAATTTGCTTTGGCACGGTCACGCGGTGAAGATAGACGGCGAGTATCTTCCACAGCTTATTTCCGGGTTCATCGTGTTGGTGGTGCTCTTTAATATCTATCTACTGGACCAAAAGCGCAGAATGGATCGTAGTCGGCAAGCTCTTATCAGCCGACTGCTGGCGGAAGCCAGCCAGCCAAAATCACTCCTTGATCCTGCCACGCAAACCTTCGTCCGAACGTTTCTTCCTCAGGCACTGGAAAAGGCGGCTGCGGATGCGCAGACTCACCAGAATGTATTCACATTGCTACAAGTCGGGATCAATAACTTTACATCTATTCGCCGGAGATTCGGGGAAGGCGCAGGGGACCATGTGGTGGCGGTGCTGTCACAAATTCTAAAGCGTTCATTTCGCGGCTCTGACTTGATTTGTCGAACTGCTGGGGCTGAGTTCACGGTGATCTTGTTCGACACCGACGAACACCAAACACAACCTCCAATTGCAAGAATTATCCAGGCGGTTGACAAGTGGAATAAAACCGGTGATATCGGGTACAAACTCTGGGTGAATATTGGGATTTGCGAGTCCGCCAATAATTCTGACTCATCGAATCTGCTTGAGGAGGTTCGTCACCGCTGCTCCGCCAATCAATATCAGCCAGCCAGCTCTTCAGGTGTCGCATTCAAGCAAGGGCGGTGATCATCTTGTGTTTGACCTTCGCGTCCTTCGCCCAGAAAAGAATCAGGCCCACGGCATCGGCCAGAACTAACGGATAGGTTCTGCCGCACGGCCGCCACTTGCTTGGCCATGGCGACGTTGCATCACTCGTTCTTATCCACTATTGACCTGATGGGTTTGAGTTTTCGCAATGGACGCCGCGGCAAGTCGTCGCGCTGGGCGAAGGTACCGAATTGGGGGTTGTCTGAGAGGTTGGCTTCAAAGCGCGTGACGGCACCAATTCGAGATAATAGGCTAGCCCCTGTGGGCCAATCGGAGTACAAGTCTCGAGTTTTGTGCCATCTGTAAACCGGAATAGCAACGTGGCTGCTTTCTGTTGATCATCTAGCAAGGCACGTGCTTCCGGGGTCAGCCTACTCGTAAACGCCGGCGGCATCGATGGCGTATTGTTAGGCTTTACAGAAACCACAGTGGCCTGCTTCCCCGCATGGGCAAGATCAGCCGTATAGGTTCCCGGCTGACATAGCGGAATACTATGCACATTGACTTCTTTCCCGACTAGCTTTGCTGGGTCCTTGATGACGGGCCGCTCCTTCCCAAAGCTACTTACCGTGAGTAACAATAGTGAAGTGATAAGCAGTTGCTTCATCGGATTCTCCCCGTCGAGCCTTGGAAACCCGCTCGACTAGTTGGATATGATCATACCTCCATAGCCAGGGCGCACGGACCCAAGTCCACAAACTCTTCCTGAATTCTTGCGCCATTGTGCGATGTTTTTCCCGGCGACACAAACCTTGATGCTCTGAGGCCATCGACTGGTGCCTTCTGCGACAACCGTCTTCTTATGTCTGGCATCGAACATATGCGATAAGGCACAACCGCCGTTGATGCCCTCTCGTCGCTAGCTTCCGGGACTCACGCCGCGTCGCGCCGACGCGAACATCTTGGCAGAAAACAGACAGCAAGACTAAACGGTACTGACGTTAGATGCTGGGCGAGGCGGTAGTAAGCCGCCGGGACCCGGTGGAAAGGATTAACAGGACTCCTGGCGACAAGCGGGAAAGTACCATAATTTGGTTGAGTTTAGCTTCCAGTAATCTTGAAACCCTCACGCGTTCGCTTGTCCTCGCGTTCACGATGGTTACGGATCAGCACTCCGGTGGTAGCTGCAATCACAAAACCTGCTGCTGGCAAAAAGATCAACGCGTGAGCAAACATCAAAATCACCTCGGTCTAGTCATTCAACCAACTCGTAAGATGCACTTCGGGCATCAACGGTTTTTCAGTCTCCTTAATTTAAACTCGACTGAAGCGCAAAAGTTGCGGTTCTGTTCAATGCTCAGTTCGAAATCGTCGACTGCGTTGCCCTCTCAGGGATAAAAATGCCTTCCAGATCGGGCAGCAGTCACCGCCGCGTTTCCAACCCTACACTCCACGCAACCCTCCGCCTTGCACTGGTTCTGCGACGAAATTGGAATTTGAAATGCTCCGCCAATACCGAGCAAATCGGCTCAAGATATTCTGTTCCTGGCGGATTTTAGACAGGGAAACTAACGCCGTAAGGCACGCATCGGTTGAAATGATCAATCGTATGAGGTGATTGGATGTCAGCTCACACTCTGCTATTTGTTCCCGCGGCGGGTTTCGCGATTGCAGCTACTGCCGGAGCACTGGTTCGCACTCGTCGTGAGCGCAACGACAAACGAATGCGTGAGTGTTTCAAAAATGTTCTCAAGTTGCAGAAAGAACTGAACCACCGCAAGACGTCCGACTGAAGAAGATGGGGCCACCGTTGCGGAGAGTGGAAGCGATCAAGAATGACCGCGCATGCAGCCGAGAGCGGGATCTTGTTCTCGGCATCTGACCAGTCATGTGCTTGACACTTAAGAAGTAGCAATCTCCCTGGCTCTTACCATCATCAGATGTCTCTACCCTTGGTTTTGGCGTGCTTCCGGGCGAAGCATCGGAAGAGGGACTTCGCCCGGAATTGTTCTTGCTTGAGTTGCGTCGGCAATGACACAGATGCAAATACGGCACTCACATGCGCCCGCAAACTGGAACCGCCCTCAATCGCTGTCATCGACGTGATTGCAACAGAGAGCTACCCGCCTGGCGAGGTACAAC
>JBEKQP010000277.1:0-6124 GCA_049519595.1 Candidatus Korobacteraceae bacterium | reverse complement strand
GGTTGCCCGCATCAAGTTGCAAAGCGGCGAAAGCACAATCGCTCATGAAATGAGTCACCGCGAATTGCTCGTCAAGGTCGACTATCGGGACCGCGCCTTGTCGGATTATCTGTCTGAGGCGCAGCGAGCCATCGACCAGAAGGTGCGTTTCGAGCCGGGCAGGTATCGTCTCGAATGGGGCGGCAAATTCGAAGAGCAACAGCGCGCCCAGCGAAGGTTCATTCTGATTCTGGGTATTGTGCTTGCTCTTATGGTGGTGTTCCTGTTTGCCGAGTTCGGCAAAATGCGCCAGACGATCCTGATCCTTATGGTCGTCCCGCTGGCCACTCTGGGCGGATTGATTGCTCTTCACGTCACCGGCGAGACTCTGAACGTCGCCAGTGCCGTCGGCTTTATTGCTCTGTTCGGCGTGGCCGTGCAAAACGGCATCATTATGATCGCCAACATCAATCGGGTGCGAGAGCAAGGATTGCCGCTGCGTGAGGCTGTCGTCTCCGGAGCGGCTGAGCGCTTCCGTCCGGTGCTCATGACCGCCACCGTTGCGACTGTGGGAATGCTGCCCGCGGCGTTGGCCACCGGAGTCGGCACGGATGTGCAGCGCTCTCTCGCCACCGTGGTGGTTGGCGGCTTGTTGGTCGCCACCCTGCTCACGCTTTTTATCCTGCCTGCCTGCTATTTCGCAATTGAGCACTGGGTTGAAAAACGAAGCCGGGTCACTGCGGAACTGGTGCTGGAAGGGGTTATCCAATGATGCCGCGCTCAATTGAAGGTACGTTCAAAATGCAACCCAGAGGGACTCATTCTTCCGCTCTGTTCGGAGTCGTTTTCCTTGCTCTTGCCATGATCGGCGGATGCGCGGTGGGACCGCATTTCAAACAACCGGCCCCGCCCACTGTCGACGGATACACTGAACAGCCGCTGCCCGCCCAGACTGAATCAGTCAATGTCCCGGGCGGCCAGCCGCAGCGTTATGTCCAAGGCATGGACATTCCTGCCCAATGGTGGGAACTTTTTCATTCCAAGCCGCTAAATGAACTGGTCGAGAAGGCCATCAAGGCCAACCCGGACCTGGATGCAGCGAAGGCCGCACTGCGCGGTGCATGGGAAAACGTCTACGCTCAGAAGGGTGCGCTGCTGCCGAGCGTCAGCGCCGGCTACGGCGTAACACGACAAAAGGTTGGAGACCCTCTTGCCAGCCCTCTGAGCAATAACGCCAACCTATTTACCCTCCATACCGCTGACGTCGGTGTGGCCTATTCGCTTGACGTGTTCGGAGGCACCCGGCGGCAGATCGAGGGGCTCAAGGCCCAGGCCGACTGGCAACGCTTCCAGCTAGAGGCTGCCTATCTGGCCCTGACCTCGAATGTGGTCGCCTCAGCCGTACAGGAAGCTGGGCTGCGCGGCCAGATCGCAGCAACCAGGCAAATCATCGATATCCAGACTAAATCGCTGGAATTGCTGCGGCGGCAATTCGCGCTCGGCCAGATCGCCACTGCCGACGTCGTTGCGCAGGAAGCGGCGCTGGCGCAAACCCAGGCGACGCTGCCTCCTTTGCAAAAGCAACTGGCACAGCAACGCGATCTGCTGGCACGTCTTATCGGCAGTTTCCCCAGTGAGAAGATCGCTGCGGAGTTTGAACTCTCATCCCTGCAATTGCCGGAGGAACTGCCCGTAAGTCTTCCCTCGAAGCTTGTGGAGCAGCGGCCCGACGTGCGCTCCGCCGAGGAGCAGATGCACGCGGCGAGCGCCGCAGTCGGGGTGAGCATTGCCAACCGCCTCCCCAACATTATTTTGAGCGCCGATTTGGGAAGCAGCGCCGTGGCGATCAGCAACCTGTTCGCACCCGGCACCGGTTCTTGGTCCCTTGCCGCGGGTGTGACGCAGCCCATATTCCAGGGAGGTACTTTACGTCATAAACAGCGAGCTGCCGAAGCGGCCTATGACCAGGCGGCGGCGCAGTATCGATCAACCGTGCTTACCGCTTTCCAGAACGTTGCAGACACGCTGCACGCAATCCAGTGCGATGCCGACGCCGTAAAAGCGGCCGTCGTCGCCGAACAGTCCGCCTCCAAGAGCTTGGCCATTGCTCGCCGCCAAGTGGAACTGGGTGATATTGGCTACCTCTCGCTGCTCAGTGCCGAACAGACCTATCAGCAGGCAACTATCAACCTCGTTCAGGCCGTGGAAAATCGCTACGCAGACACTGCCGCACTTTTCGCTGCCCTGGGGGGCGGGTGGTGGAACCGTCCGGAGGAAAAAGCATACGGCGCCGTCCGCTGAGCTTGGTGGGTTCAGTCTGCGACAGGGTTTGGCGCAACATTCCCAGATACTCCAGCGAACCTACGAGGAGAAGATCGGACAATCATTGTGATTGTGCCGGCTTCAGTTCAGTGTACGATTTCCAGACCGCGTATAAGGCCGGATAGACGAGCAGTTCGAGAATAAAGGAAGTGACAATGCCTCCGACCATGGGTGCTGCGATCCGCTTCATTACATCGGCACCGGCTCCCAGGGACCACAAAATGGGCACCAGTCCTAATACCATTGTGGCGACGGTCATAAACTTGGGCCGGATGCGTTTCGCGGCGCCGGTGACAATCGCCTCCTCCAGGTCTTGCCAACTGGACATGCGATTCGCCTTCTTGAAGTCTTCAAACGCGAGATCCAAGTACAGCAACATGAAGACGCCGGTCTCCGCATCCACGCCCATCAGTGCGATCAACCCGATCCACACGCCGATACTCATGTTGTAGCCGAGAGCATAGATCAGCCAGATAGCCCCCACTGCCGAGAAGGGCACTGCCAGCAGGACAATAGCTGTCTTCATGGCTGAGCGAGTGTTCATGTAGAGCAACAGAACAATAGCAAACAGCGTCAGAGGGATGACGATTTTCAGCCGCTCACGCACGCGCACCATCGATTGGTACTGCCCGCTCCAGGTCAGCGAATATCCCGGCGGCAGGCTAACCTTCGAAGCCACTACCGCTTTTGCCTGCTGGACGTAGCGACCCACGTCACGTCCGCTGACATCGACGTACACGTAGCCGTCCAACATGCCGTTCTCGTTCCGAATCATCGATGGGCCTGTAGCGATCTTGATGTCAGCCAGTTCGCTTATGGGGATTTGCTGCGAACCGGCGTTGACCAACACGCGCCCCAGTCGATCAAGGTTGTTGCGGTAGTCGCGCATATAACGGACGTTTACCGGATAGCGCTCCCGTCCCTCGACCGTCGTCGTGACGTTCTCGCCACCGATTGCGCTCAGGATGACCGCATGCGCGTCGTCGACACTGATGTTGTATCGCGCCAGTTGGTCGCGCTTCATATCGAAATCGAGAAAGTACCCTCCGCCGGTGCGCTCGGAGAGCACATTTCGTGTTCCTGCAATTTCCGGCAACACCGACTCGATCTGCATGCCAATCTTCTGCACGACTTTGAGATCTGGGCCGTAGATCTTGATGCCAACTGGCGTGCGTATACCCGTTGAAAGCATGTCGATGCGAGCCTTGATCGGCATCGTCCATGCATTCGTAACGCCCGGTAAGCGGAGCGCTCTATCCATCTTGCTGACGAGTGCTTCAGTGGAGATCGTGTCTGGCCGGAAATGTCGAAAGACTGGCTTAATCCAAGCCGGCCAATTGTCGTACCAAGTGCTCGCCTTCCGCCACTGTGCCTTCGGCTTAAGCTGGATGAGCGTCTCCATCATCGAAAGCGGTGCCGGGTCGGTGGCGCTCTCCGCGCGCCCAGCCTTGCCCAGTACGCGCTCGACTTCGGGAAAACTCATGAGAATGCGGTCTTGCAGTTGCAACAGCTTCTGCGCCTCGCTCACCGAAATGCCCGGCGCCGTGGTTGGCATGAACAGCAGAGAGCCTTCATCCAACGGCGGCATAAACTCGGAGCCGAGCTTCTGGTAGACGGGAACAGTGAGCGCAATCACTGCGACTGCGCCGCCGATGACAGCCCATTTCCGGCGCAGGCTCCACCTCACCACCGGAAGGTACAGGCGAATCAGCAATCGACTGATCGGATGCTTTTCTTCCGAATGAATCTTGCCAATCAGCAGGACATTTGCCACTGTCGAGATCCATCGCGGGCGGAATTCGAAGCTGCGCATGCGCGTAAACAGCAGTCGCAGCGCCGGGTCAAGGGTGATCGCCAGCAGCGCCGCCGCAATCATAGTGAAGCATTTGGTATAGGCGAGCGGTTTGAACAGCTTGCCTTCCTGCGCTTCCAGGGCCAGCACCGGCAGGAAAGAAACCGCAATCACCAGCAGCGCGAAGAAACTGGTGCCGCCCACCTCCTTCACCGCCCTGACCACGACCGCATGATACGGCTCAGTGCGGTTGCCGCGCTGCCATTCCTCAAGCCGCTTGTGCGTCTGCTCGACCACAACGATAGAGGCATCGACGACAGCTCCAATCGCAATCGCGATCCCGCCGAGCGACATCATGTTCAGCGAGATCCCCATCATGCGCATTGGGATGAACGCCACGACAACGGCAATCGGGATCGTGAAGATCGGTATCAGCGCGCTCGGCGGATGCCATAGGAAGATGAGAATCACGACGGAGACAACGATCAGTTCTTCAATCAGAATTGATTTCAGGTTGCGGATCGAGGCCAGAATCAGTTCCGAACGATCATAGGCGGTGATGATTCTCACGCCTGCAGGCAGTCCGGGCTCAATGTCTTTAATCTTTGCCTTTACGCGCCCGATCACGTCCAGTGCGTTAGCGCCCTGTCGCATCACGACGATGCCCGATACGGTTTCGCCCTTGCCATCCAGGTCCGCTACTCCACGGCGCATCTCAGGCCCTAAAACAACCTCGCCAACATCCTTGACCGTTACCGGAACGCCCGCCGGGTTTGTGGTTAGCACAACCTTTTCCAGGTCAGCAACCGATTTTGCGTATCCTCTTCCGCGCACCATGTACTCGTGGCCTGTCAACTCCACGACTCGTCCGCCGACATCGTTATTGCTGCCACGCACCGCCGCTACCAGCTTGGTGATAGGAATGCCATACGCCTGCAGGCGGTCGGGATCGACGTTGATCTGGTACTGACGAACGAATCCACCGAGTGGTGCGACTTCTGCCACGCCCGGCACAGTCTCAAGGTGGTAGCGCAAATACCAATCCTGAATGGAACGCAACTCCGCCAGGCTGTGTTTCCCGGTGTTGTCCACCAACGCGTACTGGAAGACCCAGCCGACTCCGGTGGCATCAGGGCCAAGTTCTGTTTTGACCTCTTGGGGCAGGCGCGACGAAACCTTCGACAGGTACTCCAAGGTCCGCGACCGTGCCCAATAGAGGTCGGTGCCTTCCTCGAAAATGATGTACACGTAGGAATATCCGAAATCGGAAAACCCACGCACGTCCTTTACCTTTGGCGCGCCGAGCATGGCGGTTACGATCGGGTATGTAACCTGGTCTTCGATGATGTCGGGGCTGCGATCCCAGCGTGAATAGACGATGACCTGGGTTTCGCTGAGGTCGGGCGTGGCATCGAGCGGCAGGCCCTTCATCGACCACCATCCAGCTACAACTGCCGCCGCAACCAGCAGAATCACCACGCCGCGATTCCGCGCGGATATATCAATCAGTCGATCGATCATGCTCCGCACTCGCCCTCAATTGCGCTTCGGAATCGATGAGGAAGTTGCCGGAAGTGGCAACCCTCTCACCCGCCTTCAGCCCGCCGACAATTTCGACTCGATCGCCAAATTGTTTACCGAGCTTCACCACTCGCTGCTCGAGGTATCCGTTGCCACGATCGACAAACACTACTTGCTTCAGCCCGGAATTTAGCACGGCCTCCTGCGGAATCAGGAGCCTCCGACTGCCGCCGATGCGCAGCTCAACCATGCCGTACATCTCAGGCTTCAGCGCATGGTCCGGGTTGACCAGTTGCACCCGGACTTTTAAGGTTCGAGTGGTGGGGTCCAGTTGGGGAAGAATCGAATCTACCTTACCGTGAAATACCCTTCCGGGCTGCGACGCGAAGCTCAAAGCAGCAGTCTGTCCAACTCGAATCGATGCCGAATCGGACTCCAGGAAATCTGCCGTTACCCAAACAGTGGACAAATCGGCGATCGTGTAGAGCGTGTCAGGCGTGACCTTCTGCT
>JBEKQP010000276.1:0-6152 GCA_049519595.1 Candidatus Korobacteraceae bacterium | reverse complement strand
TGGCGGAGTTCTTCGGAACGAACGTATCGACATCCGCGATTGCTACCAGCACCTGCAACTCGCCGGTGGGCAAACGCTCGGCAACCTCAATCTGATCGAGATCCCGCGAGGTATCGTTATCGATCGAAGACCAGAGCAGATTGCGTAAGTCGCGAATCGTTCCACCCGGCGACACCCCTAGTGGGTGCGCTGACAACTGCAAAAGCTGCTGCTCAACTTGGGGAGGAAATTCCGGCTCAAAGCCGTTCGCCAGCATGGACTGTTTGGCTGCCGCCTGAAGATCAAAGTGTGAAACATGAATTGTGTTCATGGTTAGAGTAGGCCAATGGAACAAGAAGAGCCTAACATGGTTACCAATCGCCGTTCCGCAAGCATTCCAACTCGGTGCAATCAGCTTGGGGCCGGGCTTGAAAGGAGCAATCGTGAAAGCCATCCTTCGATTGACCCTCATCGTTGTGAGCACCGCTGCCTATCTCGGGCTGGCCGTCCTCGGCTGGGGAGGGTCTGCCGCCTTTTTCTCCCATCCAGCGTTGATCGCGCTCGCGTTGGCGACCTTTGCGATGTCCGGTGTAGCCCTTTTCGCCGGCGGAAATCTGAGTTCAGGAGTGCGCGAGGACCGTGGCAACCGCTGGGTCCTCGCAGCCTTCTCGCTGATCGGGTTGCTTGCCGGCTTTCTGCCGGCATGGGCGGACCGGAAGGAGCTCTGGACTCTGGATGGCGAAACCATCCGCTGGCTTGGCGTCGTTCTCTTTGTGGTCGGCGGCGCGCTGCGGATATATCCGGTCTTTGTGCTCGGCCACCGCTTCAGCGGCTTGGTGGCCATTCAGCCCAGGCATACCCTGGTCACCAACGGCATTTATGGTGTCATTCGCAACCCAAGCTACCTGGGGTTGCTCGTCAACTCGCTGGGATGGGGGCTTGCCTATCGTTCAGGAGTCGGCGTGCTGCTCATGTTGCTCATTATCCCGCCGCTCGTTGCGCGCATCCGCGCGGAAGAAAGGTTGCTACGTTCACAGTTCGGCGCTGAGTACGATGCTTACTGCGCCCGGACGTCACGGTTAATCCCAGGTCTTTATTAGAGCCATTACGCTCTCGGTTCCCGTAGCTGCCGGAGTATCCCTGATTGTGCTCTAGCCTCCGGCAATGGCCGCAATGATGAGAAAAGGTTCCACTCCCGACACAACCGCGTCGGGTAGTGGCGTGTCCGGCGGCTCATGGGACAGATCCTGCTCGCAGGCGAAGAACCGCAAGAATGGCCGGCGCTGTTGGGTTACGTGGTCGCGGATCGTTCCGCGCAGCATCGGATAGCATGCTTCGAGTGCGTCGAGGATCGAGCGCTGCGTCGGCTGACCCTCGATGTCGAGTTTCACCTCGCCACCAACCTTCGCGAGCGTTCGCAGATGTGCCGGGAGTATGACTCTGATCATGGCAGTGTCTGGACTTCGACGGAAAGCACGGGCGGCAGATCCCGGACGATCGGAGCCCAGCTGTCTCCGGCATCGGCCGATGCGTACACCTGTCCGCCGGTCGTGCCGAAATACACGCCGCACGTATCAAGCGAGTCGACCGCCATCGCGTCACGCAATACGTTGACGTAGCAGTCGCTTTGCGGCAGACCTTTCGTGAGTGCTTCCCACTCGTGTCCGCCGGTCCGGCTGCGGTATACGCGCAGTTTCCCCTCGGGCGGATAATGTTCCGAGTCGCTCTTGATCGGGATGACGTAGACGGTGTCTGGTTCGTGCGCATGAACGTCGATGACAAACCCGAAGTCGGTCGGCAAGTTCCCGCTGATTTCTTGCCAGCACTCACCGGCGTCGTCGCTCCGCATGACGTCCCAGTGCTTCTGCATGAACAGCACGCGCGGACGCCGATGGTGCATCGCGATGCGGTGAACGCAGTGCCCGACCTCGGCAATCGGGTCGGGGATGTGTTGCGAATGCAGTCCACGATTAATCGGTCGCCATGTCTTGCCGGCATCGTCGGTACGGAAGGCGCCGGCAGCCGAGATGGCGATGAAGATTCGCCGCGCATCGCTCGGGTCCAGGAGAATCGTGTGCAGGCACATCCCACCGGCCCCGGGCTGCCAGCGGGGCCCTGAGCCGTGGCCGCGCAGTCCGGGGAGTTCCTGCCACGTCTGGCCGGCGTCGGTCGAGCGAAACAATGCGGCATCTTCAACCCCGGCATAGACGGTGTCCGGATCAGTGGGCGAGGGTTCAAGATGCCAGACTCGCTTGAACTCCCAGGGATGCGGAGTGCCGTCGTACCACTGGTGAGTACCGGGTACGCCGTCGTACGCGAACTTGTTACCCACGGGCGTCCATGTTTTGCCCCCATCGTTGGAGCGCTGAATCAATTGCCCGAACCAGCCGCTGGACTGCGACGCATACAGTCGATCCGGGTCAGCGGGCGACCCCTTGAGGTGATAGATCTCCCAGCCTGCGAAGTGGGGGCCGCTAATTCCCCATCGATCACGCTTTGCGTCTGAGGTCAGCACAAATGCGCCCTTGCGTGTGCCAACCAATACCCGTACATTGCTCATCCCGCGCTCCTTTTCGAACTCGCGACCAGCAGGCCGCCACTGTCGGATTCCTCTGCCGCTGCTACCGGCGCTCCCGATGTACGGATTTGACGTGACCAGCGTTGCCAGAGTTGCCGAAGAAGACGCGGAAATGAAAGAGGAGACTCTTGCTAAAAACAGGGGCGCATGGCAAGGTTCAAATCAGGCGAATCGGTTCCTTTGACATGGATTTTGGCGTCACTAGTCGTGTCGGCTTTCATGTGCGGTCGGTAAGGACATAAGAATGAAAAAGAACTTGCTCAAGGAAAAGCTGCTAAAAGGTGAAGTCGCGTCCGGAGTCCTTATTCAGGATCCAGCCCCACAATTCGTGGAGGTGCTTGCCCTTTTGGGCTTCGATTGGCTGTTCATCGACTGTGAGCATTCCAGCCTGAGTTTGTCCGAGGCAGGGCAACTGGCAATCGCGGCAGAGGCGCAGGATATGACACCGCTGGTGCGTGTTCCGCGGAATCTGCCGGAGGTGATGCTCCCCTACCTGGATGCCGGCGCTATGGGAATCATCATCCCTGGTGTCGAGAGCGTGGAGGATTGCCGGATAGCCGTACGCGGCGCGAAGTACGCTCCAGAGGGAGTCCGCGGCCTTGCTCCGGTACGCAGCGCCGACTATGGCCTACGCGGGCCTCTGGGGGAATACGTCAAGGCCGCGAACCGGGAAACCTTGGTACTGGTGGTCGTGGAAAGCCGGGAGGGCGTGGAGAACATTGACGCAATCCTCCAAACCGAAGGGATTGACGGAGCAATCGTTGGAAGTACTGATCTTTCGCAGGCCTTGGGATTTCCGGGTCAAACGACTCACCCGGTCGTTGTCGAAGCCATCAACAGAATTCTTGCGGCAGGAAAAAGAGTGGGAAAACCCATTGGCGGGGTCGTCCGCGGTGGAGAGGTCCCCCGGCAATACATTGAGAACGGGTATCAAATGCTGCTGACCAGCGTTTATGGTCTCCTGATCGGGGCGGGCAAACAGTTCCTCGGCAATACACGAGCCTAGTCCCGCATGGATGTGCGCCATCCGGTACTTTGTGCGATGGCAGGAGGCGGACATGAAAGCGGTTCTCCAAAACCTTCTTATCCATGAACACGAGGGTAGGATCGCGATCCACAAGCCCTCGCCAGTGGAACCGCGTTGCCACAGCTATTCGATATGGTGCCAAAACTACCGGCTGGCGTGGGGTCTCGCGCATTATTACCGTTGCCTGAACAGATGCTCTGGACTACGATGCTGACATACGATGCTGACAACTGTGCTCCCAACCCACGCGATCTTGCTAGCGGCTGTATACGTGGACGGCCATCCGCCTTTTGGGATTCTGAGGAGCAGTGTAAGTCGAAGTCCTGTGGGGACAAGTTGCACCCCAACCGGACCGGTTGCCTCGCGATGGGAACGGCAACCGATCTCAGCCCTTTCAAGCCGCGATCATCGGTTGGACCATACGGCAGCGTTGAATGTCTGCCATTTATCAAAAGTTAAGGAGATATGGTATGAGAATGAATAAGTGGATTATGCTCGGAATTCTGGCTGGTCTGCTCAGTACACTTCTTGCGACCGGATGTAACTCCGGTCCCAGCGCCCCTGCGGCGCCGAGTCAAATCGTTCTTAAGGCCGCTGACATTCAGCCCGAAGATTATCCAACCACCATGGGCATGAAGTATATGGCGAAACTGTTGGATGAGCGTTCCAACGGCCGCATAAAAATGCAGGTGTACGGTGGGGGGCAGTTAGGTCAGGAAAAAGAAACTATTGAGATGACTCAGGCCGGCACCATCGCCTTCAACCGCATTAATGCGGCGCCGCTGGCAAGCTTTTCTACTCCAGTGGGTGTGTTTTCATTGCCCTATCTTTTCCGTGATGAGGACCATTTGTGGAAGGTACTCGATGGACCGATTGGCAAAGGATTGCTGAAAGGCATGGAAAGCAGCAATCTGGTAGGACTGGCCTACTACGATAGCGGTGCCCGCAGCTTCTATACAAAGGGCAAGCCAATCAAGACCGTGGCAGACATGAAGGGCATGAAGATCAGAGTTCAGCAAAGCAAAATATTTGTCGACTTGGTCAACACTCTGGGCGGTTCAGCCACGCCCATGAACTTCGGTGAGGTTTACAGCGGCCTGCAGACGGGAATTATTGACGGCGCGGAGAACAACCCACCCAGCCTGTGGACCACTAAACATTATGAGGTCGCCAAATATTACTCCCTTGATGAGCACTCCATGGTGCCTGAAGTTCTGCTGATCAGTAAGAAGGTTTGGGATGGATTGACGCCGGCTGACCAGAAGCTGATAGCACAGGCTGCGCAGGATTCGGTGCCCGAGCAGAGGAAACTCTGGAACGCGTTGGTCCAGAAATCAATGGACGAGCTGGTCGCTCACGGCGCGGTTATCGTAAAGCCCGTTAAGGCTCCATTCCAGAAGGCCATGGAGCCAGTCTATGCGAAGTATCCAGAGTACAAGGATCTTATTAGCCAGATTCAGGCGGTTAAGTAAAAGCAAGGGACGATGTCGCGTAAGCACAGTTTCCTCGGCCAGCGCGCGAATCCGCTGGCCAGGGAATTGTCAGCACCTGACTGTCTGAGGCACATCCCCTTGCCAAGGACAAACCTGCGGCGTACCGTGCGGCAAGGTCTTGTCGCATAAGCCGCAAAGATTCTACGGAAGAACGTCTCGTCTCGGATACCACATTATTTAGACCTGAAGCGTCTTGGTCGTCGAAGAAATCCGCCTTGCAGCTACTCTGGCCAGCAACTCTCGAATGCTTTATACCTAGCGCCTTAGTCTCCGAACTAAGCACAAAAAAATCGTAAGGCAACTCTGGACCAAGTGCACCCGGAACAAGGGGCAGACATCCTATCGCACCTCAGAACTTTGTACCCGGGCTGTTCCCCTGGCAGTTCTCCCCCGGGTGCTTGACTATAACCACTTTCTCACCTAGGAGAACTGTCGCGATGCGTAACTTTAGCCGTTTCCTGCTGAGCACATTGGCGCTTGCCTTTGTACTCTCGCTCACTTCCACCGCCCACGCTACGACTTGGGTCGTCGGGGGTTGCAGTGGTGACCCCGAGTTAACAGGCCCGGATGGACTTCAGATCGTGCTTGGGGATGAAGGTCCTTCGCCCCTCGCGCCTGGCGATACCATCGAGCTCTGCTCAAGCCCGATTTTCTACGGCGACAACATTGTCTATACTGACAACATCACCATCACCAACGTTCCGAAGGCTCCAAAGCCGTTCATTAACTGCCAGGAAGACGATGACGACACCAACGTCGGGATCGCCGTGCTTGCCAACGGAGTGACGGTCAAGAACGTCGTTCTTGAAGGCTGCTTAGTCGCGATCTTTGATGGCGGCCCGGCATTCCAGGTAGGGGACTTGGGTGGTAACACACCTACTCTTCTCAACAGCCTTAAGGCTCCCTACAATGCGACTCACCAGGCCCCAGTCGGCGCCCTGGTTGCCAACATCGACCCAGCATGGAAGACCCATGGCAAGCATGGCGGCAAGCGGCACACCGGCTGCCCGACCACGGATGTAAATCTGTGCGTCTCGGGTGACGATATTGAAGGCAACCTCCTTGGCGTCCTGAC
>JBEKQP010000275.1:0-6166 GCA_049519595.1 Candidatus Korobacteraceae bacterium | reverse complement strand
ATCCTGATCTCGCTGATCATGATGGTCATGGAAAAGGCCAAAGACATTGCCGTGCTGGTTTCGATGGGGGCCAAAAGGTCGCAGGTGCGCGGCATCTTCATTCTGCAAGGCGTGCTGATCGGCGTGATCGGCACCGTGATCGGTCTCGTCGTCGGCTATGGGCTTTCCTGGGCGGGCGGGCATTATCACCTGATCTCGCTCTCCGCTGAGGTTTACTCAATCGACTACGTGCCGTTCGCGCCGCGACCGCTCGACGGCCTTCTCGTTGCTTTGGTTGCCCTCGGAATCAGCTTGATCGCAACTATTTACCCGTCGTACTCCGCCTCGCGAATCCTGCCAGCCGAAGCGTTACGATACGAATAGAAGTTCCGCCAAGTTCCAAAAATCGGGCGATAGATTCCAAGAAACAGAAGACCGCTAGAATCACGCAGGCAGAGCGCCGTGTCGCCCGCGATGCTTCTCGGCAGAAAACGCGCATTTGGGCTGCCATGCGTGTTCTAATTCTTCATAAGGGTTCAGCGGCCGGAATTAACCGGCAGGAAACCTGAACCGGGATTGGAGCCATCCGCATCCAATGACCGAGAGTGAGTTTTTTTTGCGCGTGGAGGGCCTGACAAAGGTCTTCCGTTCGGGAAACTCCGACTTAGTGCTCTTTGATAACCTGTCGTTCCAAGTTCGTAAGGGAGAGATGCTGGCGATTGTGGGCGAATCGGGAGCGGGAAAGAGCTCGCTGCTTCACTTGATCGGCACACTTGATAGGCCGACCAGAGGTAACGTATACTTCGACAACCGCAATCTTGAGGCGTTGTCCCAGGAAGCCGCTGCCGAGTTTCGTAACCGCGAAATTGGCTTTGTGTGGCAGTTCCATTACTTGCTGCCAGAATTCACGGCCCTTGAGAACATCGCAATGCCTTTGCTGCTAAGGGGATGGAGCAGACGAAAGGCAGAAGCCGAAGCTGGCGCGTGGTTGCACGAAGTGGGGCTGACCGATCGCGGCCATCACCGTTCAGGCGAGCTTTCCGGAGGCGAGCAGCAGCGAGTGTCCCTCGCTCGGGCCTTGGTGACGCGGCCCAAGTTGCTCATGGCCGATGAGCCAACGGGTGACCTCGACAGCCGCACGGCGGATGCAGTGTTCAATCTGATCGCCAGACTACATTCTGGCTACCAGCTGACATCCCTGATTGTTACGCATAACGCCGCGTTTGCGAGGCGCTGTCACCGCGTGCTGGTGCTGCATAGCGGCCGAGTCGAAGAAATTGCGCCGGAATCTTTGCCGGCATAGCGGGTGCAGAGAGGAATTCGCACGTAGGCCAGAAGTTGAAAGAGAACGGCGGGCAAATTGCTGGAGTGTATTTGAATTATTTATTGGATGCATCACCGGGATAGGACGACAATCAGGTTGGGCAGGGTTCAGGCTCCGGATCATACGGACGGCTCAAAAAGACTGGGCAAGACTAATGATCGGGGGAGCTGCGGAGAAGCTAAATGTTTGAACGGTACACCGAAAAAGCCAGGCGCGTGATTTTCTTTGCACGCTATGAAGCAAGCCAGTTTGGTTCTCCATACATTGAAACGGAGCACCTGCTGCTTGGACTGCTGCGCGAGGATAAGGCTCTGACCAATCGTTTCCTTCGGCAGCATTCGTCGGTGGACTCCATCCGCAAGCAAATCGAGGGGCACACCACGATCCGCGAGAAGGTTTCGACCAGCGTCGACCTGCCGCTGAGCAATGAATGCAAACGTGTGCTCGCCTATGCAGCGGAGGAGGCTGAGCGTCTCTCGCACAAGCACATCGGCACGGAACACTTGCTCCTTGGACTGTTGCGAGAAGAAAAATGCTTTGCCGCCGAGATTCTGCACGAGCGCGGACTGAAGCTCCAGACCATTCGCGAGGAAATGCAGCGCACGACGCAAGAGAAGGTGCAGGCACAGCCGCAGCGCAACCGCGAATCGTCGCTGTTGGCTGAGTTCTCGCGCGATCTGACGCAGTCGGCCATGGAGAATCAGCTTGATCCTCTAGTCGGCCGCGACCAGGAAGTCGACCGGGCAATTCAGATCCTTTGCCGCCGAACCAAGAACAACCCGGTGCTGATTGGCGAGCCCGGCGTGGGCAAAACCGCAATTGTGGAAGGCTTGGCACAGCGAATCGCCGACGGCGAGGTGCCTTCGTTCCTGGCGGACAAGCGCATCCTGGGACTTGATCTTTCTCTGATTGTTGCCGGGACAAAGTATCGCGGCCAGTTCGAGGAACGGCTCAAGACCATCATGAAGGAGTTGATGGAGTCGCAGAACTGCATCATCTTCATCGACGAGCTGCACACGCTGGTGGGCGCCGGTTCGGCCGAGGGCTCGCTCGACGCGGCCAACATCCTGAAGCCTGCTCTCTCGCGTGGCGAAATTCAGTGTATAGGCGCGACGACGCCCGCTGAATACCGCAAATCGATTGAGAAGGATCGCTCGCTGGAGCGCCGTTTTCAAGCCGTCAAAGTGCCGCCACCGAACGAAGAGGATGCCAAAAAGATTCTGGGCGGCATCAAGGACCGCTACGAGAAGTTTCATGCCGTAAGTTACACGGAGGATGCGATCGAATTCGCGGTGTCGCATTCCAACCGTTATATTCCCGACCGCTTCCTGCCCGATAAGGCAATTGACCTCATCGACGAGGCCGGTGCTCGCGTGAAACTGCGCCAGACTGCCTTGCCGGAGGAGATCACCGAGGTCCAGAAGCGGATCAAGTTCATCGTCCACCGCATGGAGAACGCCATTGCGAACCACGAGTTCGAAAAGGCGCGCTTCTACAGCGACGAAGAACGGAAGGAGCGCGAGAACCTGCGTGCTCTTCGGGATAAGTATCATCTCGATGAAACTTCGACGGGCATCGTGACCCGCGAAGACATCGAGGAAGTGGTCTCGCGCTGGACGGGCGTGCCGATTTCCTCAATCAAGGAAGAAGAGTCGCTGAAGCTGCTGCGCATCGAAGAGGAGCTGCACAAGCGGGTCATCTCGCAAGAGAAGGCCATTTCGGCCCTGTCTCGCGCCATCCGCCGCTCGCGCGCTGGTCTGAAGAGCCCGAACCGTCCTATTGGTTCATTCCTCTTCCTGGGTCCGACCGGCGTCGGCAAGACCGAAGTCGCGCGCACACTGGCGCAGTTCATGTTCGGCACGGAGAAATCGCTGATACGTTTTGATATGTCCGAGTACATGGAAAAACACTCGGTGAGCAAGCTGATCGGCTCGCCTCCGGGATACGTCGGCTACGAAGAGGGCGGCCAGTTGACCGAGCGCGTGAAGCGCGCGCCTTATTCGGTGGTCTTGCTGGATGAGATCGAGAAGGCGCATCCGGATGTTTTTAATATCCTGCTTCAGGTTTTTGAAGACGGCCAACTCACCGACGGGCTCGGCAACACGGTCGACTTCAAGAACGCGATCATCATCATGACTTCGAACATCGGCGCGCGTCACCTGATGAAGCGTAGCGGGCTTGGCTTCCAGAGCGATAAGGAAGAGACGGTTTCCGATAAAGTCGAGGAGTTGGTGAAACAAGAGGTCAAGAAGACCTTCAACCCCGAGTTCCTGAACCGTATCGACGAAGTGATCATCTTCCAGGCGCTGACCGAGCAGGATCTGATCCAGATCGTGGAACTGATGGTGGCGCAGTTGAACCAGAATCTGTCGCAGCGGGCGATCACGATTACCGTAACAGAAGATGCGCGGAAGTGGATTCTCGACAAAACAATTACCGACCGCAGCTACGGTGCGCGTCCGCTGCGCCGGGCACTGCAGAAGTACATCGAGGATCCGCTGTCTGAGGCGCTCATACAGGGCACCATCAAGACGCGTCCGGCGTTCCTTGAGGTCTACCTCGAGAACAACCAGCTTTACTATCGCGAGGTGGGCGAGGAAAAGAAGGACGGAGCGCTGCTTTACAACTGAAATCGAGTGGGGCCAACCAGCCCTTAGTTTGGGGAAAGCCGCCGGAATCTCCGGCGGCTTTCGTTTTGCGCGCATGTCAGGCTTTGCGCGCATGCCAGGCAAAGATGTGCACGTCCCGACCCACTTTCCAGCCGTGGGACGCTGCTCGCGCCCGGACGGCCCTTTCCCAATTGTGCAATTTACCTGCACGGTATTAACTTCAAATACAACTCAGAGCTGCTGTTCTGATTCCAAGCACCTGCAGGCTAGAAAGCTTCCTGGTAGGTGCCATGTATCGAATTGCAAAGTTGATGTTTCTGGCGGGGATGTTGGCAGGTTTGCTCTCCGTAAGCTTAACCCAGACAGGCTGCGGTTCCGGGAGTTCCGGTAACTCAAGCACGCAAACCTCGACCGGCGGCAGCACTGATAGCCCTGGCGGTGGCACGACAACCGGTGGCGGCACAACAACCGGCGGCGGAACGACAACCGGTGGCGGGACGACAACCGGTGGCGGGACGACGACCGGCGGCGGAACGACAACCTTGCCCGGCATCGGCACCATTAACGTCATTCAGAACGTCGTTTTCATGTTGCAGGAAAACCGCTCGTTTGACAGCTACTTCGGCATGCTGAACGCGTATCAGAAGACGGTCAAAGGGATAACGAACCCGCAGGTGGAAGCGCTGCCGCTCAACGTCGTCCTCAAGGATCTGGCCGGCAACCCGATCCAACCGTACCATTACCAGACAGCGTGCACCGATGCGATCACGCCCGCCTGGGGCGCCAGCATTACGCAATACGCCGGCGGCAAGCTGGACGGGTTCATGAAGACCCTGCCGAACCGTCCGGACGACCCCAACGGGACGCGCGCGATGGGTTACTACGACTGGACCGACCTGCCCTATTACTATGAGCTGGCGACCCAGTATGCGACCAGCGACCGCCAGTTTGCCTCTGTCGGTGCCCGCAGTCCGGTGAACCGCATGTACATTATGGGGGCGAGTTCCTACGGCAACGTCGATTTCGGACCGATTCCGCAGACGGCGCTCACCATCTTTGACCGCCTGACGGCTGCCGGACTCAGTTGGAAATACTATTACATTCCGACTATCCCGGTTCCCCAGGGCCTGAATATCACCGGGTTCAACGTATCGAAAACCAACCCCAGCCAGATCGTTCCGGTCACCGAGTATTTCACCGACCTGCAGAACGGAACATTGCCGGTCGTCTCGTTCATTGAAAGCGACGGCTCCGGGTATGATGAGCACCCGGAGGACAACATTCAGGTTGGCGCTCTGGAGACCTCCGGTTTTATCAACGCGTTCATCAACAGCTCCTACTATCCAACCGGCGTATTCTTTCTCTCCTACGACGAGCATGGTGGGCTTTACGATCACGTTCCGCCGATCACGGTGGCGGCGCCGGATAACATTGCTCCGATCCTTTCGGAAGACCCAGGGACAGCTACCACAGGCAGCTTCACGCGCTCCGGATTCAGGGTGCCGCTGACGGTCGTGTCGCCATGGATAAAGCCGGGATTTGTTTCCCACGTCCCACGCGAAAACACCTCGATTCTGAAGTTCATCGAGACACGCTTCAATCTGGCTCCGCTGACTAAGCGCGATGCATCGCAAGACGACATGACGGAGATGTTCGACTTTACCACCCCGGCGCTGGCCACTCCGCCGGTGCTGCCGACGCAGTTGACCAACCGGGCTTGCAGCTTCGCGCTCGAAGTTTCGCCAATGGAACCGTAACGCGGCCTTGGACGGCCAAAAACCGAAAGCCGCCGGAGGCAGCTCCAGCGGCTTTTCTGTTGCCCGCAAAACTACCAATGCCAAGCCAGTTGGGCTCTGGCTTTAACGGCTTTAGCGAGAAGTGGTCTTCGCCGCTTTTTTCGGCTTGCGCAGGGCGGCAATGACCGCCTGCCCCATCTGTTTTGTCGTCGCCTTCCCGCCCAGATCCGGGGTGCGAACCTTGCCTTCGGCAAGCACGCTTTCGATCGCCTTCAACAGGGCTGCGCCCAGCTCGAGTTCGCCAAGATGATCCAGCATCATCGAGACTGACCAGATGGTGGCGATAGGATTGGAGATACCTTTGCCAGCGATGTCCGGCGCCGAGCCGTGGATTGCCTGGAACAGGCTTGGGTAACGGCCCTCGGGGTTGAGGTTGGCGCTGGGAGCCAAGCCCATGCTGCCGGCGATGGCCGCACCAAGATCGGTGACAATATCGCCAAACAGGTTCGAGGCCACGA
>JBEKQP010000274.1:0-6185 GCA_049519595.1 Candidatus Korobacteraceae bacterium | reverse complement strand
CGACCCACCGCCAGACGCCGGAACTCCTCCGTGTAACTCCTCTTCCTTCGCATTTGCAGTTCCCCATTCGCTGCAAACTGTGTCCTTCTCAAATGTCTCACTTTGGGGGGTCACCCCACCATAGCAAGTGGACCTAGCCCACGGGCTGGGGCTCTAGTTTGGGTTGGGATGCTCGTGTTCCTCGGTGCGGTCTGGGACCAGCCCCAGGGCTTTCAGGTATTGAAACGTTCTTCCCTCGCATCTGTAAAAGCCGCCGAAGTAATCCGTCTGGGTTTTGCCAAGACAATTCTTGAAAGTAATCTCCCCGTTGATTGTCAAAAATGTGCTTTTTTCAATTCCTTCCTTCGCGATGGACTGCGTCGGGACATAGAACGGGTACCGCTTGGTCGGACTATCCCGCTGCGGCGCCAGCGTAATGTTGGTGTCAATCGTGAAGACCTCCCATTCGTAGGCCCACATGCCAATTGTGGTTACGATCTTCAAAATGTCGAGCGGATGGGAGGTGTTGTTAACAGCTTCAAAACTCAAGTTGACAGTGAAAGGGAAATCTCTTATTCCCGCCCTCGGCACTTGACAGCATGATACTCGGGAGACCCGGCCCCAGACGCCCGTGCCTATGCCCTCTTGAACGACACGAATCAAATGGTGAAAACGGAAGTGACTGATGCATTCTTGAGCTACGATGTCAAGCCGGTGAGATGGAGCGAACGGGATGCTGTCCGCGAGGAATTGCTCGCGTGAAGGCTTGGTGAGGCTGATACTCCTTAGTCTTCGGTCGGCTTGTTCTTGTTGTTAGAAAGCTGTGCATGAACCCCTGCGCAGTTCCAGAATTTCCCTTTCTCTTGTAGTAGATCAAGGCTACCCCGGCGGCCAGGTCATCGCGCGGCCGCCGAGCAAATGCAAATGAAGATGTTCTACCGTCTGGCCGCCGTCGGGGCCGGTGTTCACAATGATGCGGTAGCCTTTGCCGAGCTGTTTTTCGCTGGCGATCTCACTAGCAACCCAGTGCAAGTGGCCGATGAGCGCGATGTTGCTTTGATCGGTGTCGGCCATTGAATCGAAATGCTGGCGCGGGATGATGAGAACGTGGACGGGCGCCTGCGGATGCAGGTCGGCGAAAGCATAGGCCAAGTCGTCTGAGTAAACGGCGGTCGAGGGAATGCTTCCGTCAGCGATCTTGCAGAAGATGCAGCTCATGGCGAGACCAGTGTACAACGGGTGGCGCTTCACTTGCGCGTAGGAACCGGGGAGGGATCGGTTCCATCTTGCCGGCCACGATGGGTGCGGTCAGGCGGATTCGAGGATCATGTTTGCGTACTGAACGGTGTCGCCGGTGCGGATGAGGCCGATCGCCAGCGGGACGCGCTTTTTGAATTCGATGTGCGGCTCGAAGGTCAAGCGGATGCCGGCAAGAGCGGCGTCGAACTCGAGCAGGGTCTCAGGAGCATTGGCGGTGCGAAACTCCGCGGCCATGAAAGCATTGCCGATGCTGAAGTTTGTGCGGATGGCGTTCAGCACGTCGAGAACGCTGGGAATGCCGTCGACGAGCGATATATCGACGGTTTCGATTTGCGGCCAGAAAGGGAAACCACGGTCGGCGATGACCAGCGTGTTGGTATGGCGGACGCGGCTGAGCAGCGAATTGATGTGCGGGTTCAAGATGCCTGTCTTCAACATTCGATCGAGGCTCCACTGGAGGGATTTTTCGCGGCTGCGATTGCGGGTCCCAGTCTACGGAGGAAGCCCGATTGAAAGCAAGTTTCAGCTTACAATGGGATCATGTCCGCTTCCCCATTTCGCATTGTGCACACGGTGTGTTCGCACGACTGCCCTGACTCGTGCGGGGTGCTGGTAACGGTGAACCACCAGGGCCGTGCGATTAAGGTTGCGGGCGACCCGTCGCATCCTGTGACGCAGGGCTTTTTGTGCGGCAAGGTGGCGAAGTATCTTGATCGCGTGTATGCGCCGGAACGGATTCTCTTCCCGTTGAAGCGAAAGCCAGGCGTGGCAAAAGGGCCGCTGCAGCGTGGGCGCGAGCACGAGGCATTCGAGCGCGTGAGTTGGGATGAGACGCTCGATACGATTTCTGCCCGGCTGAAGCGGATTGCAGCGGAGTTCGGGCCGGAGTCGATTTTGCCTTACAGCTATGCGGGGACCATCGGCGTTCTTGGCTTCGGATCGATGGATCGGCGGTTCTTTCACCGTCTTGGCGCGAGCCAACTCGACCGGACGATCTGCAGCGAGGCCGGGGGCGAGGCGTGGAAGCTTGTCTACGGGAAAAAGCTGGGCACGCCGACCGAGGACTTCCGGCTGGCGAAGCTGGTGCTGGCGTGGGGCGCGAACATTCACGGCAACAACGTGCACCTGTGGCCGATGGTGGAGCACGCGCGGCGCAACGGGGCGCGGCTGATCGTGATCGATCCTTATCGAACGCGGACCGCCGCGTTGGCTGATTGGCACATTGCGATCAGGCCGGGAACGGATGCGGCGCTGGCGCTGGGGATGATGCGCGTGATTCTGGACGAGGGCCTTGAAGATCGCGACTATATCGAAAAAATGACGCATGGGTTTGCGCAGCTTGCCGTGCGGGCGCGTGAGTATACGCCGGAGCGCGTTGCGGCATGGACGGGAATGACGGCGGGCGAGATTGAGCAATTGGCGCGCGAGTATGCGACCACGCGGCCGGCGGCGCTGCGGCTGAACTACGGAGTGCAGCGGACCGAATTCGGCGGCAATGCGGTGCGCGCGATTGCCATGCTACCGGCGCTGACGGGAGCGTGGAAGCATCGCGGAGGCGGTGGGGTGCTTTCAACTTCAGGGGCGTTTGAGTGGGATAAAAAAGCTATAGAGCGGCCCGATCTGGCCCTGGCTTCGCCGCTTGGTCGGCTGGCGCGATTGGTGAATATGTCGGCGCTAGGCGAAGCGCTGGAAGAACAGGGAACAGGGAAAAGCCAGGGAAGAGGGAACAGGGAACAGGGAATAGGAAGCGCCGAAGGTCCATCACTAGCGGACGTTCCTGTGAAGGCGCTGTTTGTTTACAACTCGAATCCGGGTGCCGTCGCTCCTAACCAGAATGCGGTGCGGCGGGGAATGGCGCGGGCGGATCTGTTCACCGTGGTGCACGAGCTTTTCTTTACCGATACGACGGACTATGCGGATTACATTCTGCCGGCGACAACGTTCCTCGAGCACACCGACGTTCAAGGCGCTTACGGGCACTACTTCGTGCAGCTTTCTGAACAAGCGATTGCCCCGCCGGGCGAGGCGCGCTCGAATGTCTGGCTGTTCAGCCAACTGGCACAGCGCATGGGATTCGAAGAGAAGTGCTTCCGCGATTCGCCGGAGACGATCATCCGGCAGGCGCTGAGGATTGGGGCGAATGGCCAGACGAATGGGCATTCCGGGAACGCGGAGATGGAGCACATCACGTTTGAGGATTTGAAAGAGCAGGGGCACATTCCGCTGGGCTTTCATCGCCAGCCGGAGACGGCGCCGTTTCAGCCTTACACTTCGGGACAGGTGCCGACGCCATCAGGCAAGGTCGAGATTTATTCGGAGACGCTGGCCGCGCAGGGGCTCGATCCGCTGCCGGATTTCAAGCCTGCCGCCGAGTCGCGCTTTGGAGAGCTTGCGAAGCGCTTTCCGCTGGAGTTTTTGAGCCGTAAGGCGGATAACTACATGAATTCGACGTTTGCCAATTTGGATGGGCACCGCAAAATGGAAGCGCGAAAGAGTCAGCGAGTGGAGATGCATCCGGCGGATGCAGAGGCGCGCGGGATTCGAGATGGCGATGCGGTGCGGATCTGGAATGACAGAGGCGAAGTGGCGCTCACTGCAGTGATCAACCAGAGTCTGCCGGCGGGAGTGGTTGCGGGACAGTTGGACTGGGCGAAACTGTCTGCGACTGGCGCCAACGTGAACGCGCTTACCAGCGAGCGGCTGACGGATATTGGGGCGGGAGCGACGTTTTATTCCACGCTGGTGGAAGCGGCGAAAATGCATGGAACAGGGACCAGGGACTAGGGACTCCGAAGATGGCGCTGCAGTTTACGAACTCGTATCTCGACGATTCGATCGCGGTCTTCCGCTATTACAAGGGAATGTGTGAACGGGCGATGGCGCAGTTGGCGGATGAGCAACTGTTTGCGTTGCTGGACGAGGAGTCGAACTCGATTGCGATCACCGTGAAGCATATGGCGGGCAACATGCGCTCGCGGTGGCGGGATTTCCTGACCAGCGACGGAGAGAAGCCGGATCGCAATCGGGACGCGGAGTTTGTTGACCCACCGCAGACGCGTGCGGCGCTGATGGCGATGTGGGAAGAGGGATGGGGGTGCCTGCTTGACACGCTAGAGTCCGTGACCGACGCGGACTTGACGCGGACGGTGACCATTCGCGGCGAGGCGCACTCGGTGATGCAGGCTA
Organism: Candidatus Korobacteraceae bacterium; assembly: GCA_049519595.1. Lineage (GTDB taxonomy): Bacteria > Acidobacteriota > Terriglobia > Terriglobales > Acidobacteriaceae > CAWBRT01. Next base: position 1,760 of record JBEKQP010000274.1, on the reverse strand, counting down.
TCAATCGCCAGGTGGCGCACTACTCGTACCACTGCGGACAGATCGTGCTTCTGGCGAAGCATCTGAGTGGAATCGAATGGAAGGCGCTGACCGTGCCGCGCGGGAAGTCGGAGGAGTTCAATCGGCGCGCGGCGGCGGGCGAGACGAGCCAGCGGTAAGGCGCCTCAGTGAGCGGGTGTGACCTCGATGTAGTCGAGCGCGGCTGGGTCGGTTCCGTCGGGAGTGCCTTCAACGAGGATTTTGTCGCCGGTCTTTAGTTCGACATCGTGAATGGTGTGGCGGGTGGAGTTGTCGCCGTTGGGGCGGCGCGAAGGCAGAGTTGCATCGCCTACCCATGAATCTGTTTGTTTGCCGTTGATATCAAGCGAGAACTTCGCAACGCCGCCTTGCAGATCGAAGTACTGAACGGCGATGTTGAAGCGGCCGGGTGCGCCGGAGTATGTCCATTCGGCGGAGCAGCGCTCGTGAGGCGTGGTTCCGGCGGGAGCGGGGGTTGCCGCGGGAACGGGAGCGCCTGATCCTGGCCGCGAGGGGATAGGTGGAAGGTCGCGGCAGATAACGGCCTTTCCACCGCTTGCGTCTTCCCACGGAGTTACATTGATTACCTTGTAACCAGTGAGGCGTGCGCCCTCGGCTTCTAAGCGGCCGCGGTAATGGCCGGCTCGGCCCTTGTCGTCGGAGATGCCGCTGAGTTTCAGGAAGTACTGCACAATGGCGTCGCGCCAGACGATGGCGTGGCCGGCCTGGTATTCAAGGCGCGCGCGTACGTCTTCGTAAAGCTTGTCGTCAATATGGCCTTTGAGTGTGGCCCACTCATTGCCGAGTTCCGCTGCCTCTTCTGCGCCTTGGTAATGGCTGTCGTAGATGTACTGGATGACGGTTTTGCCGTCGCTCAGCTTGTATGTATACGGCACGTGGTGGAAGAAGAGCAGCAGGTTGTCGGGAGTGGTTTCAAGCGACTCGTAAATCTTTGCCGCCTCGGGCGGGTACTGGCCTACGTAACCGGTTCCGGTGGCGACGGTGCGGTCCATGCCGATGCCTAAATGATCGTCGCGGTGCCACTGGCCCCAGCCGTTGTTTTCGCTGGATTCGATGTTGGGGCCGTAGTGGCTGCCGGTAATGTCGGTGAGGGTTTGCGTGCCGAGCGGGCCGGTGTAGTGCTCATAAGCCGGCCATGATTGCATCAGCATTTTGTCGACGGTCGCGACGACTTGTGGATCGGCGCCGATGGTCTGGCGGGTCCACTCCGCGGCGATTTCCTCCGGCGCAAGGTCGGGGTCCCATGCGAGGCGGCCGAAAGCGTACAGGTTGGCGACGGCGAGCGGCGAGCCGAGCCAGCCGCTCTGGCCCACTCCAGCGACGCCGATCATTCCACCAAGTGGTTGGTGGAAGGATTTGCCGTCGAGGATTTCCTTTACCGGCGTGGACCTGTTGCCGGCGCGCAGATCGAAGTCGAGCACCTGCTTCCACATTGGGGCGAGGTAGACGAGGTGACGCTGCTGGCCGGTGTACTCCTGCGTGATCTGGACTTCCATGGCCTGGCTGGTGTGCTCAAGGCCCGCAAACAGCGGCGAAACCGGCTCGCGCGCCTGGAAGTCGATGGGGCCTTCTTTGGTTTGCACGATGACGTTGGGCGCGAACTTGCCGTCCAGCGGGTGGAAGATGTCGTAGGCGGCGCGGGCGCGATCTGCCTTGGGGTCGAGCCAGTCGGCGTGGTGGTTGTAGACGAAGGCGCGGTAAAGGACCACACCATGATGAAG
>JBEKQP010000273.1:0-6280 GCA_049519595.1 Candidatus Korobacteraceae bacterium | reverse complement strand
TGTCTTATGGCAGAAAACATTGTGGATAAAGCTGAAGCGCAGGTGGCGGAATCCATCCGCAAACTTACCCGCGCCACGTCTGCGATGGCAGAGGCTATCGACGAGGGCGTGGGTGCCATCAAGCTTGCCGTCAAGCGGAGCGGCGATTTGGCTGAAGAAATGATCGACGACACAACCCAGCGGGTGAAGCGTCATCCGGTAGAAACCGTGGTGGCAACGTTCTCGCTGGGCCTTATCGTTGGTGGGCTTATCGGGTGGATGGCGTCGCGAAAATAGACGGGTGCGACGAAGAGACGAGCACGCAGCGAGTCAAGTATTGCCTGCATTTGAAATCGAATTGACGGAGATTGGGTAAGCGCGAAACTTTGCAACCGGAAGTGAGTTCTATCTCATCAGGAACAAGGGAATCGCCAGAAATAGGCCCGGGGGGATCCAATGTCGAGACTCGTCGATGCACTGTTCGGCTGTCCTCACAAGCACTGCACGTTTCCAATTACTGTCAAGCCCGGTCGGCCGCATTGTTCCCATCAAACGACGACTGCTGGCACGTACATCGTCTGCTTGGATTGTGGAAAAGAATTCGGCTATGACTGGCAGAAGATGAAGGTGATCGCTCCGGCGAATCACGCAGCCTGATGCTTACAACCGCTGCCGAGTCGAATACGGTCTCCGTTTGGACTGCCAACGCAGTGCAGGCCATGACGCAATCATCCCAACCCCGAAACTCCAGAGGCAACAAAAAAGCGGACAATGGCATGTCCGCCGCACCTGGAGAGTTGGAAATCATTTACTTCTTTTCTTTGATCATCTTCGTGACTTCGGGCTCGACTCCGAGCGTTAGCTCGCTGATGGCACTCGCGTTACTTGATACGAAACGCACTTCCATTCACCTTGCTGCTTTACCCAGACCCGAGTGGAGCGGTTGGTGCCCTTGTACGGGTTGCCGCTCGGGGCACTTCCTTTGAAGGAGGTCTGCATTGTAGTGATCGCGGTGTTTCCGTAAACCCGTATCTTCAAGTCCTGCACATCGACTTTGTCCCACTTCAGAGTTCCCGACTTTACACTCTCAATCTCTTGAGCCTTCGTGAAGAAAGTGCCATCACTGTGGATTGCTGTGAAGTCGTCGGCTAGAAGTTTCTCTAAGGAGTTGGTGTCCGCTTTCATCATCGCTGTGATGGCTTGGTCAATCGATCTCTTGATCTGCTGTTCGGCATTCCCGCCTTGGCTCCACGCCAGTGGTGCGGCGAGCAGCGAGATGATAGTGAGCATCAAAGCAATTCGTTGCCACTTCATGGGGGATATCTCCTTTTTCGGTTTTTTTACGGTAGCGTGTATGTCGCTGTGTGGTGCGCAGCGAACATCCGAGCCGTTTCCGGTGCTTTGAGAGCTTGTGCGGTATACTCTGCCTTTCCCGTAATGCCTGCATATTTCCCTGTGCCGCCGACGAATGTATGCACGCCAGTAAGCTGACCACTGAGTGGCCCTTTAGAATAATAGGTCGAAAACGTTTGGCTGCCGTCTGGATACATCTCAGTGCACGAGCCTTGCGAAGTCATGACGCCCGCGGCAATCTCACGAGTTCCCACACAACGCGCTGTCATGCTATCGAACATTCCGCCCTGCCGGTCGCTCCGCGTAACACCTTGAAACTCGGTTGCCGTCATCGTGTGGCCAGAGCCGAGTTGAAGCGAGGTCGCCGAAACCGTCACATAGTACGTCGTGTAGCCCTCGGTGTCAGTCTTTTGAGCCGAAGCTGCGGATGCAAAACAAATCGCAAACAAGCCGATGATGAAAATACCCTTCATCGTGTCTCCTCTTCAAAAGAATATGTAGTTGACGCTGGGTACCGTCCGGTGTGATTGCTTATCTCAACGCACTACTTGGTGCGCTTCGCCGTGATTACCACGTATCCGCTTCCGGTTGACGGTGTGGCGTTTTCCCACTTCAACTCATCGCCTTTGACCGTAATTCGGCGCTTTTGCTCAGTGCCATCCCAATTCGGAAAGCTACAACCGACAATGTGGAGCGTTACGGTTCCATCGGCATCGATGCCGTAGGTGCCAAAGTCGTTGAGGTATCCTCCCATTGCCTCCTTGTTTTCTTCTGGCGTCCCTGCCGTGCGGCTGTTAGCGGCGAACTTTGTGCGACCGGGGCGCATGTTGCTGAACGAGAAATGACCATCGCGGGTGAAAATGATCTGTCCCTGCGGATTCGGACCGTAAAGATCAATCTTGCTGCCGTTGACATCATTCACCACTGACACTATCGACCACGTCCCGACAATTTGTTTCTTCAGCGATTGAGCTTGGGCATTATCGGCTGCAAATACCAGACCGAGAACTACAAGCGTGACAAGCACCAAACGTATTCTCATTCGTTTTCCTCTCCTTCATTGGAAATACGTTCGACGAAATTCAGTTACTGGACTCGTTTCCAAACCAGCACTGCATTGCCTCCGGTTGATGCAGCAGGATTAGTTTCTCGCAGTTCGTCTCCGGTTAACGTTAGGACTCGTTTCTGATCCGCCCCGACCCAGTTCGGAAATGTGCCGCCTTCAATATGATAGGTGCAGCTTTTCTCTGCGGCAGTGCAGGAGTAAGTGCCGAAATAGGCGATGCTACCCTGCATAACTGCTTGGTTTTCGTTCGGAGTCCCGGTATTCCGATTGTTGGACGCAAACTTGGGCAGGTCAGACCGAGTTAATACCCTCACGAAGCGGCCGTTGCCAATAAAACTCGTGATGCCTTGGGGATTGGGGCCAAAGCCATCGATTTTCTTGCCGTCCCTTTCGTTCGTAACTGAGACGACCTTCCATGTTCCCACAAGCTGTTTAGCAGTAACTGCTTTTCCATCTCGCGCAAGCATCAAGGCGGGAACAACCAAAGCCAGAATTACAAACATGGCAATCACGAAGCGTATTCTCATTCATTCTCCTCTCTTTATTGGAAGTACCTGCGATGAAATTTCGTTAGTGGACGTGTCCCAAACTAAAAGCATTTGCTTTCGACCGCTTGGGGCCGATGAACCAAAAAGCCTGCACTTCCACCGAAAAGAAACTATAGGGGGGGCCGTTGATGTCTATATCCAAACGGACGAGACCGCAATGCGTCTCTGCGGTGTTGTCGACGGATGCCGAACAACACAGAATCCAGACATGATGCTTATTGATTGTCTCTGGGCAGATTAGGTTGCTAGGAAAATTGAAGCCGTACCAAAATGGGAATCGAATCTCTTCCGGCTAATCCCCCTGCCTTTATCGTGTAGCCCTTTGCATCTGTGCCGGCCTTGACGCTCGCCGTCGAGCCACAGCAAATCGAAAGCGTAGAACCTTGGTTCACCACGCCGGAAGAGCAAGTCTCGGAACTTTGCCTGCGGTTGCAGAATTGTTCTCACCCGAAACGCTTTCGAGCATTTCGATTCCGGTCGACATCGTCGCTGGCGCGAGTGATCCGGTTGCGCCTTCTGCGACCAACGCACGCTCCTTGCCGCTCATATACCTCACTCCAAACTCACGATCTATCCCGCTCTCGAATCCCGCTTCGAGTGATTTGCGCTGCCTACAACTTTCCTTACAAGGTGTGCGTAGGCAGTTGACGTCTTAGCGCACTCGGCGTAGAGTGCCACCATTCTCAACGAAGCTGAAGGAGACCATGATGCGAGCAGTGACTATTGTTACCTTCCTGTCGATAGTATTCGTCTTGACGCCCGTTATCGCCGACGCCCAGACCAAGGTGCTCCCCGCCACCGATATATCGGCGGCGGAAATTCAGGACCGCCTCGGGCCACGAAAACCCAACGCTCTCCCAAATATTCGAGTGGTCGACGCAGGCGGGCACAATGTTGGCATCGGTGTGCTCTACCGGACTCAAGACCAAACCCAAACCGCCGCTCTACACTATAAGGTCTCAGAGGTTTATCACGTGATGCAGGGCTCGGCGACGCTCGTGACGGGCGGAACTTTGGTCAATGCGAAGGTCAGGGCGGCTGATAGCTGGCAGGTCAAGCAGGAAGACGGTCCCGGAGCAAGCGGCACGGCAATACAGGGCGGTACGAGCCGTCAACTCAAAGCAGGCGACGTTGTCGTCATTCCCGCGGGCACGCCACATTGGTTTAGCAAAATCGACGGATCGATTGCTTACCTCGTTATCCGGATCGACCCCAACCAATTAATTGCTCTGCAATGAGTTCACCGAAGGTAACTATCGCCCCAAGTGCCACTGGCAACGAAGAACGATTCCTGCTTGCACCGCATCTGGTGGCGTGACCGGCACTGTGTTCAAAAAGATGTATGTTCCACATTACCCGTAGTATTCAATTTCCGCTGCGACAGCAGTGCTTTCCAGCGGCAGTTCAGTTTTGGGAACTATGAGAATGATTCCTGTGCAGAACTCGTGTAATCTCAGGTGCAAACTCTCCGACCCAGTTAGAGACCAGCCCAAATTCTGCTTGCGTTAGCATGCCACGTGAACCCTGCTCCCAGACCTCACCTTTCGGTTTCCACGTGCTGGAGATCATTCCAGAGGAAAACGCAGCCCCGTAGAGCGCAAACTGTGGGCGCAATTCCTCCTCGCTCTTGTTGTAGGTGAGAAAATTTCTCATGAAGGCGTGCCGGGTTCGGTGCCACACCCCGGAGCAACGACAACGGTCGTAGCGAGGCTCATACTGCAGCAGCGCATTTCCAGTGGCCGAAAGGCTGTTTTGAATAAGAGATTGGCCGTAGCTGGACGCCACACGTCGGTCGTATCCTTCCATTCCGCCACCCCACTCCTCAGGATCGCCTTTACTCTGATCAAGCGCGCCGAGAAAGCCGCTTTTGAGGTAAATGCCAGGCGTCGTAAAAGTCTGACGCTCATAAAGTTTAAGGCGGTTTTGGAAAGTCATTGGCGTCAGGGGAATGTCCGTCGGGACATACGCGCCGTAGAGCCAGTTCACCAGCAATTGTTTGTTTTCGGTATCAGGGATTAGCTCATTCGTCTGCTGGGCAGAACAAACCGATGTCAGAAAGCCACTGGAAACGTAGAATATCGCTAACAAAACGAAAACTGTGCACCTTACCTTGCCTACAACCCCGACTTTGGTCGGCTTAGCAAATGCCATCGTCACAAATGCCTCAGGAAAGCGGAATCGCCACTCGTGGTGAAACGCGGACAGTGGCACAGATTCGTCAGTGGGAGTTCGTTTTGGCAGCGTGATCCTTAACCCACTGCTGCACCCGCTCCTGCACTTGCGATAGCTCCGTCTTGGTCAGATGGGAGGCTTGCTGATCACGTGTTTTTGCTACGTCTTCCTGTTTCAGACCTTCTACTTTACCCGTTGCAGCAAGGCTCAACCAGAAACAGGCTTCAGCATTGTCCTTCGGGATACCAGCGCCGTCGCGGTATGCGGCTCCAAGGTTGAACTGCGCCTCCGCATCGCCCTGATCAGCCGCCTTGCGATACCAACGTACCGACTCAGCTTCGTCCCTCTGGACAACATCGCCAAGATCGTACGCCACGCCAAGCCTGAACTGAGCCTTTACATAGCCCTGATCGGCGGCTTTGCGCCACCAACGTATTGCCTCGGATTTATCCTCCGAAACACCATAGCCATTGGCATACGCTACGCCAAGGTTATATTGTGCCTTTGCATCTCCGGTAGCAGCCCGTTCCTTGAGTTCGGCGATGCTTTGGGCCGACGCAACGACCGTCATGAATAAAAACAGCAGAGCGAAAGAGAACGCTTTGATGGTACGGCGGGACAGGGGCATAAAGCCACTCCAGCGGCTCGGAAAACATAAACTATGGTGAGTTCCATCGCACGGAAAGTCAACAACAATGTGACTTAGGAGACATGAACGCGAGCGGAATGATTTATGTTCGTGCGGCTCAGGAAAAAGTGCAAGCGTTGCTGCGGTGGGCCGACGATAAATTAATTCATGCTGCTGATTCCTGTTCCGTGAAATCATCTTCGTGATTATTTGACTGAACTGTGGAATCCTGAGGAACAAATCAGATTCGGAGGTCGCCTGATCAACGAATTCAAACTCGATCCACGCCGTACCGCCGTTGTCGTTATCGATATTCAGAAGAGCATTGTATCCATGGCGGCTGGTGCCCCCCATCCCACGCCGAGCGTGGTAGCAACTGTGCACAGCTAGTCACCGCAACCAGAATAACCGCCAAGCTGCTTAAGCTGGTGTAGTTTTTCCAACTTGCACTTCTTCCTGCAAGCTCTTCCCTTTGGTCTCGGGTAAACTCAATACGGCTATTACCAGCACGGCATATGCTCCGCCCGCAAAGAT
>JBEKQP010000272.1:0-6295 GCA_049519595.1 Candidatus Korobacteraceae bacterium | reverse complement strand
CGAAGAAACATTTATGCAACCGCAACTGAGGCCGCATCCCCGCAAAGAAACATTTATGCAACCGCAACTGAGGCCGCATCCCCGCAAAGAAACATTTATGCAATCGCAACTGAGGCGCGCGCCGTGCGGAAACTACCCTACTCAAGCAGAGGAAACTTGAATGGGCCGCCCAATGCAACTACCTCACGTCAGTCCAACTGCGGGACGGGACGTGGGGCACCCGAGCTGACGCTGGAGGCGCGATGATCTCGCGCCAAATGCAGGTCGTTCTCGTCGTGCTTCTCATCTCGGCGCTGGTGCTCGGCTATTATGCGTTGCGTTTGAAGCGCCGCGCCGAAGCCTTGCAGGCTGTGACTCTGGACAGCCGTCCGATGACGCCGCCCGTCTCCGGGATCCCCGAAGTAGTGCGGATGTTTGTGGCCGACGATCGCGATGGAACGATGCACGAGCGGCAGCTTTCCATGGTGTTGCCCACTTCGCCTTCAATCCGGGGTTTGACGCTGCTGCGCACCCTGGTCGCCAACTACCTGGAAGGCGCGTCCACTCACAAACTCGGCGATGGAGCAGACATTCGCAATGTTTACTTCGTGAATGACACGCTGGCCGTGGTGGACACGAACGCGGAGTTTGCCGATAAGCACCGCTCCGGAGCGCTCGTGGAAGAGCTGACCATCGCCTCCGTGGTGCAGACTCTATCCGCCGCATTCCCGAAGTTAACCCAAGTGAGATTTCTGGTGGAGGGACAGCAACGCGAGACGCTGGCGGGACACGCTGACCTGAAGGGCGTCTATGATGTAACTCTGGTGAATCAACTGGTGCGGGAAATGCGGTGAGCGGGACATTGGAAAATACGCGAGCCGCGGACGCGACCGCCGATGCGGTGCAAGTGGTGGTCGGGCGCAACGGACGGCCCAAAATAGCGGTTTTCGATTCCGGCTTTGGCGGGCTGACCGTGCTGCGTTCCATCGTTGCGCTGGTGCCGAACGCAAGCTACCTCTATTTTGGCGATTCAGCCAGGCTGCCTTATGGCAACAAGTCTCGCGAAACCGTGGCGCGCTATACGGTGGAGGCGGCGCAGTTTCTGGAAAAGTGCGGGGCGGAGATTCTGGTGATCGGCTGCAACACCGCCAGTTCACTGGCTCTCTACGACGTGAAGAGCGCGGTCGAGATTCCGGTGGTGGGAGTGATTGAGCCGGGAGCGGACCACGCCGCCGAACTGAGCCGTCACCGCGAGGCAATCGTAATTGCGACCGAGAACACGGTCGCCAGCCACGCTTATCAGCGGGCGCTGGCGCGCAGAGGTTTCGCCACCTACGAAAAAGCCTGCCCGCTGCTGGTGCCGCTGGTGGAAGAAGGATGGACGGATCATCCGGTGACCGAGCAGATTGCACGCATCTACGTGATCGAGGCTCTGCGCAGCGCTCCGCCCAATACCGATGTGATGGTGCTGGGCTGCACTCACTACCCGCTGCTGCGCGGGTTGCTGCGCCGGGTGGTGCCGCAGCGTATAGAGTTTGTCGATCCGGCCGACAGCACGGCGCAGGTGGTGGCGTCGCTGGTGAGCGGCAGTACACCCCAACAGACGCAAGGACGGCGTCTGTCGGGGACCCCGGAGCAAGGCTGCCCCGATGGCGAGCCGGCGTTCCGCTTCTTCACCACGGACTCGGTTGAAAAGTTCATGCGCATGGTTCCGATTTTTCTTGGCCGCGCGGTGGAGCGCGTCGAGCGCGTGGAGCTGGAGGGGAAGGGATGAAAGCGGGAACTGCCCCGCTCAAGTCAACAGAGGGCTTGAATGGGCCACCCGCTTTTTGGTTTGAAGAAGAGAACAACCAAATTTTTATCGTAACCAAAGCTTACTTCGAAAGAATGATGCTGGCTTGGGAATCAAAGTGACCCACTACTGAGAGACTGGAAACCTATGATCTATCGCTCCGACAACCGCGCACTCGACCAGATGCGCGCGACAAACATCATCCTCGACTTTGTGCGTACGGCCGAAGGCTCGTGCCTGATCGAGGTCGGCAACACTCGCGTGATCTGCACTTGCTCGATCGAGGAAACTGTTCCCGGCTGGATGCGCAACCGGGGAAAAGGCTGGATCACCGGCGAGTACGGCATGTTGCCGCGTTCTACGCTGACCCGTTCGCCACGCGAGAGCAGCCGGGGACGTGTGGGCGGGCGCACGCATGAAATCCAGCGACTGATTGGCCGTTCGATGCGCGCCGTGGTCGATCTGGAAAAGCTCGGCGAACGCACACTCTGGATCGATTGCGATGTCATCCAGGCGGATGGGGGAACGCGCACGGCCTCCGTCACCGGGGGTTACGTGGCGCTGGCGCTGGCGCTGGAGAGGCTGGTCTCGGCCGGAACGCTGAAGGCAGTGCCGCTGCGCGACCAGGTCGCTGCCGTGTCGGTGGGCATTGTGGACGGCGAGGCGATGCTAGACCTTGCTTACGAAGAAGATTCGCGCGCCGAAGTCGACATGAACTTCGTGATGACCGGCTCGAACCGTTTCATTGAATTGCAGGCGACGGCGGAGCAGGTGCCCTTCGGCGACGAGCAACTGGCACAGATGACACGGCTGGCGCGTAAAGGGATCGGGGAGCTGCTGGCATTGCAAAAGAGCGCGCTGGACAAATTCAGGTCGCGATCATAGATGATTCGAGCAAAGATCATTCAGCAATTCTGTTGATTGCTGCTATCGAAATTTTGCGTTTTGCTTGTGGCGGGCGCGGGACTAGAGTTTCAACCAATGGAGTAACTCTGTTGTATCGCTCATTGTGGGGATGGCGGGTGCGGCAGGTCCGACATAGACGGACAGTGTTCATCCGCGAGCCAGTGAGGATGTAAGCGGTTCGGCGATGGCAGCAGCGCTATAAGCACAGCACAACATTGCGTGCCTCGCACTATGGAGTGTGAGGCTTTTTTCTTGCCCGGCCAACAGCGAGGTTGAATCGGCCACCATCTTTCTTCCGCCCGCTACGCGGGCTACGTTGCATTAATCAATCCCCTGTCACCCCAGGCTTGCGCCTGGGGCTAACATCTTCTGCCCGCTACGCGGGCTGCGGCACGCGGTGAAGTGAGGAACGGTGAATTGATAGAGAAATTCCACATCTCCTCACCGCGGCAGATTCGGGACACCGACGGGCTCGACGGTAGACGCAGGCAGCCAGCCGGTTAGCGCCGAACTGCGCGGCGCGGAACCTAGGGCACCCCGCGTGGGTTTTCGCTAAAACCTTCGGCTGCGTCGTATGCCCCAGCCTCGATGGGATTCTTCGCTCCCGGCGTCGCTCAGAATGACAACGCATGAGTTGCGCTGGCTGCGGCCGGGAAATTCCCTTCATTTTGAGCGAGCGAAGGAACTGCCCCACTCAAGCCAACTGCGGGCTTGAATGGGCCACCAGGCCCCACGGCAGCCCAACAGAAGGGCGGCGGGGCACCCCGGCGATGAGCTGTCATGTAAGCCGCGCCCGTTCAGAAAAACATTTATGCAACCAGTTCGCCGCGTTTATGCAACCAGTTCGCCGCGTTGTTCGATCGGGGTGTACTTGTTCGGGTACACCGGCCCGATGTATTCGGCGCGCGGACGGATGAGGCGATTATCCGCGAGCTGCTCCATCACGTGGGCTGTCCATCCGGCGACTCGCGAAACCGCGAAAATCGGGGTGAACAGGTCAACATCGATGCCCAGCGTATGGTACGTTGAAGCCGAATAGAAGTCGACGTTGGCGTTCAGTTTCTTCTCGGCATTGATGAACTCTTCGATGCGGCGCGAGTAATCGAACCACTTGGTCTGTCCGCTGGAATAGCCCAGGTCGCGAGACATCTGGCGAAGATGGGTGGCGCGCGGGTCTTCGGTGGTGTAAACGCGATGTCCGAAGCCCGGCACCTTGGCCTTTTGCGCCAGCATGCCCTTGATGTATTCGACGGGATCGGCACCGTTGCGGTCGATATCCTCCAGGATGCCGAAGACAGCTTCGTTGGCGCCGCCGTGCAGCGGTCCCTTGAGAGCGCCAATGGCCGAGGTGATGGCCGAATGCATGTCCGACAACGTGGCGGCGGTTACGCGCGCGGCGAAGGTCGAGGCGTTCCATTCGTGGTCGGCGTGCAGGATGAGGGCGATGTCGAAGGCGCGAGTCGCGGTTTCGCTCGGCAGTTCGCCGTTCAGCATCAGCAGGAAATTTCCGGCATGCGACAGGGAGCGGTCGGGTTCGATGAGCGGCTTGCCCTTGCGGATGCGGTCGTAGTTGGCCACGATCATGGCTAATTGCGAGGTCAGACGAATGGATTTGCGGAGGTTGGCCCCGGCATCATTGGCTCTTTCCTCGGGATCGAATAACGACAGCGAGGAGACGATGCTGCGCAGTACGTCCATGGGCAGGGCGTGCTTGGGCGCTTGCCGGATGAGGCTGATGATTTGCGCGTCGAGTTTGCGCTCGCGCACCAGCCATAAGTTGAATTCCTGAAGTTCGGCTCGGGTCGGCAGCTTGCCAAACCAAAGCAGATAGGTGACTTCTTCAAAGGTGGAGTTGTCGGCCAGATCGTGAATGTCGATTCCACGGTAGGCCAAGATGCCTTTGTCGCCATCGATGTAGCAGATACCGGAACTGCCCGCAATGACGTCTTCCAGGCCGCTGCTGGGCTGCATGGTGGTGGACATAAAAGTCCCTCCGGAATCAGTGAATTTTGGGTGTGTTAGCACATTCTGGCTGGCAGGCGCGCGCCCCACGCGGCACACCCGCTCCCCACAGTGCCCCGGATACTTAGATGCTCAGGCGGCTTCCGGCGAAGCTGAACTTCGGGCGGTTTGGTTGATTTCAGGACATTTCGCCGAGGGGACGGCGTGCGGGCTGGCAAGGCGGCGCCGGGCGGTAGGATCCCGCGGGTGGTCCATTCAAGCCCGCCGTTGGCTTGAGTGGGGAGTTTCCTAAACAAAAACAAACTACCCCACACAAGCAAAGGAAGCTTGTATGGGGCACCCGCAAGGCCAAGAGTAAACGACCCAACCGCCAACTACCCACGTTAGCAACGAAAGCTAGGGCGGGGGCCACTCTCCTACCTCCCCACATTAGCTCCGCCTGCGGCTCCGCAAATGTCGGCCACCTTTAACGGAAATTTGTTGGGCGGGCTCAGTGCAGAGCGAGTCCGGTGGCAGCGATGATGAGTCCGATGGCAGCCGCCACGAATCCCGCTCCCCAGAAAATACGCTTCCGCGTGAGCAGCGTGATGGAGGTGACGACCAGCGCAATCTCCAGAAAGCTCTCCCCGAGATCGAAGCGGTCGGCGCGACGGCGCTCAACATCCATCTCTTTTTCGAGCTTGCGGGCTTCAGTCTTAACTTCATCCTGGCGAGCACCGAGGGTGCCGATCGCATCCTGGTATTTACGTTTCAGCGGTTCGGTATCCGGGTGCTTGAACTCTGCAATGTTCAGCAAATCGAGAAATAATTCGGTAGTCTGCCGCTGGGTGTTCTTCGCCTGGTAGTAGGCCCAGGTGTCGGTTACGCGATTCTGCAAGATGATCTCTTCGGTGTGGGTGCGATGGCCGAGGACGGAAACGGCGGCCACAAAGACCGCCAGGATCGCCATCGTCAGGCTGACGGGCGCAAGCCGCGCTTCGTAGCCCTTCTCTGCCCTCTCTTGTAGTTCCTGCATCTCTTCTGGAGAAGAACTCATGGTGCCTCCGTAACGATTTTGCGACACTCGCGTCGTTTCATATTAAAGGCGAAGGGCCCTGCGTGGAAAGTGGGATTCGGACGCGGCTTTAGAGTTACTGTTTCCCTGAGACAACGAAGAGAACTGCCCCACTCAAGCCAACAGCGGGCTTCCACCCCAGCGAACCGAGCCTCGCCGGGGACCCGGGCTTGAATGGGCCATCTGTCCAACTCAACGAGGGCTTTCTGCATCTCGACTTTGGAGAGTTAGTGTTAAGTGACGTCCCCTATTACTTGCTCAGAACCACTCGCGCAGAATGCGACGGGGCGAAGGCGCCCGTTGTGGCGAGAGGCGTTCCTCAGCACCCAAACGGGTGAAGGAGGATAGCGTGCGCAAGGATGCGGCGAAGAATTTTTGTCTGCGGCATCCCGCTGCATTCGCCATGTTCACCGGAGGGGCGGTGGCATTTACCACGCTCGGGGTTGGCCTGTTACTGATCCGAGCGCACGGGAATGGTTGGCCGTGGTGGTTCCATGGCGCCATCATCGGCTTGCTTACCGGACTCATGGCTGCCCTGATCACATACTCCTTCTGTAATTCCTGGTTGAGAGATATAAACCGGGCAAAAAATCAGGAGCGAA
>JBEKQP010000271.1:0-6350 GCA_049519595.1 Candidatus Korobacteraceae bacterium | reverse complement strand
GCCTGGTTGGAGATCACGGCTCGGCCAATGGCAATCGGCAGGATCCAACGCGGTGCATCGCCAAACACCTTCTTGTCAGAGTCGATGCGTGCCAGTAGTAAATCGTGCGAAACCTGAGGCAGTCGGGTGGGTAGGCCAAACTGCGCGAGCAAGTCATCTTGCCGAGTCTTTACCTCAGGTTTGGCCAGGCCAAGCCGAAGGGACAGGCTAGCCTCAACCGCCATTCCGATCGCAACAGCTTCACCATGCAGCAACTTGTAATTTGTGATCGATTCAAGTGCGTGGCCAATAGTATGCCCATAGTTGAGTAAGATACGATACTCGCCCAAATCTCGTTCATCGCCGGCAACAACCTGTGCCTTCAGTGCTACGCACCTCGCAATTATGTTCAGGATAGCTCGGTTCGGAGCTCCAATCAGTTCGGTCACGCTTTGTTGCAATTGATCGAATAGGGAAATACCGACCACCTGATCCCTAAGCAACGAGCTTTCGAGCATTGCATATTTGACGACTTCCGCTAGTGCTGAGCGAAAGTCGCCCTTAGGTTCGTCTAGCAGCAGCGACGCATCTGCCCAAACCAGCCGAGGATGAAAGAAGGTGCCAATCAGATTGGGGGCCCGGGGATGATTGAGCGCCGTTTTTCCTCCGAAGGAGCTATCCAACATGCCTTCCAATGATGTTGGTATCTTTACCAGTGCAACGCCCCGCATGTATGTGGAAGCAGCAAATCCCCCAAGGTCATCGATGGCGCCGCCACCGCTGATTATGAAAACATCATCGCGACGAAATGGTATCCCAAGCAGCCAATCATAAATAGCGCTGACTTCTTCTAGAGTCTTGATGGCTTGACTTGAAGGAGCAACTCGGACATGGACCTCAAGCCCGGCTGCCTGTAATGATGTATCCAGAGGCTTGCCGAGTCGCGCCCAAGTCCGTTCGTCAGTCAGGATGGCTGCGCGTCTGGCGTGAGGAAGTAGACGTCGGACTTGTTCACCGAGTGCCTGCAAGTGGTTCCAGTCTACAACCACTTGATAGGGCCAGGGACCGGCCGCGATCAAGATAGGAGGCGGCGAATCTGGAGTGAGTGAGTGACGCATTGGCGCCCCGAATACTTCTTCAACCCCAGGTGGTTCACTTGAGCGCCCAAGTACATCTGCCGCACGAATCACCTCGAGGACTACTTGGTCCGTTGTCAGTCGATCCGTTTGTACTGTCCAATCCGAAAGAGAATACAGCGGCTGGCGGGTGTGCTTGAGTGCTCGAATCTTATCGAGAGGATAAACAGAATCGAGCATCGGGCGGATGGCCTTGGGGTCGGAAGTAAGTTGGTGTTGAATCCTTGAAAGCAGGGTCTGTGGCTGGGCATCAAGGCAAATAATCCAACCTTTGCTTGCCATGAAGATCCGGTTTTCCGGTCGAACAACCGTTCCACCCCCCGTTGCGATGACGAAGGGGCACTCGCTGGAGGCTGCTCGTAGAGCCTCGGCCTCCCTCGCACGAAATCCAGGCTCACCTTCTCGCTGGAAGATGACTGGGATTGTCATGCCGCTGCGCGCTTCGATCGACTCGTCCAGATCGCATGTGGGCCAACCAAGCTTCTCGCCAATCATCTTTCCGATAGTCGACTTGCCCGTCCCACTAAATCCGACGAGATATATACCGCGTGCCATTTTTGCGTTCGTCTCGCTCATCAAGGATATCTCTTACTGCAGAACGACCGTGTCATGTTGCCGTCCTGAATGGATCTGCAGGACTGTCAAATTATGATCCCCGTTGAGGTCAGTGGGGGTTCAATCGTAAACACAAGTTCTGCATTTCCGATTTAAGAAGCGGAGCGCGCACTACAATTAACAAGCGCAACCAAGCGCTCCGCTGGCGACAAGTCGCGTAGACTTTCAACTCGAATGCGCAGCGTTCGATCCGCTTCCTCAGCCAAATGCCCGATCAGTTTCAATAAAGCACGCTTCTTCCCACTCGGGGAGCGATCGAACGGCAAGGCGACACGTGTCAGGACATCTAGTATACGACAAAGAGGTACCGCAGCCGGATTGGTCAACATCAGGCGAGATCGGCTCATAAGCGAACCAGAGTTGCAAACCATGTCTTGCGATTGACACACTCTTCACCTTGCAGAGCATGATCTTGAGGCCCTTGTGCTGGAGATGAAGCGAACCTTGTCGGGGGAACTTCGCTGTTGGCCTCCGAAGGTTTGCGTCGGCATAGGTCTGGTCTATGAGCAGTTCTTCCCGAATATGGAAGAGCGGTTTCGCGGGGACCACCGGGGCGGCCCGTCAGATCCTCGCCACCCGAGCCGAATACGACGAGATCGCATTCCCTCGTGCCGAGCTGGCTTACTGGTGGCCAAGTCATTTTAACGATAGCACTGAGAAAAATTTCAACTGATGTTGACCGAATGCTGCTTGCTGAACGACCTGCGGGGTGACAGGCTTAGCGAGTTTCCGGATTTCCGTTAGAAGCACAGACTTGATTGCTAGGAGTAGAAAACATGAACCGGCAGTTTTCCCTGGCCCAGCTCACGGTCCTCAACTGCGCCCCGCCCGAGATGACTTACCTCGCGGCGCGCGCAGGGTATGATTTCGTCAGCTTTCGACTCATTCCCGTGGGAACACCCGGCGAACCCAAATACCTGCCCCAAGATAATGCCATGTTGCGGCATACTAAGGCTGCCTTGGCCGAAACCGGCCTCAAGATGCTTGACCTCGAACTGGCCCGCATCGTCGCCGGTCTCGATCCCAAAAGCTACCTTCCGGCCATGGAGGCCGCCGCCGAATTGGGCGCCCGCCACGTCATCTCGAGCGCCTGGACTACCGACCGGTCCGATCGCAATTTCCTGGTAGATTGCTTTGGGCAGATATGCGACCTCGCCAAACCGCTGGGTATGACCGTGGACCTGGAATTCCCCAGCTTCTCAAGACTGACCAACCTGCAAGAGGCTGCGGACGTGGTGCGTGCCGCTAACCGGGAAAACGCGGGCATCTTGGTCGACACGCTGTACATACATTTTTCGCACGTTGCGCTCGACGAACTGAGTGCCTTGCCGCGCAACTGGTTCCATTTGGCGCACCTGTGCGATGGCCCCAAAGAGGTGCCGACGATGCGCGGGGACATGATCCACGTGGTCCGCGACGCGCGCCTCTATGTCGGCGAAGGGGCGATCGATATTGCCGCCATTCTGGATAGGTTGCCGCGGATTCCCTACTCGATCGAACTGCCGCACCTCCAGCGCGTGGCCGAATATGGGTACGAGGAGCATGCCCGGCGCTGCCTCGATGCGGCAAAGCGTTATTTGGACGCCCACGTGTCCATCCACTGCAAGCATGAGGCGGTCACCGCCTAGAGCGTTGGGGTTGAGGTACCATCAAGGCAGTGACCGCACCTCGGGCCTTGAGGCTATGTGCGCAGAAGGAGGGAGACAATGGCAAAAATTCTCTCGCTGCACGGTATCAACCTGAACATGTTCGGCAAGCGCGACCCGGCTCACTACGGCACGGCTACACTGCAGGACATCTACGACGCTACCGAGGCTCTCGGCAAGGAACTGGGCGTCGAGGTGGAAAACTATCAGACCAACGACGAAGGCGCCATGTGCCAGAAGATCCATCAGGCTCATACCGATAAGGTAGATGCCGTGATGATCAATGCCGGCGCCTGGACGCACTATAGCTATGGAGTGCGCGACGCTCTGGCCATCCTGACCGTGCCGATCGTCGAGGTCCACATGTCAAATGTTCATGCCAGGGAGGAGTTTCGCCATCTTTCAGTGATTTCTCCGATCGCGCGAGGCTCGGTCGTCGGCTTCGGGGTGGACAGCTACCTCCTTGCCCTGCGCGCCTGCGTGTCGATGATCCGGCAAGCCAGATAACCCGGTTCGCAGACGAACGATCGCGTCCACCAACCCCTTCGGTGCACGCGATCATTTTGTTTTGTAGTCGCAACGCGGCGAAGAGCGGAGCACGGTCGACCGGCTGGATTTTCATCGACCGCAATCTAGAAAATAATTCAACACTAGTTGAGCGATTGTACCTTGCGGTATCTGCACCGTGATGCCAGACTGCGGTGTAGTTCACGCTATAATCTAGAGCATTCAATCCCGACCTCGGCAGTTTTTGGTCAAGATAGGTCTTTCGCCCTTCTATCGGAGGGTGCTGCGTAATGACGATCAACATTGCATCTGGCGCTGGCAAGCAAGCTTGGCACGAGGAATACGATCTCATCGTACTCGGCTCAGGCGGCGCGGGTCTGACGGCCGCTCTAGTCGGCACAATCGAGGGGCTGCGCACTCTGGTGATCGAAAAGACTGAGTACCTCGGTGGTACGACTGCTCTTTCTGCGGGGACCTGCTGGATTCCGAACAATTCCTACCTGCGGCAGGAGGGCGTTCAAGGCGACGATGCGGCCGCTTTGCAGTACCTCGATTTACTTGTCGACGGGCTTGCAGACCGTGAGATTCGCACTGCTTTCCTTGCCGCCGGTCCCGAAATGCTGGGGTATCTCGAAAAGCAGTGCGACATTCGTTGGCGGATATATAAGACGTTCGTCGATTATCGGCAGGAATTTCCGGGGGCGGGAAAAGGCGGGCGCCCACTGGAGCCAATGCCCTTTGATGGGCGCATGTTAGGCAGGAATTTCAGCCGGGTGCGCTGGCCCGTGCCGGAGTGGGCGCTGTTCGGTGGCAAAATGATGGTGACGCGCCCGGAAGCCTTTCGACTTCTAAAGATTGCGCACTTGTCGCCCGATGCGTTCCTGCTGGGGGCGAGGGTGGTGTTGCGCTATCTTTTCGATCGTCTGCGCGGATACAAGCGTGGAACTCGGCTGGTTCTCGGGAACGCCCTGGTGGCAAACCTCTTCAAGAATTTGCTCGATCGCGGTGGTTCAGTCTGGTTCGACTGCAGAACTACAGAACTGATCATCGAAAACGGCCGCGTCTCTGGCCTAGTCGCCCAATACAATGGCAAGGAACTGCGAATTCACGCCCGCCGTGGTGTCGTTCTGGCAGCCGGCGGCTTCCCGGGGAGCGCGGAGCTGCGTCAGCGTTACTTGCGCAGGCCCGCGGCTCAATATACCAGAGCCTGTGGCGCATGCACCGGAGACACAATGCTGCTGGCCCAGGGTATTGGAGCCGCTATTGGACCGATACGAGAGGATAACGCGCTCTGGTTCCCGAGCTCAATCGGGAGACGCTCCGACGGATCAACCATCGTTTTCCCACACATCTGGGATCGGGCGAAACCCGGGCTTGTTGCCGTCAACAGCGCCGGGCGCAGGTTTGTTGATGAGTCTGTCTCGTACCATGAGTTTACTCGTGGGATGTACCTTTCGAATGAGACCGTTCCGAGCATTCCAGCCATGCTGGTTTGCGACCGGCGTTTCTTGTGGAAGTACGGACTCGGGATGATCCGGCCTCTCACGCCTTCGTTCTTTCTGAAGGCCCACATCGAGTCGGGCTATTTGTATAGTGCCAACACCTTGGAGGAGCTTGCCCGCAAGATCGGTGTCGATGCAGCGGGGCTGACGGCAACCATCGACGCAAACAATCGCTTTGCACAGACCGGCATTGACGCCGAGTTCAACAAGGGTTCCAGTCCTTACGGTCGCCAGTATGGAGACCCGGAACATTCGCCAAACCCGTGTCTCGGGCCAATTGAGAAGCTGCCTTATTTCGCAATTCCTGTGGTGCCAACACCGCTCGGCACAAGCCTGGGACTGAAAACGGATTTTCATTCCCGGGTACTCGATACATCTGGCCAGCCTATTCCCGGACTGTATGCATGCGGCTGCGACGCGCATTCCATCATGGGTGGAGAGTATCCCGGAGGAGGATGCCAGGTGGGTGCTGGGATGACCTTCGGATATATTGCGGCACTTCATGCCGCAGGTAAGCCGGAGTTGATGAAAGTGGGTGCTGCGGGCTTCCAGCAAGACTAGCAAGAAAGCGAAGTGATCGCGGCTCGACAACAGACAGGGTAAGCTAGTACGCTCACGCCCTGAATTTTCGAAAGATTCGATAGACCGGAGAGGGTCATGGCTAATTACGACACCGTAAACGAACAACTCGTGGCAAAGAAGATGGTAGATGAAGATGCGTTGATGAACCGCTTGCGCTGGCGGCTCATCCCCTGGCCGATGTTCCTGTTTCTATGGACACTCGTTGACCGCGTGAATATCGGATATGCGGCCCTGAGCATGAATAAGGATCTCGGCATCAGCATGACATGGTTTGGCACGATCGCGGGGATCTTCTACATTGCCTATTTCCTTTTCGAAATTCCCAGTAACGTCATCCTCCACCGAGTGGGCGCACGGAAATGGATCACTCGCATCGTGATCAC
>JBEKQP010000270.1:0-8526 GCA_049519595.1 Candidatus Korobacteraceae bacterium | reverse complement strand
CCGATGACCTGGCGTGCTTTGCGCAGGCTATGCTCGACCGCAAATTTGTGGTCTCTGTTGCCGGAATAGAAAAGCTGACCACACCGCAGCAGCCCGCGACAGCAACGGTACTGCGCGGTCTCGGTTGGGATATCGAATCGCCATTCTCAATCAATCGCGGCGAACTGCTGCCGGTTGGAGGCTTTGGGCACACGGGGTTCACCGGAACTTCGATGTGGATCGACCCGGCGACAAACACGTACATCATCTTGCTGACAAATGCCGTGCATCCGCGGGCAAAGACCCCGTCGCCAGCGGTTGCGCTCCGTGCTCGCGTGGCCAATGCCGTGGCCGCGGTCTTGAAGCTCGGCGTTCCGGAGGAGGAACGGCTCAAACTGGCGGCGATTACCGGATACAACGAGACGCTAACCGGGATGCGCCTATTGCAGTCGCGCAATGGACAGGTGAAGACCGGACTCGACGTGTTGGCCGAGCGTGGAGCGCTGTTTCCTTCCGGCCCAGCAACGGATAAAGCGGCAGTCACCGGGGCTCCCGGCACGGCAGCCGGGAAGGACACGTTGAGGCGTCCATCAAGTTGCGCGTCGCGGCCATGCCGGATTGGACTGGTGACGAACCAGACAGGGGTGGACTCGCAAGGCAGGCGCGGCATCGACCTGCTGGCCCGCATGCCGGATGTTGAACTGCACGCGATTTTCAGTCCCGAGCACGGCATCAGCGGTGCGCTCGACACGACTCGTATCGACGAAGCGCACGATCAAGCGAGTGGCGTGCCTGTCTACAGCGTGTACGGCGCTACTGATGCCGCCCGGCGGCCTTCGCTGGAGGTTCTGAAGGGGCTTGATGCCGTGGTCTTCGACATTCAGGACGCTGGCGTGCGCTGGTATACCTACGAAACCACGCTTGGATATTTTCTCGAAGCCTGTGCCAAGGCGAAGCTGTCGCTGATCGTGCTGGACCGACCCAATCCCCTCACGGGGGCGTTCGTGCAAGGCGCGGTGTCCGACGCCTCCATTCCACTACGCGCAAAAGCAGCGCTTAACGAGGACCCCGGCGGACACGAGAGCTTTGTGAACTATCATCCTGTTCCGATTCGGCACGCCATGACCATGGGCGAGTTGGCGCTGCTGTTCAACTCCGAACGCAAGATTGGCGCAACCCTGTCGGTCGTCCGAATGCAGGGATGGCAAAGAGGCGACTGGTTTGATGCGACGGGTCTGGCATGGACAAACCCCTCGCCGAATTTGCGCAGCCTGGAAGCGGCGACGCTGTATCCGGGCGTGGCACTGATCGAAGGAACGAATGTTTCGGTCGGTAGGGGAACCGAAACACCGTTTGAAGTGTTGGGAGCGCCCTGGATCGACGGGCGGCAGCTCGCAGCCTATCTGAACGCGCGAGAGCTGAGCGGAGTGCGATTTATTCCGATTAACTTTACGCCGGCCAGCGGCACCCATGCGAAGCAGCTCTGCCATGGAGTTCACATTCTGCTCACCGCACGCAACGAGTTGGATTCCCCGGAGTTGGGCTTGGAAATCGCTTCGGCGCTGAGGAAGCTTTATCCGCGGCAGTTCGCCCCCGAACGAATTGCAGATCTGCTGGTCAATCACGCAGCCCTGCAGGCACTGTTGCGGGGAGATGACCCGAGACGCATTGCGGATGGCTGGCGTGAGCGGCTGGAAATATTTATTCACACCAGACGGAAGTACTTACTGTATTGAGTGCGCAGACCAACCTGCCAGCATCTAAACAACGCGGCACGCCGGTGTCTTCAGCCCTATCAACGACGTGCTGACCACTGACTTCGCGGGAGATGCCTCTCGCGAAACGGTGGCCGTAATTTCGGAAATCTGGGTGTCCTCTGGGTGTCCGATGTCTCGCCGCCGCATTGCTTTAAGTGTTTTGTTGGGATTGCTGGCCGCTGCCGCCTTTGCCAGTGACGTCGCGAAACCGCCCAGACTCAGCGAGCAGAGTCGCCGGGATCTCATCCGAGCTTTCACCGCCGAAGCTGCGTTTTCCCTGCGCTTTTTTCCCATGGGGAAAATTGGCTTGAAGATCGAGAATGGCCAAGTTTTCCCGGGCGAGGCGGAGGCGCGCCGATTGATGGTCGATAACGGTCTGGTGTGCCGTCCCGGTGAACGCGTGCAGATCACGAACCTCCGCTTTACAGGGCACGAGATTTGAAATCAACGGCGGCCCGCAGGCGCGGAAGAAGTGGTGGCAGCGGATCGAGGCTGGCTCGGCGGGCACCGTCGCGCCTGGCAGTCCGCACGATTCGAAATCGGAGGATGTGTACAATCAAGCGCGCGGTTCCTACGTGACGCTTGCCTTCAAGGATTACGTGCCGGAGTTGACGGCTGGACAAGTGAAAGAAATGCTTGCCCCGGTGCTCGACTTCAAACCTGAATCCGTGGCCGAGGCTTATGAAAAATCGCTGCCGCCGAAGTTGCAGCAGGCCGTCAAGGAGCATAGGGCTCTGGTTGGCATGGATCGCGAAATGGTGACCTATGCCAAGGAACGTCCGCCGCGGCGAATTCGCGAACGCGATGGCGACACGGAGTATGAGGAGTGGATCTATGGACAACCGCCTAACGAGGTGGAGTTCGTTCGCTTCGTAGGCGACACAGTCGTACGAATCGAGACGATGAAAGTCGACGGCGAAAAGATCATTCGCACCCAGCCTGAAGTTGATTTGGCGAGTGAAATATCGCCCGCGGCCCACAAGACAAGCGACGCGGAGAAGAATCCGAATAATCGACCCTCTCTGCTCAGACCCGGTGAAAACATCTCTCAGCCCAACCGCCAGAATCCTGACACGCAGCCGGCTTCGGCAGGCTGGCCGATGCCGGGACAGACTGGAGGAAGTCCCACGGGAATTCCTGACGCGAATTTGCCAGCTTCGTCAGGTGCGGCTCCCACCGGCCATTGGCCTCTCCGGTAGGCTGGTACTCGCCGAGGGGACTGGGTTGGGAGTAGCGCGGCGGATACACCCCAAAGCCCGCCTGTCAAAGTTTCTTGCTAGCCTTTAGACTATAAGAGTGAGAATCGCGCTCGCCCAAGTGAACCCGACGGTTGGTGATTTTACCGGCAATGCCCGGAAGATCATCGAATTCGCCCGCTGTGCCCAGCAGGGCCATGCCGACCTTGTCCTCTTTCCTGAACTCAGTGTCTGTGGCTATCCGCCGCGCGACTTGGTGGAGAAGGCTGGCTTTGTTGCGCGCTGTCGCCAGGCACTCGAGGAGATTGCCGCCCAAACTCGCGAGATTGTCTGCGTCTGCGGCTTCGTCAGCCGCGCCTGCTACGATACCGGCAAATCGGTGATGAACTCAGCCGCCGTGCTGCGCGATGGGGAGGTGGCACTGGTGCAGTCAAAGCGCCTGCTGCCCACCTATGACGTCTTTGACGAGATGCGAAACTTCGCTCCAGCGGAGCGGCAGGAGCTGTTTGCACTCGATGGAAAGAAGTTGGCGCTGACCATCTGCGAAGATGCCTGGAATGACAAGACTTTCTGGAATCGCAGGCTCTACAGAGTCGACCCGGTGGAGGAATTAATCCAGGCCGGGGGTGAAGTGGTGCTGAACATCTCCGCCTCTCCCTTTCACTTAGGGAAGCGCGAATTGCGCCGGGAGATGTTGGCGTCGATTGCCCGGCATCACCGGGTTCCGGTGGTAATGGTGAACCAGGTGGGCGGGAACGACAGTCTTGTCTTTGATGGGTCGAGCATAGTGGTGGGGGTGGATGGAGAGGTTTTGGCGCAGGCGAAGTCGTTCGAAGAAGACCTGATTTTCTACGATACGGAAGCGAGACAGGGAGACGTCCATCCCTGGATCGAGGGCGAAGCGGCAAGCGCCTTTGCAGCCCTGGTGCTCGGAACGCGCGATTATGTAAGAAAGTGCGGCTTCGGAAAAGCGCTAGTCGGCCTGAGCGGCGGAATCGATTCGGCGCTGACTGCCGTGATCGCCGTGGAAGCGCTCGGCGCGGAAAACGTGATCGGCGTGGCGATGCCCAGCCAGTATTCCTCGGAGGGCAGCGTGCAAGATGCCCAGGAGCTTGCGCAAAACTTAAATATTCGCTTTGAAGTTATTCCAATCAAAGGAATTTTTGATTCATTTCGTAGCGGGCTTTCGAAAGTTTTTTCCGCTCTCGGCGAAGATGTAACGGAAGAAAATATACAGGCGCGCGCTCGTGGCACATTGCTGATGGCGATCTCGAATAAATTCGGAGCTCTGGTCTTATCAACTGGAAACAAATCGGAGATCGGCGTAGGCTATTGCACGCTATATGGAGATATGGTGGGTGGACTGGCTGTGATCTCCGACGTGCCCAAGACGCTGGTCTACCGGATTGCCGAATACGTGAACTCGCAGCGCCCCGTGATTCCGCATTCGACTTTAACCAAGCCGCCGTCCGCCGAACTGCGTCCGGACCAGAAGGACAGCGATTCGCTGCCCCCCTACGACATACTTGACCAGATCCTTGTCGACTATGTGGAAGATATGAAGCCGGCCGATGAGATTGCCAGCCAACGGAAGATAGATCCGGCACTGGTACGAGAGGTGATCAAGATGGTTGACCGTGCCGAGTACAAAAGGCAGCAAGCGGCACCGGGGCTGAAGATTTCCGAGAAGGCTTTCGGCGTTGGACGCAGATTCCCCATCGCCGCACGCCACGAGGTCTGATTTCCACCCCAGCCCAAAACCCCGGCTCTCAGAGGGGAGCCCGTTCACGGTGTTCATTTCATTTGATAGGAAGACACATGAAACGTACTCTAGCGGCTTCTTTAGCGATCTTCATTCTGGTATCGTGCGCACTGGCCCAGACCGGCAACGCAGCCTCGGCAGCCAACCCGACCGACTCGAACTTGCCGAGCGAAGCGACAGTAAACGCTTTTTTTCACCGCATGTTCGGGTTCGAGCCCAACCTGGTTTTCAAAGTGATCTCGATTAAGGCTTCGCCCGTGGATGGCTTGGCCGAAGTGGATGCGGTTGTGAACACCCCCAACGGGCAGCAGCCAACCAAACTATACGTCCAGGGGGATCACGCAATCGCGGGCGACTTGCTGCCTTTCGGTCCCGATCCATTCGCTAAAGATCGGGCGATCCTGGACAAGGGCGCGTTTGGCCCGACCAAAGGACCGGCCACGCCGGCAATCACGATCGTGGAGTTCGGCGACCTCGAGTGTCCAGCTTGCAAGCAGGTGCAGCCGAGCATCGAAAAGCTGATGGGCGGGGAAACAAAGGTCAAACTCATCTTCCAGAACTATCCGCTGGAGAAAATCCATCCTTGGGCTCAGAATGCAGCCGCTTACGTGGATTGCATCGTGCGTGAGGACAATGATGCAGCCTGGAAGTTCATTGCCTCGGTGTATGAGCAACAGGAGGCGGTGAACCAGCAAAACGAGACCGGAGCCGCGGCGCTGACCACTAAGCTGAACGAATTGGCGGCCGGCGCCGGCGCGGATGCCAAAAAGGTCGCCGCCTGCGCGGATTCCGCGGGGACGAAGGAGCGCTTGGAACGTTCCAAGAAACTGGGAAATGAAGTCGCAATCGCTGCAACCCCGACTCTATTCATCAACGGCCGCCGCGTCGGGAACGTACTCAGCATGCCCCCCGCGGTGCTGAAAGCAGTGGTGGATTTCGAGATTGCGGAAAGCGGGAAGTAAGCCAGCTTTGGGGATTTCGCCATCCAGCCCGAGCCCAGTTGTGAAGTTGACGCGCCAGCAGTAGCACGCTCCTGAAAAGCTCTTCACCGAACGTGTCATCCTGAGCGCAGCGAAGGATCTGCTGTTTGCACGCGTTGAAGTAAAGCAGATCCTTCAGTCGCGCAAAACCAGCACGGCCTCAGGATGACACTGTCACAAGTCTTTCAGTCGCCCGCTAGCGCAGATCCCTTGGTGTCATGGCGACCGGAGCGTAGCCACCCTTTGTTTTTCAGCAATACAAACACAAGGTGGCTCGACTTCGCTCGCCATGACAGTCTCATACGTTTGGGATATACCTATTGGGGAACCGCCCTATCGCGGCATGGTATTCGGCAGGAAGACGGTCGGTCCCTCTTTCGGGTTACCGCTGACCACGTGGGTAGTTAGAACGACGAGCATTTCGTCGTCAGTCTCCTGCGTGTTCCGATTGGAAAGTCCGGGAGCAGAGGTAAGCGGCGAATATCCATTTAGCGTACGCGACTCAGTGTGGGTGAGATTAGCGGCCGCGACGATGGACTCGCCGTCTTTGGCAGTGACGAATCCCTCAAATTGGCGGTTATTGATGATGGGCACGCCATTCACGCTCTGCGTCCCGAGCGAGCGAATCTGCATTTCCAGCTTGATGTTGACTGAATTGTCGCGATGGATGATCGGCGTGGCTTTCAGGTTGAACCCGATATCTTCGAAGTTGAAAGACGGAAAAGGCGCGATGTAACTCTGGTTGCCGAGCACCTGGCTGATGGCAGGCGAGTTGTAGATGGGCGAATAGGTGGCGTTCAACACTGGATATCTCTCGCCGATCTTCATGATCGCCGCCGTTCCCTGGGTGGCGCGCAGCGTCATGCTCTGCAGCATCTGTATGCTTGACTGGTCACGGGAGAGGTTGAAACTGGCTGCCGGAATGGTCAGAGCGGAGAGCGTGAGTCCACCCCCGAAAACCGCGAATGGCTGCGAAAGCAACGAGTTCTGCTGGCCGAGCAATTGCCCGATAAGCCCGGCGATCGCCGTCGTGTTTCCCTGATTGATGAGCCCGGAGGAAACGAGCTGGTTAATCAAGCTCTGCGAGCTGCCACTGCTGGTGAGCGACTGGACCTCGGTGGGAACATTGAAGACCTGGAATTGAGGGGGTACGCTCGCGCCGATCGCAAGCGTGAAAGTTCTCGAAATCTGATAAACATCAACCTGAAACAGCACCTCGGGCAACTGGTCGTGCAGCGCCTGCAAAAATTGAGTCACCGCATCCAAAGTCCGCGAGTCTGCGCGAACGGTAACCGTCTGGGCCGCAGTATCGACGGACACAAAGCGGATTTCAAACAGAGTGCGCAAGGTGGTCGAAATCTCATTCAGGGCCTGCTGCGTGGACGCCTGGGGAAGATAAAACGTGCGCAACGACATGCGTTGCAGGCTTCGCCGGTTTTCATCGGTGTCCGCCGCAAACAACGCCTGCATGGTCGAGAGCGGGGTCCATAGGGTCTTCGTGAGGCGTGCAAGGACGTTAGCAGCCTGCAGCCATGTAGCATCTTCCAGATCAAGGCGCACGGCGCGGCTAGGGACCGAGTCGTCGAACATGGCGGTGATCCCGTAGGCCAGCGCGACCTGGTTGATGATGTCACGAGTGTTTCCGCGGAGATGAAAATTGTGCTGGCCCGGTTTGGGTTGCAATTGGATTGTCTCGACGAGCGAAAACGGCTCCACTTTCGAATTCACCAATGCAGCGCGGGGAAGCGCGTCACCTAGACGATGGCGGGCAAAGTCGTTACTGGGATCAAACTGCAGCGCCTCTCGAAAGCGGCTGAGAGCCTCGATGCTGTTTCCAGCGGCCATGGCCTGGTTGCCAGCTTGCAAATCTTCGTACACCAGCTTCTGCCGGGCGACTTCACGCGTCGTCAAGTATTCGAGATTGTCGGGCGCGAGCGTCGCCGCCGCCTCGAAGTGCCCGAAGGCCTCCCGCACCCGTGATCGCTTTTGTAACTTCAGGGCTTCGCGAAATTCCTGGGAGGCCCGCCGCCGCGCTTCCGCGGTTGGACACTTGGGAAGCTTCGAGTTCGCCTGGTCGGAGCACAGAGCTGGCAAGGAGGCGGCCCCGTTTTCCGGCGAGGCTTGGAGCGCTGTGCTTGCCGGCCCTGGAGGAGCCGGCATTGCCGAGGTCGGCACGCGCTGTGACTCCGCGCGTTGTGGTGCAGACGCGGACTGCTGTCCATATGCGGGAAGCAGAGCGGCAAGCAACAGCATAGGCCAGAGACAGCGCATCTTTTTGATTGTAAGCGATCAGCAGGCTGCTGAAAACTGCACGTGCCGGGCAGAGAGCTATGGTTGATGGCACTCCAGTAGCCCCGCGCAACACGGCAGGCAGAGATCAGGTTGTTGTTGCCGCAGGGTTTCCATGCCATAGATTCCCGTGGCCACTGCGATCACGGGAGCGTTCACGGAGCGGGCTGCAAGGATGTCGGCAGGCGTATCGCCGACGAAGCACATGCGCGCTTTTTCCCCCAGACGCCGCCGAACCTCATCAGTGCCACGCCGAAAGATATCGGCGCGAGTCTCGCTCCCGATAGCTGGTCCGTCACGGCCCCCCGGAAATCCCCCGCAGAATGATCCAAAGCAAAAGAAACCCGCGATACCGGCAGCACGCAGCTTCGCCCACCCGATCGGCTCCAGATTGCCGGAGGTCACTGCCAGCAGCTTTCCTGAGGAGTGCAAGTGCTGCAGCAGCTCGCCGATAGAAGGACATAGTTCCGTGCGCAGCAAGGCGACGTTACGCTCTACCTCGGCTTGCATGATTGCAATTGCCTGCGGGAGCTTGCTCGAGAAATCTTGGGCGGAGATTCCCG
>JBEKQP010000269.1:0-6789 GCA_049519595.1 Candidatus Korobacteraceae bacterium | reverse complement strand
GGGTAGCCGCTTCGATCTGGGCAACGATTTCCCCGGCTTCATCGAGCCGGCCTTTTCCGATCAGCCATCGAGGCGACTCAGGAAGACGCCACACCAACACAGCGATGAGCAGCGCAGGGACGCCGCCGAGAACAAACATTGACTGCCAGCCGAATCGGGGCACCAATAATATTCCCATTAGGCTCGCGCCCAGTACGCCACAGGGAAAGATGGTTTCATAGAGCATTACAAACCGGCCCCGACCGCGCGCCTCGCATAGTTCGTTAATGTAGGCCGCGGCCACGGGCACTTCACCACCCAAACCACAACCTTGGATCGTACGGAAAATTGCGAGTTGGAGAAAGCTCCCGGAGAACGCACAGCAAAGGCTCATGATCCCATCCATAGCCATGGCACAGGCGACGGATTTACGGATTTGGTCCTGCCAATCCGTTCAGCCAGCCAGCCAAAAAACAACGCTCCCACAATCTGGCCCAGATAGCCGACAGAAATCATCGCCCCGATCTGGGCCGGCTGTAGTTTCCACGCGCCGATCAGGGAGGGCAGCACGAACGCGATCGTCAACGCCCCGAAGGCATCGAAGAAAGTGGCTGAGCCCATGGTTATGCGTGGAAGAACGTGCCACTTGCAAAGAGGCACCCTCTCCATGCGGCCGATCAACTGTAAGCCGCGCGGCTCCGCGGCCTGAGGACCTGTTTCCATTTGCGCCTCCTAGTCTCCTGCGATGTGCACCATTCTCCACGCTTGAGTCTAGCAGGCTGATGAAAAGCAGCGCTGCTCTGGGGCCGGCATACAATCAATCGCGCGGCGACTCCGTGGGTTACATATTCGGTAGCGCCTTGCTTGGTGCTTCGGCGCGTTTTTCAATAGCCTTCTAACAGCAACCTCCAGCGTCTAAACCTGAAATGTTCGACCGCACAAAAATGCGGGGGCTCACTGCCAGGACGATCCACCAACCGTACTTAACCAGGAAAAAGTACAGGCCCGGCAGAAGAGCAGTCGGGTTCGCGATTAACTTGGATAGACACGTTGGGCGCCTAAAGCGCAGTTCGCAACCCGGCGATTCTCTTAGACGTACTCCTGGTGCCGCTGCTTGCACGTCTCCAGAACCTCATCGCCGTTGCACTTCCACCAGCGTGTCGAAAAAATCTCCACCTCGTGCATGCCTCGATAACCGGCAGCCTCAACCCAGGAACGAATCAGCGGAATATCGACAACCCCGTCGCCCATCATCCCCCGGTCATTCAACAGATCCGTCGTCGGCACCAGCCAGTCGCAAACGTGGAACGCCAGGATGCGATCCTTGCCTGCCCGCGCCGCGCGCTCGATCTGGCCTTTCAGTTTCGGGTCCCACCACACATGGTAAACGTCGACGGCGATCCCGGTGCCGCTTCCTAACTCGTCGCAAAGATCGTTGGCTTGCTCGATCGTATTCACGCAGGCCCGATCGGCGGCATACATCGGGTGCAGCGGCTCAATGGCCAGCGGCATGCCCGACGCGCGCGCGTACTCAAGCAATTCGGCCAATCCGTCGCGCACCATCTGCCGCGCACCGGAAATGTCCTTCGATACCGGTCTGCCGTCCGGCCCTTTGGGCAGCCCTCCAACTACCATAACCAGGCAAGCTGCGCCGAGTTCGACGGCCTCGTCCACGGCTCGCCGGTTATCTTCCATCGCAGCCAGCCGACTGGCGCGATCTGGAGCCGGAAACATGCCGCCACGGCAATGACCACTGACTTGCAGTCCGGCGTCGCGGATGCGCCGCGCGGTTTCTTTCAGGCCGAGTTGCGCGACCTGGTCGCGCCAGGGCGAGATGCCGCGAATCTGGTGTCTCGCACAGCCTTCAATAATCTGAGCGAGCGTCCACTGCGCCCGCACGGTAGCCGTGTTGAGGGAAAGAAGATCGGGACCAGGTTGAGCTAACATAAGTCGCCAGTGAATTAATGAAAGATACGACAGACTCCGCGATTTCGACTCCACTGCCTTCGTTCAATAGAACTTTGCAAGCCCCTCAGACCTCAAGCGCAGGAATATCCACCCAGCGGCGTTCGCGCCAGCTACGCATTGCTTGTTCAACGAGCTGAACGCCCTTGGCACCCGCTGTCAGATCCCAAGGAAACGCACACTCACCCTCGACGTGTCGCAAAAACAGCTCCCACTCCGCCTTGAACGCGTTGTCATAAACCTGCGTCTCGGGCACCAGTGGCCAGTCATCATAGAAGTTATGCGGCTGCCTGACATCGGGGTTCCAAACGGGCTTGGGCGTGTTTACACGGGCCTGGCTTCTGCAATCGGTCAGCCCGGCGACCGCTGACCCGTGGGTACCATCGACCTGAAACGTGAGCAGATCGTCACGCCGGACCCGCACACACCATGAGCTGTTGATGTGCGCGATGATTCCCCCTTCCAACTCGAAGCTGGCATACGCCGCGTCGTCCGCAGTCGCCTGGTAGCGCTTTCCGCTTTCGTCCCAGCGGGTTGGGATGTGGGTCGCGCCCAGACATGAGACGCTCTTCACTTCGCCGAAAATGTTGTCGAGCACATAGCGCCAGTGGCAAAGCATGTCGAGGATGATCCCTCCGCCCTCCTCCTTGCGGTAGTTCCATGAGGGACGCTGGATGGGCTGCAGATCGCCTTCAAACACCCAGTAGCCAAACTCGCCACGCACCGCGAAGATTCGTCCGAAAAATCCGGAGTCAATCAACATCTTGAGCTTGCGCAGCCCCGGCAGCCAGAGTTTGTCCTGCACGACGCCGTGCTTGATGCCGGCGGCCTTGGCGGCACGCACCAACTCAAGGGCCTCGCACAGATTAGTCGACACCGGCTTCTCGCAGTAGACATGCTTGCCCGAAGCAATCGCCTTCTGCAGCAGTGCCGGACGCATCTGCGTTGTCGCCGCATCGAAAAAGATGGCGTCGGCACGATTGGCCAACGCCGCGTCAAGATCCGTGGTCCAGCGTTCGACGCCGTGCGCTTTTGCCAGTGCGCCGACCCTTTCGGCATCGCGTCCTACCAGGATGGGATCGGGCATTAACCGGTCGCCGTTCGCCAGTCGAAGACCACCTTCCGCGCGGATGGCAAGAATCGATCGGATCAGATGCTGATTCATGCCCATCCGGCCAGTGACGCCGTTCATGATAATTCCCACTGTTTTCACGTCGTTCGTCTCCTTGCACGTTGATAACGCGGCACGGCATTCACTGCACGCAGCACTCACGGCCGTCTCGACTACGAAACACCGCCGCCGAAGCGCATCGGCCAGGCTTAGAGCCTCGGGAGCGTCAGACCGCCATCCAGGACCAGCACCGAACCCGAGGCGTAGGGCAGATCGCCGCGGGCGAGCATAGCCGCTGCCTTGCCCACATCGTCGGGCGTACCCCAGCGTTTTTCCAGCAACAATCCTCCCGCGATGAGAGCATCATACTTGCTCTTTACTGCGGCGGTCATGTCGGTGGCGACGATCCCTGGACGGATTTCGTACACGCCTATATCGAACTCGGCCAGACGCACAGCCCAGAGCCTCGTCGCCATGGCAATTCCAGCCTTCGAGATGCAGTACTCGCCGCGGGACAGGCTCACAACGGTGGCGGAAATTGACCCTACGTTAATGATGCAACCGCGGAAGTCGAAGTCGGTGCTCTTTTGCCGGATCATCCACCTGGCAACCATTTGCGTGAGGAAGTAGGGCCCCTTCAGGTTGACCGAGACGAGTTCATCGAAACTCTCTTCGGAGGTATCAAGTACATCCGCACGCACGCGCGGGGCCATGCCCGCATTGTTCACCAGCACGTTCAGCTTGCCGAAATGATTCTCGATTGTTTCCAGCAGCCGCTGTCGATCGCTCTTGCTGGAGACGTCCGCGGCAACATATTCAGCCCGCACGCCGCAATCCTGAAGCTGCTGCAGCGCCGAAGCAACATCTGTCCCCGGGCGGCGGCCTGTGATGACAACGTCGTATCCGCTCTTAGCCAGCGCTCTGGCAATGCCAAAGCCTATACCACGTGATCCGCCAGTAACCAGTGCAATCATTTTCGTCCCCGAACTATCGCCGACAAATTCCTTGCACCCGGCGCCGCATCAGAAACGCGTTCCCTTACACCTTTGCCGCTCGTGCTTCACGCACGACGGTGACGTACTGCTTCGCCAATTCCGTGATCTCCCGTGTATTGCCGGATTTCAGCGCAGCAGCCAGGACTAGTTCCCCGCCGACGCCCACAGCCGCTGAGCCCGCCTGTATGAACTCCGCCGCCGTGTTCAAATTGACGCCGCCGGTCGGTATCATTGGTATTTGTGGCAGGGGCCCTTTGAGGGCTTTGATGTACTTGGCGCCGCCAACATTGCCGCACGGAAAGATTTTCACGAAGTCCGATCCGGCGTTCCAGGCCGTGATCACTTCCGTCGGAGACAGCGCCCCGGCCATCATCGGCACGCCTTGACTGTTGGCAAACTTCACTGTCTCCAGATCGAAGCCGGGACTCACCAGGAACTGTGCTCCCGCGTCCAGGCACCGCCGGGCGCTGCCGGCATCCAGCACGGTTCCCGCCCCCACCACAACCGCGCTGCCCAAGGTCTTCACGAGCTGTGCGATCACCTCGACCGCTCCCGGCACCGTCATCGTGACTTCGACCACAGAGATGCCGCCCGCGCAGACCGCTTCGGCCGCGGCTATCGCCTGGGCAGCCGATGCAGCACGCACAACGGGTACGACACCAACGTCGACGACCTTCTTGATTATTTCCGCCTTAGTCATTTTGACGCTCATTCCTTTCATCGGCGATTAACACCGGAGCAACGGTCTGGCGGGCTGCTGAAAAACTCGTAGGAATGTCATCCTGAGGTCACGCCGGTTTTGCGCGATCGAAGGATCTGCTTTTCTATTCAGCAAGCACAAACAGCAGATCCTTCGCTTCGCTCAGGATGACACTCCCAGAGAGTAGTTTTGCAGCAGCCTCCTAACGCGCAATGCGCGCACCCACTCCCCGCATCACCTGGGTCACTTCCTTCAACGTCGCCATGGTGGTATCGCCTGGTGTCGTCATGGCAAGCGCCCCGTGTGCGGCTCCGCACTCGACGGCCCACTGTGGCCCCTGGCCGGACAAAAATCCGTAGATCAGCCCGGAGGCAAACGAATCACCACCGCCAACGCGATCATAGATTTCAAGGTCCCGGCGCATGGTCGCTTCATAAAAAAGTCCGTCCGCGTAGCAGATTGCTCCCCAATCATTACGGCTCGCCGTATTCGCCTTACGCAAGGTGGTAGCCACCACGCTGAATGGGAACTGCTTGACCACTTGCTCGATCATCTTCTTGAACGATTCGACCTGGACATTGGAAATGTGCTCGTCCATCCCCGGCACTTCGAAGCCAAGCGCCGCCGAAAAGTCTTCCTCGTTGCCGAGCATCACGTCCACCAGCGGGGCCAACTCGCGATTGACCTGCTGCGCCCGCTTCTTGCCGCCCACGGACTTCCAGAGCGATTCGCGGTAGTTCAAATCGTAAGAGACAATTACACCATGCCGATGGGCCGCTTGCATTGCCTCCATGGCGACCGCTGGCGTCGTCTCCGATAGGGCGGCGAAGATACCGCCGGTGTGGAACCAACGGGCTCCACTCTTTCCGAAGATCTCGTCCCAATCGATGTCGCCAGCCTTAAGTTGCGAAACCGCCGTATGGCCGCGGTCGGAGCAACCCAGCGCGGCGCGCACTCCGAATCCTCGCTCCGTGAAATTCAAACCATTGCGCACCGTTCGTCCAACCCCGTCGAACTCCATCCAACGCACCAAAGACTGATCGACGCCGCCCTGATAAATCAGGTCTTGCAACAAACGCCCAACCGGATTGTCCGCAAATGCGGTGACGATCGCAGTATCCAGACCGAAGCAGCGCTTCAGTCCACGCGTGACGTTGTACTCACCACCACCTTCGTAGACGTCAAACGAGCGGGCGGTCCAAATGCGTTTATCAATGGGATCGAACCGTAACATCACTTCGCCCAGAGCGACAGCGTCCCATCTGCACTCTTTCTTGTCACGTATTTTCAGCGCCATTGGCTCACCTTACCGAGGCATGCAGCCATCGTTTCCGTTTCGTCTCAATATGTGAGACGCTGTCTCTATTGTGAAATTGGCGCAAAGAAAACCCGGCTTGCGCCAAGTTCCCGAGCCGATCTTCTCGTTTTGTCAAAGCATGGATGACCTTGCATTTTGTGCTGCGATAAACGCAAAGTCAAGCGCATTTCTCCCCGCTCTTGCCCGCCATCGTTGAGACTAACGCACTGGCGCGCGGCGCCATGCAGCCACCGCCGCGCGGACCATTTTGCCACATTCAAATCGCCGCCATCGCGGGTTCGGCGCGCCATCGAGTCGGTCAATGACGCGCCATTCAGAGCACTTCGCTGCTGTCTACCAGAGTCCCAACAGCTTCCACCACAAGCCGCCGATCACCGACCAAATGACAAGGTTAATGAGTGAAACATAAAATCCCAACTTCCACCAAGTGGCCTGATCGACGAAACCGGCACCGAAGTAAATGGGCGAAGGACCGGCGGCGAAGTGAGTGAGAGACATCATGAGGTTGGAGGCAAAGGCCAATGTCATGGCCGTCAAAAACTTCGGCGCACCCGCGGCAATGGCTACGGTGCCGAACGCCGTGTACATCGCCACGATGTGAGGCACCAGGCTGGCGAATCCGTAGTGCGTGTAAATGTAAATGATGAGGAGCACACCCAAAGTAGGTATCCATGGGACGCCGTGCATTTTGCCCTTGACGATGGCCGCGAACCAGATGAAG
>JBEKQP010000268.1:0-6392 GCA_049519595.1 Candidatus Korobacteraceae bacterium | reverse complement strand
TGTCTTATGGCAGAAAACATTGTGGATAAAGCTGAAGCGCAGGTGGCGGAATCCATCCGCAAACTTACCCGCGCCACGTCTGCGATGGCAGAGGCTATCGACGAGGGCGTGGGTGCCATCAAACTTGCCGTCAAGCGGAGCGGCGATTTGGCTGAAGAAATGATCGACGACACAACCCAGCGGGTGAAGCGTCATCCGGTAGAAACCGTGGTGGTAACGTTCTCGCTGGGCCTTATCGTTGGTGGGCTCATCTCGTGGATGGTGTCGCGAAAATAGGCAGCCGGGCCCTGCGCTCGATCAGCCGCAGAGACCGCGAGTCGGCTGCCGCAGGTTTGCTGCCGCATTTGTTCGACCTTAGGGTTGCGACCAATGGGCCCGCTGCACCTATTGTGATGCATGTTCTGTACGCCCCACTTGCTAAACGCTCGGCGCGCCTGAATTTGACGTGGGTGTGGATAAAGGCTGAATAACCAGTGGAAATTGGACTACTGTGCCGTAAAAGGGGCGAGTGCATTGATCAGAGGCCGGGAGTATCGTTTGGGGGACATGAAGCCCCACAAGTCTGGTGGTGGCTCGAATCAAGCCCAGACACGGAACTGGAATGCTTTCCCTATGACCACCGAATCCCGCAAGCCAACGCTACTCTGCATTGACGACAATCAAACGGTTCTTCGACTTCGAAAGATGGTACTGGAAAGCGCCGGATACTCAGTGCTGGTCGCCAGCGATTCCGCCGCTGCAATGGCACTTTTCTCCTCCTCTGTGGTCAATATGGTTGTGAGCGATCACTTCCTGAAAGACGGCACCGGAATCGAATTAGCCACCGCGATGAAGAAACTAAAGCCCGATGTTCCAATCGTAATAATCTCGGGGTTGGTGGATGCACCAGCGGGCATGGAACACGCAGACCTGTTCATCTGCAAAGGTGATCCCCTTCCACAGGTTTTGCAGAAGATTTCAGAACTAATTAACAGTCGCAGTGTGGCTTTTGGAGACAAACGGTCAAAGAGCGTCGGTGCACAGCATTGACGGCAGTCGAATATGCGGTGGGCGGCACCACCAGCGTGCAACACGCCTTGCCACTGTTGGCCAGTGATGCCTTTGATCTGGTGATCGTAGGTGTTCACTTCACTGAAGAGGAAAAGGAGAAGCTGGTATCACTCGTACGAGACAAATTCCACATTCCAGTTTAGCTGGTCTGCGGGGGCGGGATGGTCAACGATATTATGGCGGACGGTCGGGTTTTCGCCGCCCAAGGTGAAGAAGCTGTGATTTAAGCCGCTGCTGCTCTTTTGCCTCACAAGAGAACCATGGCCGCAGCAGCGTAGTCGATCCACTGAGCATACGTCGCTCTGCGATTGGTTCGTTCGATATCGACAGCTTTGAGCGCGGGAGCAACAAGCGGCCCCGGGCTCCGATTGGAAAACTCTCACCAGGAGATAAAGAGTTTCAGAATTATTGAGTGGTCACTCCAGAAAAAGAAGTGATCGCCAGATAATCACAAAATAATCTATACCGATTGCACTCCATTCGCTTTGCCGCCTCTGAAATGTGCTACTCTCGATTTCAACTTCTGCATTCTAAATTCTGGCACCGGAGGCTCAGTTGTCAGAACGCGGTAGTTATATTGGATTCGGCGCCTATAAGATTGATCCCTCTACTGCTCAGTTGTTTCGGGGCGGCAAGAAGATCTCAATTCAAGATAAGCCATTCCGGATTCTGATGATCCTGCTACAACGTCCTGGCGAGGTCGTGAGCCGGGAAGAACTCTGTAGAACTTTGTGGCCGGATACGAATGTAGAACTCGACCTGTGCCTCAATACGGCGGTGCATAAGCTGCGGTTGGCTCTTGACGATCACGCAACCAAGCCGCGCTTTATTGCAACTTTCGGAGTGAATGGATACTGCTTCATTGGCCGCCTCCGGTCTGCAATCCGAGCGAATGCTCAATCCCAGACGGCCTTACGGCCATTTCGCCTGGCTGTGATTCCGTTTGAAGACTTGAAGCCCGACGGAAGAGAGTATTTCGCGTACAGCATGACCGAGCAGGTCATTGCTAGACTCGGGAGCAGCAAGCAGTTTACGCTATGTACCCCTGCCTTGATGGTTCACTACAAACATGCCTCGAAAGCAATCCCCCAACTATGCCGCGAACTGCATTCCGATTACCTGTTATGTGGTGCCGCTTTGCGCAATGGCAGCCGCTTCCGCCTCTACGTTCGGCTTGTGAATGGACACGACCAGAGTTGTATGTGGACAAAGGCTTATACAAGCGATGAAGCGGACATCCTGGAGACCCAGGATATGATTGCGGGAGACATCGTGGAAGGAATATCTACTGTCCTTGCATCCCCGGCTAATCGTGGCAGTCGTCCTCTCGGTCACGCATCGTTGGAGAAGAGCCCCGCAATATCATCGGAATGTATCGGCTCAGATCCGGCTTCGGATGATGATGTAATTGAGCCGTCCCTGTTGGAACCGGTCAATCAATGAACAACGGCGTTCCCGCTTCGAATCGGCTTCATGGGTCGAAGGGAGTTCGTGCGACCCTTTTCCGCGT
The DNA here is from genome assembly GCA_049519595.1 of Candidatus Korobacteraceae bacterium. Taxonomy (GTDB): domain Bacteria; phylum Acidobacteriota; class Terriglobia; order Terriglobales; family Acidobacteriaceae; genus CAWBRT01. The sequence continues at coordinate 3,832 of JBEKQP010000268.1, read as the reverse complement.
CAATGGCTGACCGCAACGATACTTACGAATGACTTACGAATGCAAGCATCCTGTTTTATTTGACAATAAATTTCATCTCGGTGATATTCCCGCCGTGTCAACGCTTCTAAGCCACAATTAGACAATAGTTTAGACGAGTTTTTGATTTTTCTTGATGAACATTGTCAGGTAACTTGTGCATCATTCACCGATCATTTCCCTCTTCGACTAGCGACAGAGCATAGTTTTAACCGATTATCTCTGACTTAACTGGGTCGTTCTTTGCGCGCGTCTCGGTGTGCGAGGCAGCGGAGGTGTAAAACGACCGCCTGTGGTTGGCAGGAATGTGGTGTGCTTGGAGTGAGTAGTAGCCGGACCGAGTCGATGTCGGAGGTTCCGAAGTGAGCAGTTTTCCGCGATTAGCTACGGCCGTGATCCTGCTGGTGATTGTTTTTTTCGTTGTTTCCGCGAGCGCTGGACGACACCCTGTGCCTCTTGAGACTAACGTTGACGCCGCGAAATGCCTTGAGTGTCACGCGGATAAGACCAAGGGCAAGTATGTCCATACGGCCATGAGCATGGGGTGTACCTCATGTCATGAAGTCCGTGTAATCAGGAGCAAAGACAAGAAGAGGGAAGATGTTACCCGCGTCAAACTGATCAAAGCCACTGCCACTGGCCAATGCCTCACCTGTCACGATGGCATGAAGACCGGTGCAGGTAACTCCGTCGTACACGCACCGGCGGCACAAGCTTGTCTTACGTGTCACGATCCGCACGTATCCGCAAATAAGAATCTTTTGAAAAAGGCACCGAGTGGAGAGAGGAAAGAAAATCTCTGTCTCGCCTGCCACACACAAGGTCTGAATGTTCCGCCAAAGGGCAGCCGTCACGCAGCGTTAGACATGGGATGTGACACCTGCCACGTGACACACAAGACGGGACAAGCCGACAAGCGTGAGAACCGCTTCCATCTGACCAAGGATGCGCCGGCGCTCTGCCTCGACTGCCATGACATGAAGGATAAGAAACTGGCCGAGGCGCATCACAACCAACCCGTAGCGGCAGCCGATTGCCTTAGCTGCCACGAAGCGCACCAGTCCAGCAAACCAAAGCTCGCACAGCGATTTCAGCATCAGCCGTTTGAGTCCGGAGGATGCGACTCCTGCCACGCCGAAGCCAAAGAAGGAAAAATTGTCCTGACGCAGACCGACACGCGGGCACTTTGTGTCACCTGCCACGAAGAACAGGCTAAGCGGATTGAAAGCGCCAGAGTGCAGCATCCCGGCGCGCAGGGCGAATGCATCGCCTGTCACAGCCCTCACGCCAGTGGCTATGACCGACTGATGAGACCCGACCCGGTTAAGGCATGCGAAAATTGTCACGCCGAAATAGCGGAAATGCACAAGAGCAAGCCCACCCTGCACAAGGCGGCATTCCGCGATGGTTGTTTCACTTGCCACGACGGCCATGGCGGCGACCGGCCCAAGTTGCTGCGTGCCCAAGGCAACGCCCTGTGTCTAGAATGTCATTCTCCCAATCGAAAACCCAAAACGGATCAAGATGCAGGTGGGGTATCTATCTTCGGCGGTGTTGTACGGCTGCCCGCCGGCTACTTCGTCCGTCTGCAGCCACTCGATCTGCGATCCGGCGACACCATGGGCCATCCCACTTCTCTGCACCCGGTTAGTGCCACTATCGATCGCGGCGATCCGGAGAAGAAGCGGCCCATGGGCTGTACCAGCTGCCATCAGCCACATGCGGGTGCGGGCCCGGGCCTATACGTCACGAATACTGCTGGCAACATGCCTCTGTGCAGCCGCTGTCACGGCGGCAATATTGGTGTGCCAGACACGTTGACGTCGACACCGGTACAACCAGCCACAACAAAAGGGAAGAAGAGATGACGACCAGTCAAACCACTAGCAACTATTTGTCGCGGCGCGCTGGAGGTGCATTCCTGGCTGCCACCCTTATACTGGTGTGCCTGAGCTGCTACGCCTCCGCGGTCGACTCCAAAAGCCGACAAAAAACGCCACCGCCAGTACAGATCGACACCAACAAGCTAGTTTGGCCACCCCCGCCGGATGTGCCACGGATCAAGTGGGTGAGGCTCGCTCTCGGTGAGGAGGATGTTACCGGGAGTGTTAGCAAAAAGAAGAAAAGCAGTTGGATGGACAAGATGGCAGGTGTCAGTTTGCCCTCTGAGCGGGGCAAGCCGCGCCTTGCTAAGCCTTACGGCATCGCGTTTGACTCCAAGGGCCGCATCTTTGTGGCCGATCCTCCCCAAGGCGGAGTCTTTGTCTTCGATCTGGAAAACAAGAAAGTGGAGTATCGGGGTGTGCAGCAGCTTCGGGCGCCCATGGGTTTAGCCATGGATGATACCGACCGACTGTTTGTCTCCGACAGTGAACAGCACGTGATCTTCTGCTTCAAGGCGGATGGTGGTTTAGAGGGGACCTTCGGCGCAGACAAGCTATTCAAACCCATTGGCATTGCGCTTGACCGCGACAACCGCTATTTGTATGTCGCGGATGCGGGTTCTAACCGGATCGCCGTTTTCGATGCGGACAACTTTAAACTACTCCGCTCCTTCGGCGGTAAGAGCGATGCCACCATGGCGCCCGGCACTTTTGACCGGCCGACCAACGTCGCCGTGGACGATGACGGCAACGTCTACATTACTGACACTTTTAACGACCGCGTGCAGGTCTTCGACGCCGACGGTCAGTTCGTCCGCATGTGGGGCAAGACCGGCAACACTGCCGGCTCCTTTATGCGTCCGAAAGGGATTGCAGTAGACAGCGACAAACACGTTTACGTGGTGGACTCGGAGTTCAACAACGTGCAGATGTTTGACTCCGAGGGTCACACTTTGATGTTCTTTGGCGGCCGCGGCGATACGCCCGGCGCTTTTACGCTGGCTTCCGGCATAGGCTTTGACGAAAGGACTCATCGCGTTGTTGTTAGCGAACAGTGGCTCGGGCGCGTCCAAGTCTTCCGTTACACCACCGACGCGGAGGCCAAGCCGGAGTACGAAAAGCTGGCCAAGGAGGAAGAAGAACGGCGGGCGAAGCAGGAGGCCGCGGATAAAGCGGAATCCGACAAAAGCATCGCCGCAACAAATTCTGCCAAGTAAGAAGTAAGGCAGATACAAACTTGTGCCGGACTCGCCTCCCCTGGCCAGTCCGGCCAAGCCGAAGTTGGGAACCCTGATGTAGATGTAAGAACCTTTGTCAGGAGGTCTCATAAGTGAGAAGAGCACTCGTAGTTATTCTTGCTTTGCTCCTGGTGGCGGCATGTGCGTGGGCACAGTCTGATCCTCTACTCGGTCCGCATAACGTGGGCCAGGTAGGCTGTCAGGCCTGTCATGCACCGCACAATGCTCTCGCCGGCCCAGGGGCTTATCTATGGTCGCGTGCCATTCCGACGCGCACCTATACAACCTATACAACGTCGGATGGCAATGGCGGTTCTTTGTCCGCGCTGCCCTCATCCGGTACAGGGATGGTCGGTACCAACGGCAACAATATCGGCACCACCAACCCCAACTACCCAGGTGCGTTAGCCACCGTGAACGTTCTTCCTCAGGCGCATACCATCCTTTGCCTGAGCTGCCACGATACTAGCTTTAGCGGAATGGGTTGCGCCACAGCCAATGGCAACACTCCATGCACTTCCACCATCTCCACCGGCACAGCGGGGACATCGTGGAACGGGAACCCCAACGGCACTCTGGCAGGCACTAACTACGCCATTGGCGCCAACGGAAACTTGACGCAAGACCACCCAGTTGACGTGCCGTATCCGACATCGGATCCCACGTATTGGGGGATTAAGGTTACCGCTGCCA
>JBEKQP010000267.1:0-6395 GCA_049519595.1 Candidatus Korobacteraceae bacterium | reverse complement strand
TTCATACAGAGAATCATATTACATATCTAAGATATGTCAAAGCCTCAACACTCACCAACACCACCTGTGTCGCCTGCTGGGGATAAAACCTCCGGCGGATCCAACAATCCCCATTGCCGCTATTGCGATGGTGAAGGCTACATGTGGAGCGAGAGAGTCATCAAGATCTGCTTCTTCAGCGGCGTCGCTCCCGTCTACAAACCCGGCAACCTGGCCACCGGGCAGTATCCCCAGGGTGATGCCGGCTACCTCGCCTCCGATCGCGCGACCGCTTTCTGCGAATACAGCATTTTCCCCAACTACGAGTTCTTCACCAATGACGAGCAGAGCCGCCTATGACATGCTCTACGAGCTCAAGGTCGACGCCACCGGCCGGACCGTCAGCCCGCTCGTCCGCACCGCCAAGTGGGAAATATTGACGGAATAACCCGGTATCCCTCTGTCCTTGGCCTATTTGCCTCCATAGAACTCTGCTGCCGATCTACGCTCGGTAATCACGCTATCCTACCCTCCAGCAGCGGCTGGTAGGCGCATTCTCTGGCTGGCACGCACTGTGGCATTCCAGGCTTCTCTCGCGCTGCGCCTCTTTTTGCCGCGAAACCCCATCACCAGCCGTTTGCCACCCATCGCATTCTGCTGCCGTTTTGCGCGCGGCAATCGCGTGATTCGACGCTTCAGCGCTCGCCATATAGGACCCTCGTCATATAGAACTGATGATCCGATGAGTCATACTCATTCTCTCGCCGGGGTTCGGCATGCCAGGGTTGTCTCCTGATAGTTGTGTCGCTGTGCCTGTTTCTTGGCGGCGCGCCACGGTTCTTCGCTCCTCGTAAAGCTCCAGGATTCCGCTTCCGGCCGCCGGCGTGCGGCGAGCGCGCGCGGTGCGGCTCAATGTCTCAACAACTCAATGTTTTGATGACTTAATGTCAATGACTCATGAGCGGGATGAAACAAGTGGCGGGCCTCACCAGGGTTCGCGCCGACGTTCGGCGCTCCCATGGCGGCTGGCATATTCCATGCTTATCTTGCGGCTTTGGTGGGCTCTGGCTGTATATTGTGCAACCAGCTGCATCTTTCAACTGATTCTTTTCTGGACACGGCTGAGCTCCTGGATGAAGACCTTGTAGACGTGGCGCCCGCGCCGGTCAACGTGGGTACCTCGACTCAATCGTCCCGGGTAAGTTCCGAGTCGGCCATCGTTCGGGCTCAAATCGTTCACTTCCTAGAAGCCGACTTGAACGAAGCCGCTGGCGCGGCGGACGCATTCGCGTGCGACGAGGCGAGCCGTAGCTGAGCTGCGCTAAGGTGTGTCGCAGAGGAGGAACTCTCCGTGACCCATCTACGTCAGATCATGCTTGAGGAGTTGAGGCGCCGTAACTTTGCCGAGACCACGATTCGCTCATACCTCCACGGGGTTGAGCATTTCAGCCGATACTTCCATCGTCCACCCGATCAGCTTGGCCCCGAGCACATCCGCCGGTATCAGGCGATGCTCTTCACCAAGTTAAAGTTCAGCCCGAATACCGTAACGCTGCGGCTGGCTGCATTGCGCTTCTTCTACATCCAGGTATTGAAGAGAAGCTGGAGCATTGCAGAGACGCCATATCCGAAGAAAGTGTTTCACCTTCCGGAGATACTCAGCCCGGAGGAGGTCGCGCGTCTGATTGACGCAGCAGCGTTCCCGTTCCACCGCATTTTGCTAATGACGCTTTATGCCACGGGCGCGCGGCGCGCGGAAGCGGCCCGGCTGAAGATCAGCGATATCGACAACAAGCGGATGATCGTCCATATCCGGGAAGGCAAGGGCGGCAAGGACCGTGATGTCATGCTCAGCCCGAAGCTGCTTGATGAACTGCGTGTCTACTGGTGTGGCCTCCGGCGCAAGCCGACCGACTGGTTGTTTCCCGGCAACCGATGGCATACCGCAAGCTATCCGGTCACCACCAAGGTCCTGTGGACGGCCTGTCAGATGGCCGCCCACCGCGCCGGTCTCGCGCACAAGCATATCCATCCCCATACGCTTCGACACTGTTTTGCAACACACCTGCTCGAGGCCGGAGCCGACCTGCGCACCATTCAGATGCTGCTCGGCCACCGCGACCTTGAGGAAACAACGATTTATCTGCATCTGTCGAGCAAGCATCTCAGCGCTACGGCAAGTCCTCTGGATGCACTTACCATCAGCAAGCCGGGAGAACGAACGCAGAACGCATGAACCGGCCTCCTCTGGAGGTGGCCGATATCGTTCGCCATGCAGGACCGCCCTTCGTCGAGCGCAGTCGCCGGCGGATCAACGGGCAACACGAAAAAGTGTTGCTGGCCATCACGCGCTGCCGCACTGCCGCGCTGGACGGACATCGCGATCAGTGCGCGGACTGCGGACATACTGCCATCTCGTACAACTCGTGCCGTAACCGGCATTGCCCACGATGTCAGGGCAACGCCCGCCTGCTTTGGCTCCAAGCGCGGGAGCGCGAACTGCTCGCCACCCGCCATGTCCACGTTGTTTTCACGCTACCGCGACAACTCGCTCCGCTTGCGTTGCAGAACAAACGGCTGATCTACAACCTGCTATTTCATGCCAGCGCCGAGACCTTACTGGAGATCGCCGGCGACCCTCGTCATCTCGGTGCCGAGATCGGCTTCTTCAGCGTGCTTCATACCTGGGATCAGCGACTGCAACATCATCCTCACGTACACTGCGTGCTCGCCGCTGGCGGCCTCGCTCCCGACCACACTCGCTGGATCTCATCCCGCCAATCGTTTTTCCTTCCGGTTAAGGTGCTCAGCCGTGTCTTTCGCGGCAAGTTCGTCGCCGCACTCAAGACTGCTTTCCGCGATGGCACGCTTGAGTTCCATGGCCAGTTCACGCCGCTTGCCGATCCGCAGGCCTTCGCCTCCTGGCTCAGAGTGCTGTTCCGCAAGGACTGGGTGGTCTATTCCAAGCCGCCCTTCGGTGGACCGGAACACGTGTTGCGCTATCTCGGAAACTACACTCACCGCGTTGCCATCTCGAATCACCGGCTGCTTTCTCTTGCCGATGGCAAAGTCGCTTTCCGATGGCGCGACTCCGCGCACGGCAACCGCAAGCGGGTCATGGCTCTACCGGTCGACGAGTTCCTCCGCCGCTTCTTGCTCCACGTGTTGCCACGTGGCTTCGTGCGCATCCGCAACTTCGGCTTTCTTGCCAATCGGCGACGAGCCGAGCTTCTGCCGCTGTGTTTACGCTTCCTCCAAGATTCAGCGCAACAGACAGAGAGGGCGGCCTCGTCGGCCGCGCTCTCCACTGATTCGCTATGCAAGTGCCCCGTCTGTGGGGGACCATGCATGTTATCGAGCGACTTTCCAGCGCACAACTCTTCCTGCGATCTCCGCCCAATCATCGGAGCGCAGCATGAAGTCACATCTTCAGCCTCGGACATTCCGCGTGCAAAAGCATGCACAGCCCCCCTATGCCTCGTTTTTCTTAGGCCATAATCTGACACGACATTCCAGGCTCTGCGATGCACACTGCCACGATGCCTCCACCTGCGAACGCCCATCGCTGTCCGTGCACATTGCTCGCAAGGGTGTCCTCGCAACAAACAAAAAGCCGCTCAGCAGCATACAAATCCCATAGTTCCGGAGGGCGGCTTCCTTCAAGTCACTGTATCCGAAGCGCCCACATTCAGCATCGGCCAGGCAGACGCTCGCTCATGGGCGCGCTTCAGATACAGCCCTAAGACTTCCCAGGACTAATGGTCCCGGGAAGACGATAAACGAAATGATGATGACCAATGCGTCCCACCGATAGCCGATTTTTGAATCATGTGGGCAGGGCTCTATATCAGCACGCGAGAGAGGCAAATCTCAACGCTACTGTTGGCCATTCATCGCGACGCCATAAAGATAGTTGTATTCATTATTGCCTCCGGCCAGGGGCCTAAAGTTCCCAAAGAGTACTGCTCCGGGCATAAATGTCACAAAAATATCCTGATACCCCGCCGCGCCTCGCGACACCTGACCTACGAACATCCCGCTGCACTGATTTGTGAGCGCAACGTTGGGGTTAGTATTGCCGGGACTGTATACAGGAGCAGGGAGAATAGACTGACTGCCAACTGGTTGAAGAGTAACGGTTGGGAGTATTTGGGTGCCGGATGAATTGGTCGCCGACAGTGTGCCATTCCCATTGGCGTCGATGCCGATTGTAATTACCGCCTGTCCTAATACCACAGTTCCTGTCATCTCGACGTTCGTATTATTACCAACGGTAGTGCAGCACGTAACGTTCGTTTTCTGGTAATAAGCGCCGTTGTACGTTCCCGCAACAGACGGATCGAACGCCGGTCCGCTAGCCGCCTGCTTAATGGCCACGATGGCACCATTCGGAGTATCGACAATAAAACCGCCATTCGCTGCAGCAAAAATATAGTCGGTACCATTTCCGCCAGCATCGGACAGGGTCATGTATGTCCCGGACCCGCCCTGTTGAACCTGCGAATAACTAAAATTGTTGCCCGTGAACGCGTCGCTCCCTTGCTCTAAGCCATAAGGCCAAAACCCGGTCGACTGGACATTGCCACTCGCGTCGATACTGATATGACCGGTATCCACCCCGCCCGCTGCCGTGCGAAATTGCAGGTAATTGTAGTCTTGGCCAGAGATTGCCGCCAGTGAGATGCTCGATTTCAACATTGCCGTGATCAGCGCCGGGGTAGCGTGACCTGGACCGACCTTGTTGGCCTCTATCAGTAATCCAAAATTAGGCACCTCGTACGCCGCAACGAGGTTTCCGCTCGGGTCGTTCAATGTGTAGCTGCCATCGGAATTCACCGTGTAAGGAACGGTGCCGGTATCGCCATTGGAATGATTTGTGTAATTTAGCGTCATCGCAACAGGATCAAGACTGATGCTAAGGAAATCCCCGACCGAAGCAGTTCCACTATAGTCCCGCGCGGTACCCGCCGAAGTCGATGAATCGTTGCCACAGCCGACCAAGCCGAGCAGTAGCGATACAAGTAAGAAAACACGAATTCTCATGCAGTCCTCCTGATAACCAGTAGATCGGCATTTTCGAAGCGGACGACAGAGAAATTTCACCTTCGGGAAAACGGAACGACATGGCCTTTCGTGCGATAGCGACCAAGCAGAGGTTTTGAGCGGCTTCGCTTCCCACTTTGTGTCCAATAAGAGAGCTGAAATTAGGGTAATTTCCGCCTTGAGGAAACCGAGTGTCCTCTCTATTGAGGGCTACGAAAGTCTGCTGCCCACGGTTGAGCACCTGCTCCAAAGTGCGGGCTGCCAAGTCCAGTACTGAGAAACGCCGATCCGCTCGCGAATCGGGAGCTGTCGGGGGCAGGCGGAAACCCGGACGCTGGCCGACTTTCGATTACTAATCGGCTGACATCGTCTGATACCGGGGGTGTATATGTAGAATCTCGAAGGTGATCGGAGGAGTCCATGAGTCAGGTGCCGCTCTGGTTTGAACGTAAGTTTGAGTTCTCATTCCCGGTGGAACTGCTTCCAAATCTGTGCGCGCGGCTACGCGGCACGCCAGCCAGGCTTGAAGAGGTGCTTGGTGGCCGTCCTCACGCACTCCTGATCGCTAGGGCGGGAGCAAGTTGGTCGGCGCAGGAACACGCAGGTCACCTATTGGACATCGAGCCGCTGTGGCTGGCGCGAGTGGTCGATTACACAGCGGCCAGCGACAAACTCACTGCGGCAGATTTGAGCAATCAGAAAACCAACGCAGCAAATCATAATGCGCGCCCACTGGCACAGATTCTGAGTGAGTTCCGCACTGCAAGGGAGATCCTGCTGAAGCGCGTGATCGAGTTGGACTCATCGCTACTGACAAGGGCGATTTCACACCCCCGTTTGCAGACTCCGATGCGGCTTGTGGACCATCTGCATTTTGCCGCCGAGCACGATGATCATCACCTCGCGCGAATCTGGGAACTGGTCAACGCCGTTCGCTGATGGATTAGGTGCTGAAAAACGCCCGTCGCACAGGAATCCTCGCCCGCCACAACCCGCAGGATTCTGGACACTGGCCGACTTCCCATTACTAATTCCGGTAGGCGCCAGATCACGTCCGGCTTGGCGACCCCTCGCCAGAATCCCGCCTCTGGTTTCCCAGAACGCGGTTTTCTGGACCCGGGAGAGAAGTTGCTGCCTCTAGTTCGATGTAGCAGCTTGGGCTGATTTTTCTGATAAGCTGACCTTTTTCAAGAGCAACCCAACCCTTTGCGTCGGAATCTTCCGTCAGATCAATCTCGCTTACTGCTCAGACGAGCAACTCGTAAATTCCTATCAACGGCTCAACCACGCAGAGCAGGAAAATGTGCGTGTCGGTCCCAGTCAAAGTACTTGGGCCGAGATGAGTATTTGGTAGAGTTTGAAACATCTGCAGA
>JBEKQP010000266.1:0-6432 GCA_049519595.1 Candidatus Korobacteraceae bacterium | reverse complement strand
CAAAAACGCACCGAAACGTGAAGTCAAGAAACCGCCCAAGAAGAAGACCAAAGCGTCTTTCTAGGGCTGCAGTCAACTATGCAGTGGTAGAGCAATCTGGGGCGGTGTGTTCCTGATATCATCGCCGGGCACTGCCCCCGGCTCCTCTTCGGGATTTACCTTCCCTAATCCGGTAAGCGAGAATGAACCGACTCTCCTTGTTTGGGCTGTTCGCGGTCACGGCCATGCTCGTCTGCTATGCCTTCGAGAATCGAAGTCAGTGGTTCATCCTCGGATTCGCCGTCGCGTGCATGTTGGGATCGCTCTACGGCTTTCTGCAGGGTGCATGGCCATTCGGGCTGGTTGAGGCCGTTTGGTCCATCGTCGCACTCCGCCGCTGGTGGGTGACGAAAGGTTGAATGGAGCGGTCAAGCCGAGTCGTCCGCATTGTCTATTGCCCGATGAATCTTGCTCGTAGATCTACCGTGGAAACCAAGTTTCAAGACTACTGTGAGGGCGGTTATTGCGACGGGCAAGTAAAAAGCGAGGACCTTAAGTCCTCGCTTCGAATGAGCGCCCAACATCTTATTTACGATTGACTGCCTTCTTCAACTCAACGCCTGGCGTGAACTTCGCGACCCGCCGAGCGGCAATCTTAATAAGTGCTCCAGTCTGCGGATTGCGGCCATTTCGTGCTTTGTGCTGCGAAATGCAGAATGTTCCGAAACCTACCAGAGTAACTCGCTCGCCTTTCTTCAAGGTCGAGGAGACACTGCTTATGAATGTTTCTATCGCCGTCGTCGCCTGTGTCTTGCTAATGGCGGTGGCAGCCGCGATTCGGTCAACCAAGTCAGCCTTATTCATGCACATCCCTCCCGACGCAGAGACTAGCGGTGCAATTACGCTCTCCCGCGCTTGCTATGTCAAGAGAACCACGCGTGAAATCGGGCACCCAGTGCAGGATTGGGAATTTGGAAGGCTGGAAACGTTCGACAGGAGCTAATAAAGCATTGCAGGGCGGGCTTCCCGGCAGACGTCGGAGAGGCGTCTGCCGGGCGGTTGGGGGTCCAAGCTGGGTTACGCTGCAGCTTCCGGATCCTTTTTTGACTTCAACTGCACTATATCCTGGTGCCCGTCCATCACCGCGCATTCACCGAGCACAGGCGCACAGGCGGGATTACCAATACCCCTGATCTCACGCTCATGGAAGCCGTTGTGCATGAATTGCTCTTCTTCGGTCGAACCCTTGAGCGCGGTCGTCGAGGCACTTCCGCCGGCGATCACCTGGGTCACCTCGTCAAAGTAGCCGGTACCCACGAACCGCTGATGCTTGGCGGCGGCATAGCCGTAGTGCTTCTCACGGCTGAATTCCTTTTCCTGGAGCCGCGAATAGGCTGTCATGCCGCTTTCCTTGTAGCCACGAGCCAACTCAAACATACTCAGGTTCAGGGCGTGGAATCCGGCCAAGGTAATGAACTGGAACTTGTAGCCCATGGCGGCCAGCTCGCGCTGGAACTTCGCGATGGTGGCATCGTCAAGCTTCTTCTTCCAGTTGAACGAAGGCGAACAGTTGTAAGACAGCATTTTGCCGGGGAACTCGGCGTGGATCGCATCGGCAAAGCGCCGCGCTTCCTCCAAGCTCGGTTCCGAGGTTTCGCACCAGATCAGGTCGGCATAGGGAGCGTAGGCAAGGCCGCGTGCGATGGCCGAATTTAGTCCGCTGCGGATGCGGTAAAACCCTTCATGCGTCCGTGGTTCACCGGTCAGGAACTGCTGGTCGCGCGGGTCGACATCGGTGGTGATCAAGGTCGCGGCATTGGCATCGGTACGCGCCAGCACAATCGCCGGCACTCCCATGACATCGGCAGCCAACCGGGCCGCCACCAGCTTCTGGACGGCCTCCATGGTCGGTACCAGCACTTTGCCACCCAGGTGCCCACACTTCTTGGCCGAAGAAAGCTGATCTTCGAAATGAACACCGGCGGCGCCCGCCTCGATCATAGCCTTCATCAGCTCAAAGGCATTGAGCGTGCCCCCGAAACCTGCTTCGGCATCGGCCACCAACGGAACAACCCAGTTGGTGCCGTTCTTTCCCTCGGAGTGATGAATCTGGTCGGCCCGTAGCAATGCATTATTAATTCGGCGCACCATGGCTGGTACGCTGTCCACCGGGTAAAGGCTTTGGTCGGGATACACCTGCCCTGCCGTATTCGCGTCTCCCGCCACTTGCCAGCCGCTTACGTAGATCGCCTTCAATCCGGCTTGCACCATCTCAATCGCCTGATTACCAGTCATAGCGCCAAGCGCGGCGACATAGTCATCTTCGTGCATCATCTGCCAGAGCCGTTCGGCTCCCAGACGTGCCAGCGTGTGCTCGACATGAATCGTTCCGCGCAAGCGATCAACATCTTGCGCCGTATACGGACGCTCGATTCCCTTCCAGCGCGGATCGGTCTTCCAGGTTTCCGTGATGTCGTACTGTCTCTTCTTCACTGCAATATCCTTTCTACGCGCCAGCCGCGCGGCTGCGGAACCAAACCTCGTGCTCATGAAGCTGCAAAAGGCTAGAACTTGGCCGCATAACCGTTTTGCTGTTTGGGAGCGATTCGGCTGGTAGCGGACAAGCCCTATGTTCTCTTTCTGAGGGAATGAGGAATCTCAGCCGCCGCTGAGCGACGGCTGTTTGTACTTAGCTTTGACACCTAGGTCTTACCGAACCCCAGAGCTGGTATGCGTCCGAAGTTCCACAGAAGCTGGTCTGCTGGTTTTCAGAGCCAGTCGTAAGGCAAGTGATGCGAGGCGCATCCAGCAACCCCGTTTCCCCTGCCTGCCATTAGACGCCGCCGGGCAGAGACCGGTTGCTGCAACGCAAGAAATATTGAGGCATCAGGCGGATTTAAACAGCCTGCCCACCACAGTCACCGAACTCGGGGGCTTGCGATTCATAAACTTAGAAAAGATTTCCACCTTCGCACCCCTTTTTCTCGGAACAGCTTCTGGAACACATGTGCAAACGGTGGAAGAACATGCTCGTACTTTGACATCGGACCAAAACACCCACAGAGCACGCACTCAACCGGTTCACCTTTTCGACCACTTGGAGCACATCCCAATCAATGATCATGCCACCTCTTGCAAGTTTTCCACTTTCCCACAGTGCCTCCTATTACTACTATTTTTATGTATCTATTTAATTCGTAATATCAGTAAGAAACATCCCACCGCCTTTTTGGCATAAAGTGCTCTTGCGTTCACAAAGACAAGACCCCTCCTTGGGTATCCACTTGTATCCACAAGTTAGCTCGAATTCCAACAGCTTACTCACAGGAGGGCATCGTATTGCTGTTGCGCAGTTGAGCCGAATGATTCAGAGTTCCTGTATGCACTCCAGAGAAGAGGCCTTTTCGAATCCGCCTTCGCAGATCTGCGCCATCTGCGGAGGAACAGGTTTCAAGATGATCCGTGTGGAGGATCATCATGGCCGCACTGTTGAGAAGGCAACGACTTGTGATTGCCAACTTCGCTGTCGTGGTTCACGGTTATTCGAGCAAGCGCGTATCCCTGAGCGTTACAAGCACTGCGAGCTTTCAAACTTCGATCACGAAGGACCTTTTAAATCGCTGGCTTCGGCCCATCGCAAAGCCTGCGGCTTTGTTACCGAGTATCCGCTGGAGAAAAAGGGGCTGCTGCTGATCGGTCCGATTGGCGTTGGCAAAACCCATCTAGCTGTCGGCATTATCCGTGAACTGATTCTCGAAAAAGGCATTCCGTGCCTTTTCTACGACTATCGCGAACTGCTCAAGGAGATCCAAAACTCTTATAACGCCTCCGTCCAAACCACCGAGTTCGAAGTGCTGCGTCCGGTCTTGCAGAGTGAGGTGTTGGTGCTCGATGAGCTTGCAGCCGCCCGCAGCACCGAATGGGTGGAGGACATGGTCAGCCACATTTTGAATACGCGCTATAACGAAAGACGCACTACGATCATCACCACCAACTACCGTAATCAGCCTCCGGGAGGTAGCGTCGAAGGCGAACGCTCAGGCAGCTACCGCGCGGCTGCACGGGCTAATCGCGAGGAGACGCTTGGCGATCGTATTGGTGAGCGTATGCGCTCAAGGCTGCATGAGATGTGCCGCATCATCGAAATGCAAGGCGTCGACTACCGCCAGTATCGCGGCGCAAGTTGTGATTAGCAGTATTCTGCTCTCTCCAGTCGCTCAGAATAGCCACACCCGTTACAATGTTCAGGATGGAAGCAACGACGACAATCCGGCTGACGGAGACGGTCACGGCTGCGGGTTGAGCAAGCAAGCTAAGTCCGGCGGTGCTGGACTCGGTGCTTGGGAAATTAGCCCGGCAGAATGATCCGAATGTGCTGGTTGGCTTTGATAAAGCCGACGACGCCGGCGTGTACCAACTCACGCCCGAGTTGGCGCTCGTCCAGACGGTCGATTTTTTCACCCCTATTGTTGATGATCCCTATACCTTCGGGCAGATTGCGGCGACCAACGCGCTAAGCGATATCTATGCCATGGGCGGCCGGCCGCTTTCGGCGCTGGCTCTGGTGTGCTTTCCGGAGAAGGCTGACATCGGCATTCTCGAGCAGATTCTTGCCGGTGGCCTCAGCAAGATGATGGAGGCGGGTTGCACGATCATTGGCGGCCACAGCATTCGCGACCCTGAAATCAAGTTTGGCTACGCGGTTACGGGCACCGTTCATCCCCGCCGCGTGCTTACCAACGGAGGCGCGAAGCCAGGAGACGCCTTGCTGCTTACCAAGCCGCTTGGTACGGGGGTTATCTCTACGGCGATCAAGCGCGGCAAGGCGGCGCCGGAATGGATTGAGGCCGCCACCCGCTCGATGACCACCCTGAACCGCAGCGCCGCCGAGGTCGCACTGCCGCATGCGGTACACGGCATGACGGATGTCACCGGCTTCGGGCTGATCGGGCATGCACGCGAGCTGGCACTGGCCAGTAACGTTGCCTTGGCAATCCGCGTCTCGGAGTTGCCGCTGCTCAGCGGAGCGTTGGAATGCGTTCGCGCCGGCATGATCCCGGGAGGACTCAAGGCCAACCGCGACTTTGCCGAATGCGTGGTCGAATACGCGACGGCAGTGCCCGAGGAGCTGCGCACGATTCTCTTCGACCCGCAGACGGCTGGCGGTCTGCTGATCGCCGTAGCCGCCGCAGAGGCCGATGAGTTAGTTGCCCAGCTCCGTGAGTGCCAGCTCGATGCACGCTGCATCGGCGAGGTTTTGCCGGCACGCAAACCGCTGATCTCCGTGGTGTAAGACTGCCAGGCTTCTACCAGATACTCAGTGCCATCTCGTCGATCCAGACGTTGTAGGGCTGTGCCGTCTTGTCGCCATCCATTTCAAAATGAACTCCAACAGAAGTGGAGCCGGAATGCACCTGCGGCTTGAAGCTCTGATTGATGGGGTACTTGTGCCCGTTTACGGTGATGGCTACGAAAACCGCCTTTGAGTTGGCCCGCTCATACTGGAGCGTCAAATGTTGCCAGGTGTTAGCCGGCGGCCGCGTGCAAGGCGCGGAGGTAGCGACCCAATCCTGGTTTGCCGAGTCCCATACGCGCCACTTCGCATCGGCAAAACTGCATTGGGTGGAGAATTTATACCACTGGCCAGGTAGCTGCTGGTTGGCCGCGAACTCCAATCCCTGCGCATTGGCCGGTCGATCAATGTAGTAGTCGAAGTCGAGGACGAAATTGGCGGCGCTGCCGTTGCTCGACAGGTGCTTGGACCACAAGATATGGGAGAATGCCGGACCTCCATCGTAGCTGAACAGGGTCGAGTTGCCATCCAGCGCGGGCGAAGCCTGCTTTTGAGTCATGCTGAAAATGGCGGTCCCGTTGCCGCCGCTGCAGGAAGATGTGCAAGTGGTCCAGCTGCTCATCTCTTGGATATTTTTGTAAACGGTCGCATTGGCGGGTATGGTGGCCTGCGCCGACATAATTGTGCTGGAACCTAAGGCAACGATCAAAGCTGCCATGAGGAGCATTCCGCCGCGGGTTGGCGAGAAACAACGATGCATAAGCACCTCTCAGTAGTAAGTAAGGGCTAAGGTCTGCCTTACTACCGAGAGAATACGCAAGCATCAACTCTGGATGAATAGGTGGAACACCTAGAGAAGCCGGGAGATTTGTTTAAGGTACGAATCGGGAGGTCATGTACCTTTTCAGCGCCATCCCCGACGACGGCGAAAGTGGCCGCCGCCGGGGTGCATGCGCTACCAGTAGGTCAGGGTGATGCAATCTGCCCAGACCTTATAGTCATTCTGGCTGGCATCGCCGTCGAGCTGGAAATGGATGCCGACGGAGTCGGAGTCCTTTTGCTTCAAGGGCGAGAATGAGCGGTTCACGTAGTGTTTGTTTCCGTTTACGGTGATGGAGATAAAGTTCGCGTGGCCGCCGGAGCGGGAGTACTCGAGGACA
>JBEKQP010000265.1:0-6434 GCA_049519595.1 Candidatus Korobacteraceae bacterium | reverse complement strand
TCGGGGATAAAGCGTATCCGCCCGTCCTCAGCCACCTGAATGGCCCGCTCGGCCAGGCTCGGGCTGCCATCCTTCGCCTTGCGGTTCACGGCCACGAACCACTGCGTCGAGAGACGCGGCTCCACGATGGTTTTGCAGCGATCGCATTTGCCGATCGCGAGGATATGATCCTTGATGCCAACCAGCAATCCCTGTCTTTCCAGGTCGTGCAGCACACGTTCGCGCGCCTCAAAGCGATCCAGTCCCGCATACGGCCCGGCCTGCTCGTTCATTTTGCCGGTCTCGTCGATCACGGTGATCTGCGGCAGGTCATGGCGCAGTCCAGCCTGGAAGTCGTTGGGATCGTGCGCCGGGGTGACCTTCACTGCGCCGGTTCCGAATTCGGGATTAGCCAACTCGTCCAGGATGACGGGAATCTCGCGGTTCATCAGTGGCAGCAGGATCTTGGCCTGATGAAAATGCCGGTAGCGCTCGTCGTTCGGATTGACCGCAACCGCCGTGTCACCCAGCATGGTTTCCGGACGGGTGGTCGAGACGACAATGAAATCCGAAGATCCGATGACCGGATACTTGAGATCGTAAAGTTTGCCGTGCGTCTCCTCGTGCACGACTTCCAGGTCGGAGATAGCAGTCGCGCACCGTGGACACCAGTTCACGATGTAGTTGCCCCGGTAGAGCAGCCCCTCTTCATAGAGGCGGACGAACGCTTCGCGCACCGCACGCGAAAGATTGTCGTCCATGGTGAAGTATTCGCGGCCCCAGTCGACGGAGTCGCCAATCCGCTTCATCTGCTCCACGATCGAGCCGCCGTAGTGCCGCTTCCACTGCCAGACGCGCTCGATGAAAGCTTCGCGGCCCAGCGCGCGCCGGTTCTTTCCCTCCGACGCCAACTGCCGTTCGACCATCATTTGAGTCGCAATTCCGGCATGATCGGTGCCCGGCAGCCACATTGTCAGAAACCCGCGCATGCGATGCCACCGCGCGATGATGTCCATCTCCGTGTGGTTGAGCATGTGGCCCATGTGCAGCCTGCCGGTAACGTTCGGCGGGGGCAACAGCAAGGTGAACACGTTCTGCTCTGGCGGGATTAGTTCGGGAATCTCTGCGTGGAAGAGCTTCTCGTCGGTCCAGTATTCGGCCCAACGCGTCTCAATCAAACTGGGGTCGTAAGCCTTAGGCAATTCGTGCGGCATCGGTTTCGAAGAATCCCTGAAAGGTAAACTTCGATGTTATCGGAGCCGCTGACAGCCGGTCAAACCATAGATTCTGAAGTCGCGCCTGGAAATGCCACGGGCCGTAACGCGCTGGACGAAAGAGCGCGCGGTTATTGCTTGCGCTTGGCCAGCTCACGAACGATTTCCGCAACGATCTGCGGCTTGAAACGGTCCATGACGCGTTGCACCGCTCCGGCAATTGCCGCTTCATCGAGCGCAGCCGGACGGGCGGCTTCGGCGGCGTGCTCGGGCGCACCGAGTATGGATGAACCAGTGGATTCCGAAACAGGCCGGGAGTCGGGATCAGGCAATTCGGGCGCACTCATCGCCGCCGTAGCCTCCAGCATTGGAACCGAAAACATAAAATCCTCGGCGGCTGTGGCAGTCGCCGGCTCAGCCGCACTTGCCATCGCCGCAGGCAACGGCACTGGGGCGGGTTCCGGCTCAGGCTCTTGCGCCACCGGAACTTGCGCGGGGGAATCTTGTACTTGTGCAACGGGAACTTCCGCCAAGACTTCCGGAACCTTCGCTGGCGCCGACTCGAGCGCGGGTTCTGCCACCGCCTGCGCCTCAATATCGGCGGGAACAAGTGGCTTTATGGGGTGAAGCTCCACCGCGTAATCTTCGACGATGGGCGCGGCCGCCATCACATCCGTTAAGTCCACGGCAAAAAAGGGCTCGTCTTCGATTTCAAAAACTGATTTTTCGTCGTCCGCAATTCTAAAGCCGGCCCGATCTTCCAACGGAAGCGCTTGCATTGCGTTCGCGGCCGGCACAGGTTCGTCAGAGCCGGTGGGGTCAGAAACATTTGGCTTCGCCGTAATCGCGCTGGCACCTTCCTGAGCGTCCGCCTCACCGTCGAAGGTGACCTCCATGGCTGGCGCCGGCGACAACCCGACTCCCGCTGCATGCTCCAGCATGAACGCCTCGACTTCAATTGCGGTCAACTCCTCTGCCGGGATGTCATTGCCGCCCACGGTTGCTTCTGCGGGCGCGGCCACATGCGATGGAATAGCCTCTTCGCTGACTTGCGCATCGACAGTCGGCTCTGGCGCAGGGATATCGATAATCTCAATGTTTTCCGTGGCGCGCTCAACCGGAGAAACTTCAAGCTCAGGGCCGGAAAAACGACGAACTGTATCCTCCGCCGGCGCCTTTTCGTCGGCCTTCAGCAGTTCATCGATCATGAAAGGCATAGAAGAGTTTGCTTCCTCTGAAGGGTTTGCTTCCTCTGTCCGAGGCCCAAATGTAGCTAAATAATCCGGTGTGGCTGCTGCGGCTGCCGCAGCAGTCGGGACCGCCATCACCGGCAGTTTCTCTTCTTCCAGCGACAATAAAGTGCCTGGATAGTCTCTATTTGAGATCGTGTCAGGGCTGTGTGTGAGCGCCGGACCGACATCTTGGACTTGAGACTCCAGGTTTGGCGCCGCGACCTCGTAAATCCCTGAACCCAGGGCAGGCAGCAGTTCCGGCTCCGCCGCCGGACTTGCCTGAATTGCGACCGGCTGAATTGCAGCTGGCGGGGTTGGCAGCCTTGTGGCCGCGTCCATTGTGGCACCGGAGGCGCCGAGGATAACGTTGGTCACAATTGTGACCAACTCGGTGGCCTCAAATGGTTTGACGATGACGCCATCCGCCCGCACGTCCGTGGCATCCTGCTCGCGATAAGGCTCCAGCTTACCCACCGACAGCAGAACCGGCATGTTGGCGGTTGTTGCGGCACGTTTGACCCGTTCGCATACCTCCAGGCCGGTGTAGCCCGGCATGTAGATATCGAGGATCACCAAGTCTGGCGTCTTTTCGGCAATCTTCTTCAGCGCGGCTGCGCCGTTACTTACCGTGGTGACCTCATACCCAGCCTCGGACAAAATCTTTTTTGCCATGTTTTGGGCTGTCATACTGTCATCGGCAAGCAGAATGTTCAGAGGCACGGTTTTTCCTTTTTCCTTGGCTCAGCGGAGAAGTTACTGCTTTCTGCGACTCACGTCAATGCGTTGATCTACTGAGATTACCTGAGTACACGTCCTACCGTGGGGGTGGCCCGCCAGGCTCCACGCCAAGCAAAACCCGCGAAATCGCTGTGGCCCTGCTGCGGGCCACGAATGCCCGGCTGCGTTTCGGGACGCACCTTCGATACCAGTCTAGAAAGGCATCAGCTTCCGTAGTCCGCTCTTGTTCGGCTTACTGGACGAATCGTTCTGAGACTGATTGCCGGCTGCCGCGGGGTCGGAAGCATTCGCCTCGTTCGTTTGCGGCGGCGCGGGCGCGGGTGCATCCGTCGATTGCGTCTGGGCCGGTTGCGAGGAACGCGGCATCGGCGAATTCGCGACGTTAGCGCCCGTGACGGCACCGACCGTCACCGCATCGCTCGCTTGCTTTGCCTGTCGCGGGGCCTGGACTAAATCATTAGCGTAGCGCACAATCTGTGCCGCATCCGTCGGTCGCGGGTCCACAAGCGTGGGTGCGCCGACCTTGGTGGCAGGCGAATAATCCGGACGCTTGTGCACGGCCAACAACACTTTGCCCGTGCGCCGCAGTTCGCCGCGGCTTGCCTGCTCACGGCGGTTCAAGTCGATTGCATCCTGGGTCGGCTTGGGAACCGGACGGCCGATTGCTGCCAACCGCTTTGCCGCATCCGACGCGCGCGGCGTCACGGGATAGCGCGTGATGATACGGGAATAAGCCACGGCAGCGGCGTCCATATACTGACCGATCAGCTTGTTTTTCGCGTCTTCGCTCTCCTTCGGCAACTTCGCTACGCGCAGCTTTTGCACCTGTCGCTCGTAGGCGTCGCCCAGGATAAATAGTGCATCATCGGCTTTGCTGAAAAGAGGATACGTATCGGTCAGGGTCTTAAGCCGCGCCATGGCCGCCGGCCAACTCTCGCGCATGTAGTAAAAATGCCCTATACGGTATTCGCGCTCAGCAAGGATTTCCTGCACTTGCAGCAGTTTGATCCGTGCCGTTTCGGCCAGCTTCGAGTCGGGATACTGCAGTAGCAGTTGCCGGTACTCTTCCTCGGCGTGTTTAGTGTGGTCAAAGTCCCGATCCGGCTTCCCGATCTGCTTGAAGTGAATGTCGGCAATCTTCATTTGCGCTTCGGCCGCTTCCGGCATGTTCGGGAAAAAGGTAATGAAATCCTTGTACTCACTCTCGGCCTGCGTTAGTCCGGCCGCTCCGCCTTGTTTCAGCCATGAGTCGCCGATCGCCAGCTTGGCCCTGGCGACGTACTCCGAATCCGGATACGCATTGATCAAGGTTTGCAGGTTGAGACGCGCAGTTTCGTACTTGCCATGGCTCGTCGCCTCCACGGCTTTGGCAAACAACACCGTGTCGGGTTGCTTCGAATCGATCTGGGCCAACGGATTGCTGGGTTTTTTATTATGTTTGCACGCAATCCCAAGCAATAGCAGCGATCCAATGGTGATAACCAAGACTATGCGACGGAACATCCCCTACACCTCTAAAACTGCGTGCGGCTGCGCTCAAGACAAGCCGTAAGCTTACACGCGTTGAACTGTGGCTTGCCGGGCCGTTTGCAACAACCGTTCGACGTTTTGGCGAATATCGCCGTGTCCAAAAACAGCACTACCCGCAACCAGCACTTCCGCTCCGGCACGAACCGCGTCAGCGATCGTATCCAACGCCATTCCGCCATCCACCTCGATCCGGAAATGGTATCCGTGTGCCGCCCGCATCATGGCCAGTTTGCGGATCTTCTCCAGGGAGTACGGAATGAACTTCTGACCACCAAAGCCGGGGTCTACCGACATGATCAACACGTAATCGACCATGTACAGTACAGCTTCGAGAGTCGCAACCGGTGTGGCCGGATTCACCACCACCCCAGCTCGCGCCCCGTGAGACTTGATGTGCTCAAGCGTGCGGTGTAGATGAACACACGTCTCCTGGTGCACAGATATCCAGTTCGCTCCAGCTTCGATAAACCCCGGAATGAATTCGTCCGGGTTCTCGATCATCAAATGACAATCGAGCGGAACTGCGACCTCTTTGCGTAAGGCCGCCACAATCGCGGGCCCCAGGGTGAGGTTCGGCACAAAGTGACCGTCCATCACGTCCACGTGCAGGACGGTCGCACCCCCTTCAATTGCGGGGTGTACCTGCTCGGCCAACCGCGCAAAATCAGCCGACAGGATAGACGGGGCTAGTTCGATCAAAAGGTCACTCGCGAGTCACTGTAGAAATATTAGCATGCTGCGGGCCACCCCCGCACTCAGGTACGACCGCTTTCGCCTTTGCTGAGGGGCCTGCCCCCGACGGGCGTAGCTTCCCCCCTTAGATAAGTGTGAAATTCCGCTATCGCCCCGGTGAACCTTTTGTTGAGCAATTTTGCATCCAAGCGAGAGTGAAGGTATTTCTGCGGCATTGGTTTCCAGCTTCGATGCTGGTTTTTGTCTTGGCTGCTGCCGCTGCGGCTACTCCCATTCAGCCCGATCTTGAGAAACTGCTCTCGAAGCCGCACTCTGAACAGCAACGGTTCGAACCCGCACGTGCGGGCTGGGACGGGCCGGAAACGGAGTCCTCTGGCTTTTCGCGGCCCGCCAGCTTTTTCCTGAGAAATTTCGGGCCCGCGGAAACGGCGCGAGCAGCGCGGGCGAGCTTCCTTGCCGCAACCGTTCCGGATCCCAAAATTTGGGCGTGCCTGTGCGCGCTGATTCTGCTCATGCGAAGACGCAATCGGGCAACTCCGAAACCAGTCGAGGCGTCTGAGTCGATTACGGTCGAGGTTAGACGCGCCGCCTGAGACAGGAAGATTCAGAGTTCCGGTATAGCCGCTGATGCGCTTTGCCGAGGAAGAACAAGTTTGCCGCGGAAGAAGGGCCTCCCTGAGCAGTATGTCCCGGGGGCCTTTTTTTGCAGGTTGCAAACTTTGCCCTGCCCAAACAGCCCAGCTTGGTCCGGCTCTGGTAAAATCCGCCCATGCAATTCTAGACAGGATTCGCGGAAGGTGTGCGCGGTAAAGTAGCCGGGCTTTCAGCCCGGCGACGATCGTGCCGGATACACTGACTCGGAATCTGCACCAGATGTTGCTGTTAGCCGTCTGCCTGACCCGCAGCTCCGAACGGCCAGTGATTCCAGGCTGCGGTTATTCCGGAGCACACATGAGTACGCCAGCTGTTCCCGTCGTTGAAGACCTCCCTGCACTCTCGGAGGCCGGGCGAATCATTAACATTTTTGTGGCACCGTCCAGAACCATGG
>JBEKQP010000264.1:0-9723 GCA_049519595.1 Candidatus Korobacteraceae bacterium | reverse complement strand
TGTGTTCGGATGCTTCCTCCCCGACCCTGACGGAAAGGGGCTTCAAGTATTTCTATCGGGTCAGCCCCCACGACGACATCATGGCGAAGGACCCATTCTCCTTCTTGAAGGACTTGGAGAAGAAAACCGGCCAGAAAGTTCAGACCGTTGCTCTGCTTTACGAGAATACCGAATTCGGCTCTCAGGCAGGCAAGGCCTACAGGAAATACGCGGAGCAAATGGGGTATAAGGTCGTCGCCGATGTTTCATATCCGAGCAGTGCGACCGACGTGAGCAGCGAGGTAAGCAAGCTCATCGCGGCCAAACCGGACGTGCTGCTGCACGCCTCCTATATCACCGATGCCATCCTCTTCACCAAGACCTTCAAGGAAAAGGGCTTCCAGCCCAAAGGCATTATCACGATGGCGGGCTACATCGAGCCGGGCTACCTGCCGGCGGTGAAAGCCGACGGCAACTACATTTTCGTCCGCTCGACCTTCGCCACCGATCTAGCCAAGAGCAAGCCGCTGGTGGCCAAAGTCAACGCGCTCTACAAGCAGAAGTATGGACACGATATGAGCGAAAACGCCGCCCGCAGCTTCATGGCGCCGTTTATCTTAGCCGACGCGATCAACCGGGCGAAGTCGACCAATCCCGATGCCATCTTGAAGGCCCTGAACGAAACCAACATTCCGGGCAACCAGTTGATCAACCCGTGGCAGGGCATCAAGTTCGACCCGAAAACGCACCAGAACATCTACGCAAAGGGAACGCTGGTGCAGGTACTCAATCAGCAATATGTAACGGTCTGGCCGTTCGAGGCCGCTTCCAAGCCGTTCGTCTGGCCGTTCCCGGCGTGGCAGGGAAGAAAGTAACGGAGTTGGAGGGGATCCGTGCCTGATCAATTGATGCAGCAACTAGCCGATGGCTTATTAATCGGCTTGGTGTATTCGCTGGTCGCCATCGGCCTGACGCTGATCTGGGGCGTCATGAACATTGTGAATTTTGCCCATGGCGATTTTCTGATGCTCGGCATGTTCGGCTCTTTCTGGCTCTTCACGCTGTTCGGCATCGATCCCATCTTTTCGATTCCTATATGTTTTGTGGGAATGTTCATCTTCGGCCTGCTGATCTACCGCTTCATTGTGCGCAAGGTAATGAAGGGTCCGATCCTGGCCCAGATGGTCGTGACCTTCGGAGTGAGTATCTTTATCTCTAACTTGGCTGTTTACTTTTGGACTCCGGATTTCAGGCTTTTGCCGCCCACCATACTGCAGGGAACCTGGCATATCGGCGGGCTTGATCTCAGTATTCCGAAGGTCGCGGCTTCCATCGGGAGCGTAATCGCTTCCGCGTGCGTGTTGGTTTTCCTGAAGAAGACGAGCGCCGGCAAGGCGATTCTGGCGACCGAGATGGACCGCGATGCAGCCCTTCTCATGGGGATCAATACCGATCGCATCAACGCGCTTTCTTTTGGACTCGGCTCGGCCCTCGTCGGCGTTGCGGGGGCTTTTTTGTCCACTTACTATTACATTTACCCCCAAGTGGGAGGTCTGTTCGGCACAATCGCCTTTTGTGTGGTAGCCCTCGGTGGGTTCGGCAGCGTTGAGGGAGCAATGATCGCCGGAATCCTGGTAGGGCTGGCGCAGACGTTAGGCGGTTTCTTTTTTGACCCGTCATACAAGTACGCCATTGTCTTCTCGATCTATCTGATCACAATCTGGATACGTCCGAAGGGGCTCCTGGGGTGGTAGAGAATGCGTAATTTCACGACTCGACAGATGATTGTGGGAGTTTGCGTTCTCCTGCTGCTTATTGTCTTTCCCTTGTTGGTTAACAAGCCCGTCCATTTGCACGTCGTCATCCTGGTGTTCATGTTCGGCATGCTGGGAACGGCGTGGAACATCATTGGCGGCTATGCCGGCATGTATTCCTTCGGGCAGGTGGCTTTCTTCGGTATCGGCGCATATACCTCTTCTTATTTGTTGACCGCCCACGGTGTCAACCCATGGATCGGACTTGTCGTCGCCGGCTGCGTCGCGGCTCTGGTGGCGGCGGCGATCGGGTATCCGTGTTCCAACCTGAGAGGCCACTACTTTTCAATCGCGACCATCGCCTTTGCGGAGATCGTCCGAATCGTCTTCAACAACTGGAAAGCAGTGGGAGCGGCGGAAGGGCTTTCTTTGCCGATGGATGATCCGTCCTTCTCCCATTTTCTGTTCAACTCTTCGAAGCTGCCCTATTACTACATCATGCTCGGGTTTTTGCTGTTGTCTGTGGTGGTGTGTTATTTCGTCGCCACTTCAAAGATGGGCTACTATTTCCGAGCGATCAAGGAGAGTCATAGAGTCGCGGAAGTCATGGGCGTGAATGTCGTCAAGTACCGTCTCATGGCGATCATGATCAGCGCCTGCCTGAGCGCCATGGCAGGCACGTTCTACGCACAATACATTCTCTACATCGATCCCGACAGCGTCATGCTTCTCGCAATCTCTGTCCAGATTGTTCTCATCTCGATGCTGGGCGGGGCGGGCAGTGTGCTGGGGCCGGTGATCGGCGCGGCCATCCTGGTACCCGCATCGGAGTACACGCGCATCGCCCTCGGACACAAGGGAACGGGCGTGGACATGCTGATCTATGGCTTCTTGATCATGATAATCTCCATGTACTACCCCGAAGGGGTTTGGAAACTTTTGTCCAGAATGGGCCGGAAGAAGAGGAACTCTGTTCCGTCGGAGAAGGACACGGCTCTCGCTGCGCGCCCATAATGCGCGAGGGCTCATTTTCCGGCAGAGAACAAGCGAGTCGCCGGGAAGCAGCGGCACCGGGTCGACTAACAGCTTCAAAGGGGTTCCGGAGAATCTCGGGAAACTGAAATGAATAAGGCAATTTGTTTGGAAGTCGCCGGGTTGTCCAAGCGATTTGGGGGTCTGGCTGCAAACAACGATGTCCACTTCTCCGTGGAGGAAGGGGAAATCGTCAGCGTTATCGGCCCCAACGGAGCGGGAAAATCAACCCTGTTTAGTTGCATAACCGGCTTCTACAAGCCTGACGGCGGCAAGGTTTCTTTTTTCGGCAAGAACATAACGGGCATGCGGCCCGACAAGGTCTGCAAGCTTGGTATCGCGCGCACCTTTCAAATTGTCGAAGTGATCAGTGACATGACGGTCCTCGAAAACGTTGCGACGGGTGCGTTGTTGCGTTATCGCCGGATCCAACCGGCCATGGAAAAAGCCGCTGAGATACTGAAATTTGCGGGTCTTTATGAAAAGAAGGGTTTTCTTGCGACGGAGCTGACCATTGCCGATAAGAAGCGGTTGGAGGTCTCGATGGCGCTTGCCACTCAGCCTCGATTGCTCATGCTGGACGAAGCCATGGCCGGGCTCACCAAAGTCGAATTGCGG
This sequence comes from Candidatus Korobacteraceae bacterium, assembly GCA_049519595.1. GTDB lineage: Bacteria > Acidobacteriota > Terriglobia > Terriglobales > Acidobacteriaceae > CAWBRT01. The sequence goes on along the minus strand of JBEKQP010000264.1, from coordinate 6,340 downwards.
GAGATCCTCGACCTAATCCGGAAGATAAGAAATGAAGGGATGACACTGGTCATAGTCGAGCACGTGATGGAGGCTGTCATGCAGATATCTGACCGTGTAGTTGTCCTGAACAGCGGCAAAAAGATCATGGAAGGTACGCCGAAGGAAGTGTGCTCGAGCCGGGAAGTCATTCAAGCCTATCTGGGGGAAAAGTACAGTGCTCACCTTGAATAATGTTTCCGTGGGCTACAAAGGGCTCCCGGCTGTTCAGGATATTTCTTTCAGGATCGACGAAGGAGAAATAGTCAGCCTCATCGGCTCCAACGGCGCCGGAAAATCCACCATCGTTAAAACCATTGCCGGTCTTCTCCATCCCTGGAGCGGGGAAATTCTGTTCAAGAATTCTCCGATTCAAAAGACTCCACCTTTTGATATCGTGAAGACTGGCATCTCGATGGTTCCTGAAGGTAGGCGGCTCTTCGGCCGGTTGTCTGTTCTGGACAATCTCCTGTTGGGGGCTTATGCCGTCCGGTCCAAGGCAGATGTCGAAAAGTATCTGCAAAGCGTTTTCGATCTGTTCCCCATATTAAAGGAACGCCAGGGGCAGCGTTCCGAGACTTTTAGCGGTGGAGAGCAGCAGCAACTGGCCATCGGTCGCGGACTCATGTCGAACCCCTCGCTCCTGATACTGGATGAGCCTTCGCTGGGGTTGTCGCCAAAACTGGTTTCGGAGATTTTCGCTATCGTCAAGGACATCAACTCCCGCGGCGTGACGGTTTTGCTTGTTGAGCAAAATGTCTTCGAGGCCCTCGATGTTTCCAGCCGTGCCTATGTGCTTCAAACCGGCCGCATCGTCTTGGAGGGGAAAGGACAGGAATTGCTGAAGAGCGACATGGTTCGAGAGGCGTACCTCGGTATGTGAACGGAGGATCAGACATGAATTTCAATATGATGTATGGCAAAACCGGACTGTCTCTTGATCTTCCCGGGGATATCGACGTTACGCTGATTAAGAAGAAGGCGATGCCCGTCCTCCAAGACCCTGACGGGGCTATCAGGGCCGCCTTTGCGAATCCAGTGAACGCCAAAACGCTCCGCGATGAGGCAAAAGGCTGCCGCAGTTGTTGCATTCTCATCTGCGACATTACCCGGCCTGTGCCCAATGGCCTTATCCTGACTCCACTGGTTAAAGAACTGATCCAGGCTGGAATAGCCCCCGGTTCGATCACGATTCTCGTTGCAACCGGTCTCCACAGGCCGAACGAAGGAGCTGAGCTTCGTGAACTGGTTGGAAACGATTGGGTTCTCGACACCGTGACCGTGGCCAACCATTATGCCCGGCGGGATGAGGATCACGAATACATCGGGACTACATCCGGTGGCATAGAGGCCAGGATCGACCGCCGATTTCTCCAGGCTGATCTTCGCATCGTCGTCGGCCTGGTGGAACCTCATTTCATGGCCGGTTACTCCGGCGGAAGAAAGATTGTCGCCCCGGGCGTCGCCCATGAAAAGACGATCCGCACGTTCCACTGTGCGCGGATCCTGGAGCATAGCTGCGCCGCAAACTGTGTTATCGAAGGCAATCCTTTGCACGCTGCCCAGATCGAGATCGTGCGAATGGTCGGGAGATGCCTGGCTGTCAACACGGTCATCGATGAGGACCGCCGGATATCTTTCGTCAATTTCGGCGAAATCGAATCGAGTCACCTGCAAGCGGTCTCATTCGTGCGGCCCTATGCAGAGGTCCGCCTGGACAAAAAATTCAAGACCATTGTGACCAGCTCCGCGGGTTATCCGCTGGATAAGACTTATTACCAGACAGTTAAAGGCATGGTGGGCGCCATCGACATCCTTGAGCCGGGCGGCGACCTCATCATTGTTTCCGCGTGCTCCGAGGGAATCGGATCGCCCGAGTATGCGGACGCGCAGGTGTGTCTGACCGACCAAGGGCCTGAAAGGTTTCTCCGTGGAATCATTGAGAAAAAGTACGCGGCTGTTGATGAATGGCAGACGGAGATGCAGGTCAAGGCCATGAAGAAGGCCAATATTTTTCTCTATACTGACGGGCTAACCAGAGACCAACAGGCGCTTACAGGAGTCACCATAATCAAATCGCCATCGGCGCGCGTCTTGGAGAGTGTGAAGGCACGGAATGATCGCCGTATTGCCGTTATCCCCGAAGGACCTTATGTGATCCCGCTGCCTGGCAGTGGACCTCTGTAACACGCCTCGTACTCAGATACAATTTCGCTCGACGTCCAAGTGCACGCGAAGGCAGAGGGGCGCTGGTGTGCGTTGACTTCCTTGCCCAGCGGTAATGCTCCAGGCGGCTTCTGTTCGGGAGCGCCAAGTCAACAACGGTGGATGCCCGAATAACTTATACTGGCCACTTGCCCGCCGTGACTTAGCCCAGAAGACAAGTCTTTTACTTCGTCCCGTGCCGCCGATTCAGCCAATTCCTGCGTCAGGGCGTGGCCCCATGACACTAATTCATCGGGGTTGTGCTCCTGGCAAATCATCCAGTGGTAGCGCCTGCCCTTGCGAAAAGGCTGCGCTTGAAATGACACGACGTACTGACCAGCCTCGTAATCCATTCGATACTTCCTATTCTGCGAATCGCCGAAAAAACTAACCGCTGAGGGGCTATCGGGACCCGCCGGATGCCAGCGAAGGGAAAGCCGAGCAATCGGGAGAGGGCCTCGGTTCACACTTGTGGGCGAGATAATGCGTGGCATCGCGACACATCAATTGGCATTTGTGGCACCGGATGGGGCCTTTGACCTTGGACGTTTTGCCAGCCTGTTTCGGTTCCGAATCAATAATAATTGTCATCTATTGTAATTATACATCAGTAAACTATCCACTGCGCGTTTATCACTGCGTAATTATCCTTTAGTCATGACGCTTCGCAGGGCTTAATTCCTTCAGCAATTCCAAATGATAGCCGGTTCATGTGAGTACGATGCGGTCTCGCGTGGAATTCTAATACGATGCGGTCTCGCGTGGAATTCTAATCGTCTAGCCATGGCGTCCAGCGCCGTATCTTGCGGCAATAAGGGTTCCGGGACGGCAAACCCGACACCACCCACCGAAAGAGCCGAAACAGTTTGCGATATGTGCTTCTGCGGCGCATTGTTGGCGAGTGTGGTAATCTTAGAATGCGTTTGAATGTCCCTTTTTCCCGACCCGCCTTAGGCATTGGCGACTTTTCACCCTGCCTCACTCGTCTGAGAAACACTGACAATTAAATAGCCCAACTTGTTAAGGCGAATAATGAAGAACATTTACGTCGGGAATTTGAATATCCGCTGTACGGAAGCGGAGTTGCAAACCGCATTCGAGGTATACGGAAAGGTCGATAAGGCCGAGATTGTGCGCGAGCGAGACAGCGGACAGCCGCGTGGCTTCGCTTTCGTTGAGATGACCAATGATGCGGAAGGTGAAAAAGCAATTGCCGGCTTGAATGGCAGCCTCATGGAAGGAAACGCCCTTAGCGTGAATGAAGCGCGTCCAAAGCGCGAGCGTACCCCATCTGGTGGCGGCGGGCGTGGTCGAGGCGGCAACGGTCGTTACTGAGGGCCTATCTGCTCGCAAAGACGCGTTAGGACGGATATTTCGGCCCTTTGTCGAGCTTTATAGGTCGCCTTTTTCGCCAGAACGTTCACAACCCGTACCACAGAAGGTGCCTTTTGCATTCAGATAACATCGTGAAGACGCTCGATAGCGGACAGAACCGCTTCGAGCTTTGCCACCAGGCTTTTAAGGCTATTCGCAAGCTCCACAAGCCCAGTGATCGGATTCAGGATACTGCAAGCGACGCACTCGGCCGACTTGCGGGCGTAGCGCAGCGAGAAGCCCCAATCGGACCAGAAAATGCCACCGCCGCAGGGCCTGAAGTGACGCAGGAACGGATCGTGATTGCGCCGCAGGCAGGAGCACCGCGATCAGAGCCGGTGGCTGAAGACATTTCGTCTGGCGGCGTAAGCGTTCTTGTACCCGCTGAGTTCGCCTCAAGCGCAACCGGGCGGCTTGTGCCGAGACCCTGAAAGCAATGGGCAAAGCCGTCAAATCCTGCCGTTTTTCGAGCACGTCCTGAGGAGAAAAAATGGACAATATAGCAGCAGACAGTTCGGTACCAAGTGCGACACCCGAGACGAACCCTAAACAGCATTCTTCTCCGGCGCGGTCTACCGATAAGTATTCCGAAGCCAGAAGCGCCAAAAAGAAGAAGAGGCGCAGCCAACACCGGGCCATTATTAGGCGGTCGCACGCCAACGGCTAATTGTGTTGTGAGTTAGACCAGATTCGCGGAAGGCTTATTCCACGAACGGGCCGGTCGTGTCCGGACCCCAACGCAAATGCTGGGCGTTTGCCGGGGTGACATCCAGCTCGGTGGCGATAGGCGTACACCGAGTGAATCCAGAGCTGACAATAGGTTCCGTCCGTCCTTCGTCAGCTGCGCGCTTAATTCAGTTGCCATACTCGGAGATCGCCGTCTTCATAGACGACCTTGCCAATGGCTGCCAGTGAGGGCGACGAGTTCGGAACCCGATAAACCCAAACGTAGTCAAAATCATGGCGAACATTCCTCCACTCAAGCGGTTCCGCGGGGTTGAGGATAGGTGCGCAGGCGCTGTCGTTCTCACGCAGGGTTCGGAGTGGTTGTACACCGCGATTCTGAAAGAGACACGGTGATAGCCACCCCCGTTGGATAACTCCATAAGCCCAGAAGTGCTGCATGTGGTCCGAGGGTGTCGCCACGGCAAGAACGCGCATACCGTCCGGGATCACCGAGAAGACCCCGGCCAGTTTGGCCGAATCACGTTGGGCGGACACAAAGTGGTATTCCACTTCGCCAGCCCGCAGCACAAAAAGCAAGATTGCAATGGCGGCGAGAAGTCGTTTTCGCCGCCCGACTCTCACCATGGCAAGGACTAGTACAAAAATGAAAGGTATCAGGCGGCGGTCGGTGTTGATGCCGGGGCCCAAACTTGCCGGCAGAATCCAGTAGAAAGCAAATAGACTGCCCACAACGCCCAGCCACCGATAGCTGCACTTAAAATCCCGGTTGTCGAGCAAGGCCACCCCGAGTGCCACAACCAGAATCGCCATGGTCACAAAGTCGCAAACCGGCGAAATACCCGATGTCGCGGCCACCAGCAGACCCGGTATTTTTGCTGACCAGTTGAATGCATAAGCCCACCCGGACTTCGCCTGCGGCATGGTGGAGTGAAGGAAGAAGATCGCCCCAGGGATGAACAAGATCCACGAGAAAAAAATGTCGCGAAGACGCCGCCGCGCAAAAATAGCGTATGCGGTCATCACCCAGCCCGCCATCCCAAACCCCATAAGGTGGGTAAAATAAAGCGCGGTGGTCATGGCGAGCAAGAGACACCATAGACCTATGCGAGGCCGCTCCAGATATTCCAGCCAGAAACCCAGAACCAGCAGGCACAGAGCAAGGCTAAGCTGCAGGTTCAACATTCCCCAGAGAAAGAAATAGAGGTTCTGGGTGATCGCCAATGACCAAAGGGCGAGGCTCTCCTGTTCCGGATTCGCACGCCTCACAAAAAACCAGGCTGCGGCTGGCACAGCCAGTACACAGAGGCTGAGCAGCACACGGCCGGCAATCGCGATGGGCATGAATCGCTGCAGCCAGACCAGAATCACGTCCATGGCGAGATACGGATTTGCGTTCCAGTCCGCGGCATAAAACCCGCTAAAGTGGAAAGAGGGATCGTTGAGGTGCGCGAGTACGAAGGCGCTCGCCAGATGATTAGGGTAGTCGACGACTGGCGGGTAGCGCACCGTCCAAATCGGCGCGAGCAAGGCTCCGACAATCAGGAGCACCCATAGACGTGCTGCGATTCGGCGAACGTTGGCGAACGTAAACAGCCAATTTCCAACGGAGCCAACGGTGTACCTGGGTCTCTCAAGAACGGCCATGGCCCCTCGCCTCAAGACTTTCCTTGCCGATTCGTGTTTGGCCGCGATTCCTTCGGGCTCTATTCCGCAAGAAAGTATCGCAAACAACAGGATGCGTTACAAATAGGCCAATAACAGACAAGCGCCGCAGCAGACCACGTGTATCGACGAGGACCAAATCTCTTGACAGCGGCGGCGGCCGGGGTATCTACTACGCCGATTAATCACCAGAAGTACTAATACCCGACTCCCGCTCGACTGGTTGATCCTGAGAGGGACCGGCGAATTCTGTTCGTGCCGGAATCCGACTGAAGCACCGCCGAACGCGCCGGGCTCTGGAGTACTCTGGGCATTACGTGCGACAAACCAAACCGTCTGCTCGCCAGCGCATGCGCAAGAAAACACGGAGGGAGTGATTACTAATGTCGGTAAG
>JBEKQP010000263.1:0-6495 GCA_049519595.1 Candidatus Korobacteraceae bacterium | reverse complement strand
AGAAGTTAACAGCGTCGACTGAACGGTAGAGATGATTCAGGCAGTCCCGCTTTGAGCATGAGGAGATAGTTCAACATAGTGTCGGCTGAGCAGAAGAGTCGCAGTTCGGAAGCCCGGCGGCGCCGGAAGAAGTTGATTCTTCTGGGCAGCGGGATTGCTGTGCTGTTCACGATCGCGCTCCTCCAAGTCTCTTTCAACCTGACATTCCTGCGTCCGAATACCTTTGGCCAGACGCTGACGTTTGCTGCCTTTTCCGCCCTGATCTTCGTCGGACTGATTGCTCTGATCTTTGTTTTGCTACGGACGCTGATCAAGCTGTACGTGGAACGGCAGACCGGCGCGCTGGGCTCGAAATTCCGCACCAAGATGGTTTCAGGTGCGCTGCTGCTGTCGCTGGGGCCGGTGATTGCGCTGTTTCTTTTCTCCTACGGGCTGATGAACCGTTCGATCGACAAATGGTTTTCGCGTCCGGTGGAGGAGGTGCGCGAGCACACGGCCGAGGTGACGCAGCTTTTGACCAGCTATGCGGGACAGAATGCGCTGAGCGAAGCACAGGGCATTGCCGCGGCCCCGGAGACGCAGGGGGCCTTCCAGAGCGGAAAATTTGGTTCGCTGATGGTGGAGTTGCGCCGGCACGAGGCCACGTTGCAAGAAGGTTTTGTGATTGTGCTGCTCGACGGACAGGCACAAGCCAGTTTCCAGGCTCCCGACCTGTGGCCGATCTTGCGCCGCAAGATCCCGCTGATGATGCCGGATGGGCAGTCTCGTTCGTTTGCCCTGGGCGACCGCGATTATGTGGCGGGGAGCGCGAAGGTGGGCGAGCACGGGCGCATCCTGGTGGCGATGCCACTGCCGGCCAAGTATTCAGCGGTGCTGAGCGAACTGGAGGCGAGCCAGCGTCAATATGCGGCGCTGCGCAGCGAGCGCAGACTGGTGCGACGCACCTACATGCAACTGCTGCTGATGTTGACGCTACTGGTGCTCTATGCCTCCACGTGGTTCGCGCTGTCTCTGTCAAAGCTGGTGACGCGTCCGGTGCTGGCACTGGCTCAGGCCACCAAGGAAATTTCCGAAGGGCGGCTTGATTACCGCGTCGAGGTGGCGGCGGGCGACGAGTTGGCCGATCTGGTGGTCTCGTTCAACCGAATGGCGGCCGAGTTGGAAAGCAATCGTTTGCAGATCGACTCCAGCCGCAAGGATCTGGCGAGCGCCTATGGAACACTGGAAGCTCGCGGACGGCAAATGGAAACGATCCTGGAAAGCATCCCCACGGCGGTGCTTTCGCTGGACGCAGATGAGGCGGTCACGCATGTGAACGCTGCGTTGATACGGCTGTTCCGTCCGCAGAGCGTGGAGCACGCGGGAAGGACCGAGAAGCTGGCGCTGGCCGATTTTTTCTCCGCCGATTTTGTGGAAGAACTGCGGCGGCTGCTACGCAAGGCGGACCGCATTGGCTCGACTTCCGAGCAAATGGAAATGACTGCCCCAACACATGCAGCCCAGGCGCCTACCGAGGACCCCGGGCCGGCCGGGGCCACTACCCTGGTCTTGTCAGTCACTGCGGCTTCGATGAACGAGCGGCGCAACGGGCCGATTGCTCCGCGCCAGCGCCTGGGATACGTGGTGGTATTCGAAGACCTTTCGGAGCTTTTGCAAGCCCAGAAGCAGGCCGCATGGCGGGAGGTGGCACGGCGAATCGCGCATGAGATCAAGAATCCGCTGACTCCGATTGCGCTTTCAGCGGAACGCATACGGCGCCACATCACGCGCGGGACTCCCGATGAATCGTCGCGGGCGGTGATCACCGGTTGCGCTGACACGATCGCCAGCTCGGTGGAGACGGTGCGGCAACTGGTCGACGAGTTCTCGACACTGGCGCGTTTCCCCGCGCCGCAACTGTGTCCCTTGGACCTGAATGGGGCAGTTGTGGAAGCGCTGACGCAGTTCGACAGCCGGCTCGATGACATCCACGTCAGCACCTCTCTGGCGAAGGATCTGCCGCCGGTTATGGCCGATGCAGAGGGAATCAAGCGGGTCATCGCCAACCTGGTGGACAACTCAGCCGAGGCGATGAGCGGCGCATTGGTGCGCGATCTGGTGATTTCAACCGCACTGCTGGGCGGCAAGGACACGGTTGAGCTGTCAATGGCCGACACCGGTCACGGCGTGACGGCGGCAGTGAAAGAAAAACTGTTCATGCCCTACTTTTCGACCAAGCAGCGCGGAACCGGGCTTGGCCTGGCAATCGTGGCGAGGATCATCGAAGATCATCACGGTACGATCCGGGTCGAGGAAAACCGGCCGGTGGGCGCGCGCTTCGTGATCGAGCTGCCGGTGGCCGCCGAAGCAGAGCGTTCGGGCGATCAAGCAACTGACACAGCGACCGCGAGCGAAACTGTCTCCTGAAATCAGTGATTCAACCGCCCTACGATGAACAAGACGCGCAGGGTGCCTTTGCTTGTATGAGGTAGTTGCTTTTTGTGTAGGAAACTACCCCACTCAAGCCAACAGCGGGCTTCCACCCCAGCGAGCCGAGCCTCGCCGGGGACCCCGGCTTGAATGGGCCACCCGGCTAGCCAGTTTCCTCCTTCCCCATATTTGCCAACGGCCGGAAAATTATGGGCCGCCTGGATTAAACCGCAAGGTTCCTCGACTCGCTCGCAAAGCCTCGCTCGCTCGGAATGACAGTCAGAGATTGATCGGGCTGCATGCGGAGAATCGCGCTGAGATCGAGCCCGGAGCCGTATTCCGGCAATAAAGCCTTTCAGGTTACCTTGGTGCGATACAATTCTGCCAAATGGTTCAAGTACTGATTGTCGATGACGAATATGGAATTCGCACCTCCCTCAGCGGCGTGCTGGAGGACGAGGGATACGAGACCAGCGCGGTGGAGAGCGGCGAGGAGTGTCTGCGAGCGCTTGCCGAGCGCCAGTTCGACGTGGTGTTGCTGGACATCTGGCTGCCGGGGATCGACGGGCTTGAGGTGCTGGAGCGGGTCAGGGCGTTGGAAAACCATCCCGAGATCGTCATGATCTCCGGACACGGCAACATCGAAACCGCGGTGAAGGCCACCAAGCTCGGGGCTTACGACTTTCTGGAAAAACCTCTGTCGGTGGATAAGACCCTGATCGTAGTGAAGAATGCCGCGGAAGCGCGTAAGCTGCGCTCGGAGAACGTCGACCTCAAGCACGAAGCGTTTTCACCGAGCGAGATTGTCGGCGAGAGCATCCCGCTGAAGGCGCTGCGGCAACAGATCGGCCTGATGGCTCCGACCAACGGGCGGGTGCTCATTTACGGAGAATCGGGCACCGGCAAAGAGCTGGTGGCGCGCGCGATTCACGCGCAGAGCTTGCGGCGCCAGGAGATGTTTGTGGAAGTTAACTGCGCGGCAATCCCCGAGGACATGATCGAAAGCGAACTGTTCGGCCATTGCAAAGGGGCGTTCCCCGGCGCCGGTACCGACAAGGCGGGCAAATTCCAGAAAGCCGATGGGGGCACGCTGTTTCTGGACGAAGTGGGCGACATGAGCCTGAAGACCCAGAGCAAGGTGCTGCGCACCCTGGACGAAGGCCGCTTTGAACCCGTGGGACGCGAGGAGGCGGTGAGGGTTGACGCCCGCGTGATCGCGGCTACCAACAAAGATCTGGAAGACGAAATTGGCAAGGGGAATTTTCGTGAAGACCTTTTCTACCGGCTGAACGTGATCCCGTTTTTTGTTTCTCCGCTGCGCGAGCGCAGTGAGGATATACCGCTGTTGGCGCGGCACTTTCTGCACGAATTTTCCGCCGCCTACAGCCGCCGCGACAAGGAGATGAGCGACGATGCCACGGAGGTTCTGCTGCGCTATTCGTGGCCGGGCAACGTGCGCGAACTGCGGAACGTGGTGGAGCGGGTCGTCATCATGAACCCCACGGCGCACAAAATCGAGCGCAAACATCTGCCGCCGCTGCTCTATCGTGAAGGTTCGCGCCGCAGTATGGGCGAGTTTTCTACACTGCACCAGGCGCGCGTGGCTTATGAGCGGGATTACATCCTGAAGAAGCTCGACGAGAATCACGGCAACATCAGCCGCACGGCCGACGCGCTGGGACTCGAACGCAGCCACATGTACCGCAAAATGAAGGCGCTGGGAATCGCGGTCAAGGAATAATCTGCGAAAGAGCGTGGGGCACAGGCTTGATTGATGAAATCCTGCGGCGGTGTTTGGCGCCTATACCGCAATGGGATTCTTCGCTGCGCTCAGAATGACACGCCAACAGAGGGCGAATGTGGGCAACCAGTGAAAACCAGTTCTAATCCATCCGAAGAAACTACCCCCACTCTTGCCAACAGCAGGCTAGAATGAGGCACCCGCACAAACTTGGGGCGCTCTCGAAGTTCATCGCCATCAAACTTGATTGAATCCAGTGTGAAGACTGATGCAGAGGTTGCTAAGGCTGTTTCTTCCGCATTTTATCGGGCTAGTGCTGCTTGGGTGCGGCTTTGCATGGGCGCAACAGAACGCGCCGAATGCACAGCCAACCAAGCCCGATCTCCCCGTCCACAAGGAAGAGGTGGTGGTGACCGGGACGTATGAACCGGTCGCGGTGATGGACGCGGATCGCGATGTCACGCTGCTGGAGGTGCACGACACGCGCGCTCTCTATCCGAGCCTGGTCGATATTCTGCGCTTGGACCCGGCGGTGGATTTAGAGGAGCGCGCACCCAACGGCGTGCAACTTGATCTTTCGATTCGCGGCGCCTCCTTCGGGCAAACTCTGGTGCTGGTCGATGGGCTGCGGATGAACGATGCGCAGACGGGTCATCACAACCTCGACTCGCCGATGCCGTACCAGTCGATTGACCGGATCGAGGTGCTGCACGGCAGCGGGTCAACCATGTACGGGTCGGACGCGATTGGAGGCGTGGTGAACTTCATCACGGCGCCGCCGGTGGCGACGGAGGTGCGCGCAGGCTCGGCATTTGGAAATTTTGGCACCAACCAGCAGTTCGGAAGCGCCGCGGTGGCAACCAAGCGATGGACGGAACAGGCCTCCTTTGGCCGCGATTTTTCGACCGGGTTCACCACGGACCGCGATTACCGCGCTCTGACGGGCAGCTCCGAGACGCACGCGGGAACCAGCCTGGGCGCGACTACGGTGTTGCTGGCAGGCGGCGACAAGCCGTTTGGCGCGAACCAGTTTTATGGTCCATACCCGTCATGGGAGCGCACCAAGAGCTGGTTTGCCGGAGCTTCGCAGGAGCTTGGCGCCAACACGCAGGTGCAGTTTGGATATCGCAGACACACAGATTTATTCGAACTGTTTCGTGACAATCCAGCGCTTTATACGAATGATCACGTAACCGATAGCTGGCAGGCGGCAATCCGGCGGCACAACGACCTCGGCAGGAAGTTGAACGTGTTTTATGGCATGGAGGCGTATCGCGACACCATCGACAGTAATAATTTTTCGCCGCTGGGCGAAGCGCCCGCGCTCGGCCATCATGAGCGCAATCGCGGCGGCATCTACGCCAATCTCGACTGGAAGCCGGTCGAGCGGCTTTCGCTCTCCGTGGGAGCACGCGAGGAATATTACAGCAACGGGCACGGCGTCTTTACGCCAACGATTGCGGGCGGGTATCGGCTCTCCGAGCGCTTGAAGCTGCGTGGTTCGGTTGGCCGCGCTTTTCGTCTGCCGACCTACACTGATCTCTACTACAACGATCCGGCCACGGTTGGGAACGCCGGTCTGCAACCTGAAACTGCATGGAGTTACGATGGCGGACTGGAATGGACGATTGCGCGCAGGCTGGCCGGCTCGGTAACGGTCTTCCGGCGCGATGAGAAAAATGATATCGACTACGTTCTGGTGCCAAACGATCCAACAGACCTGGCCGCGCCGCTGAACCTGGTTCCGCGCACCTGCACCACGCCGACCTCGCCGGGCTGCATTTATCAGGCCCGCAACCTGCAGGCGCTGAGCTTCACGGGAGTCGAAGCGGCAGTGCGCTGGCAGGTCAACGGCGCCAACCAAGTTTCATTTTCCTACGCCGCGCTGACCGGCGCGCAACAGGCGCTGAATGGACTGCTGAGCCGGTACCTGTTCAACTATCCGGTGAACAACGCCTCGATGCAATGGCAGTCGCGATTGCCGGGGAAGATTCAGTTGCGTACGCGGGTAGGAGTCGTCGAGCGCTACAACAACGATGCGTATGCGTTGTGGGACGTGGCCGTCACCAGGCAATTCAGGCGAGTGCGTCCGTTCTTGCAACTTTCGAATCTGGCCAACACCTCTTATCAGGAGATTGCGGGAGTGGCCATGCCTGGGCGCTCGATCCTCGGCGGGGTCGAGGTGGTGCTGAGCAGGCAGGCGCAGGCGGTTCCACACTGATCTGCATCGGAAGAAACTGCCCCCCGGCAGTTCTCATTCGGGTAGGTTGTGCTAATGCCCTGTTAGCGACAGTCATCTACGGCTCTGAGTGGCCCACTCAAGCTTCTTTTGCTTGAGTGGGGTA
>JBEKQP010000262.1:0-6496 GCA_049519595.1 Candidatus Korobacteraceae bacterium | reverse complement strand
CTGCTGATCTTCGGCAATCCGAAAGCCGGCACTCCCCTCATGATCGCCTCGCCGAGCATCGCGATCGACCTGCCGCTGAAGGTCCTGGTCTGGGAGGATAGTGACGGCAAAGTCTGGATCTCTTCCAATAGCCCTGAGTACCTTCGGGCCCGGCATAATGTGCCTCCAGATCTCCTCCAAAATATCGCGGTAGTGGAGACGCTGGTAGCAAAAACGGCGGAGTGAGCGGCTATTCTCGCAACAGCCTTAGTATTCTTTGTCGGCGGCGTGTCCGTCCAGCTTAGAGCCGTGGCCCAGAATTTATTGCTCCCGTAGAGCGGCCATCGGGTCCACTTTGGTGGAGCGTTTGGCGGGCACGTAACAGGCAACCAGCGCGGTGACCAGCAGGAGGAGAGTCACCCCGATAAAGCTGACGACATCCATCGTGCCCATCCCGTAGAGCGTGCCGTGCAGGAAGTGGCCCAGCGTCCAGGCGCCGGCAATGCCCGCGGCAACGCCAAGCGAAGCCAGCTTCATCCCACTCGCGAGGATGAGCTTCATGACTGCACTCCGCTGCGCGCCAAGCGCCATGCGCAAGCCGATCTCTTGACCTCGCTGTGCAACGGCGAAGGCCATCACTCCGTAGATGCCGAGCGCGGCAAGCAGCAGCGCCAGTCCTGCGAATCCGGCGAAGAGCACCATTCCGAAGCGGTCTGTAACGAGCTGCTCACTCAGCATGTGGTCCATGGTCTCCACGTGGGCTAGCGACGCGGTAGGAGCGGCGGCCGCGACCGCGTCGGCAATACTCCGATGCAACAGCTTCGGATCGACAAAGGTTCTCACGGCGAGCAACGTATCCGGCAAGGGATTCTGCCAGAAGGGCGCCAGGATCGCGGGTACCGGCTTGTCGCTCAAATGTTCGCCATTGCTGACGTCATGGAATACGCCCACAATCTGCCGTTCGGTGGCCGGGCCCAGATTCCCGTACGGCACGAACTGCTCAATCAGCAAACTCTGACTCAGCGGGTCGAGGTTGGGAAAATAGCGCCGCGCAAAGGAATCGTTGACCATTACTACTTGCGGGCTGCCGGCCGTATCGCTGTCGCCGAGAAACCGGCCCCTGACAAGGCGGACGCGAAAGGTGTCGAAGTAGCTTGGCGTGACTAAATCGAAAGCGGCACTCGGCCGATTGGCGCCCGCCGACGGTTGACCAGCGATGTTGAAGGGAAAATCGAAGTGCCCACTTAAGGGCAGGCCCGTGGTAAGCGCCACGTTCCCGACACCCGCCACTGCTTTCACCTTCTCAATCGTCTGGCGGGCGTTGGCGATAATGGCGTCTGTATTCGCGAATTGCTTTTTCGGCGGGCGCAGGTACGCAGTGAAGATATGGTCCGCGCGAAATCCGATATCGATCTGAGTGAGCAGCCGGAAGCTATGCAGCGCCATGCCCGCGCCGGCCAGCAGAGTGAGAGCGAGGGCAAATTCCGCGGTGACCAAAATTCCCTGAATTCGCGTGCGCCGGCCGCCAAGACGCGCCCCCTGCTTTAACATTTCGGCCAGGTCCACTTTGGCCGCCCGCCACGCGGGAGCACAACCGAACAGAACGCCCGAAAGCAGGGTCACAACTAGCGTAAAGAGCAACACGGGCAGGTTCAACCGAACGGCCACTTCGGTGGGCAGCGTGTTGCCGGGCAGCATGGTCAGAACAAACTTCATCAGTGCCCAACCGAGCCCAATCCCGATGGCGCCTCCCAGCACGGCCAGCGCCAGACTCTCCGCGATGAGCTGCGCGAATACCTGCCTGGGGGAAGCGCCCAGCGAGGCGCGGAGGGCGATTTCCTTCTCGCGCGAGGTCCCTTTCGCAAGCAGCAGGTTGGCTACGTTGACGCACGCAATGAGCAGCACGAAGCCGACGGACGCGAGCAACAACCACAGATTCCGTTCGAGGCTCTTGCTCAGCCAATCGTTCTTGAGGGGCTCTACACTTATGCTCCAGGCGCTCGGAGGATAGTCGTGGGACCGGGTGGGCAACTGGCGGCGGTCGATGACGGCCAGCTCCGCTTGCGCCTGAGCGATGGTTACTCCCGGTTTTAGGCGGCCGAAGATGTTGCCCCAATAATGTAAACTCGACGTCGAGGGAAACGGAACCGCGAACTGCGCAACCTGCTTATCCTGCTGTCCGGCCTGGTGAACGCCCACCACCGTGTAAGGCTGTTCCTCGATCTGAATCTGCCTGCCGATAATTCGCGGATCGCCATGGTAACGTTCCTGCCACAGGCGATGCGTGATGATCGCCACGTGGTCTTTGCCGGGTTCGCTCTCTTCGGGCAGGAAGTCGCGGCCGAGGGCCATCTGAACGCGGGTGTTCTTCGAGAAAAACCCGGGCACGCTCATTCCGCCGACAATCTCCTCCGTGCGGTCCGAGCTGGTCAGGTGAAGCTGTGCCCAGGGACTGTAGTCGAGACGCTGGAAAGACCGGCTCTGGCTCTTGTAAGCGAGGTAGTCGTCGGAGGAAGATGGACCGCGTTCCCCTTTGGCCTTCAGCCAGACCACCACCATCTGGTCCGCGTCGGGATACGGGAGCGGGGCCAACAGAGTAGCCCAGACCACGCTGAAGATAGCTGTGTTCGGGCCGATGCCGAGTGCCAACGCCAGAATCGCGACTGCCGTAAATCCCTTGTTCCTGGCTAGCGTCCGCAGGCCGTATCGAATATCGCGCAACGTATTCCGCATGGGATCTCCCTAGGCTCAGGGTACTCCCCGAACCGACCTTTGCAAAGGCGTGGCTAATACAGGCGAACGATACGGTTCATACTGGGTATGCACTTGACTCAGGTAGCCCCTACAGGTTGTTATTTGGTGCGAGGGAGTTTTGAAGGTTTGGCGATGTTGGCGTAGGTAGTTGGGCCAGTGTCCACAGCCTGTTGTACGAGACGGAAAAACAGTTTGCCCCGGCTCTTGGATTTGCGTCGGTTAAAGCGAAAAGTGAACTCATCGAGGTCGACCGAGGCCGAGTGGGAGTACGCCGCGCGCGGAGGCACCGCCACGCCGCGCTATGGCGAACTGGACGCGATTGCGTGGCACGAAGCCAACAGCGGCAGGAAGATGCAAAACGTCGGGCAAAAACAGCCCAACGCTTACGGGCTCTACGACATGTTGGGAAACGTGGAGCAATGGACGGCGGATCTTTACGATGCCCGTTGGTACCACGAAGCAGGAACGACCAAGCGCACGGTGCGCGGCGGGTCGGTCTCCAGCGAACCGAAGTTCGTGCGGGCTTCGTGAAGACGGTTCTCAAGGAGATCTGCCGACGCACGTTCGCACGCCTGAGGGCGAAGACATGCCTGTCTTCGGGGAGGACTTGGATCGTCCAATGGACACACAGATCGTGCGAACTCCCCGCTGGTCGGCGACTCGTAGAGGCCGCCCCGGGACGGCAGCGTCCGCGGCATTCTACGAGTCGGCTGTCATGCCACGGAATCCGCTCTAAAAGATCAGGCCGCGCGGCCGCTGGCACCCATCCCAGTCTTGAGTGCTAACGCCTGTCCGCGTCAGCCAACTCCGGCAACTTAAATCCGATCCGTGAGAAATGAAACTTGCCGGCTCGCGTTCTCGTAACAATCGAGAGCGCGCCCGCCACGCCAAAAAGAGCGCGGGAACAGTCCAGGCGAGATGATTCTAATCCATTGCCCGGACGGCCTTGCGATTGAGGGTTTACAACGGATACGCACTTCGCTAACGTTGCTGTCGAGATGGCAAGAGTGGATTCGGCATTAAAACGCTCGAGAACGCAGCCGACTGCTGCGCTGGCCTGGATCGTTGTCGCCTTCGTTACGGTCGGAATGGCATTCGGAGCACGCCTGGCATACATGGAGCTCACGGTGCCGCAGCTCTGGACGATGCTTCTCAGTTTTGCCTATTCATCCATAGCCGTGTTTTTCATCGCACGCCTTCTCATGGTCTTGAGGCCAACCCTGCGGGTTGCCGGAACACTGTTGCTGTATCTGATTGGCTGCTGGATGTCATTCAACCTGGCGAAATATTCTCAGGGTGACTTTCGCTGGGGCTGGGCTCATGCACCCGCGTCGTGGTCATACTTTGCTTATGAGTTTGCTTTGGTCCTCTGGCACAACAGATATCTTTCATTGTGGCCTGCAGTGAAAGCCTTTCTGCTCACGGCACTCGGCATCTATCCCCAGTAGCGTGAAGCTTCGCTCCGCGTGCATCCGGCGGCACATCAGATGGGCCTTTCGCCCGAGGGCAACAGTACGGCCAACAGACGGATGCATTAGGCGTCAAGATATTCAGGTTCGTCGCCGGCTTGGGGCTGAGCGCTTCCTCGCGGATTGAGCCGTGCGCACGACGGTTCCAGGCTTCCCGCCTTTGCCATCCGGCCTCTCCGCTCGCGCAATGGCGCTTTTTACCAACTTTCGAACACCAGGAGCGTCCAGATCCGCCACCTGCGCGATCCGAACGTGCCGAATCAATTTGCCCTCGCCACGCAGCAAGCCGTCAGGATCGGGTAGCAGCGAGCCAAAGTTGAAGCCGAGGTTCACCCAATTGGCATGTGTGGTGGTGAAGACGAACGCGTCGCTTGGTCGCTCCGTGAACGTGAAGTGGTCGGCGATGGTGTACACCTCATAAACGAACTCGCTCGCCCCCGGAGCCTCTTCGAGGATCAGTTTACGCGCGGCCAGTACGAGCTCCTGAATTCCTTCGCCGTAAGGCAGGATTAATTTTATGTACTCCGGGTCGGGTCGACGCAGGCGCATTCTGCCAGTGTATCCCGCTGCAGGCTCGGTGATCCGGCCCAACTGGACAAGAGGCGCGCTGGCGTGCGTCAGAAATGGCGCGCCGGACATATTACCGAGGCAGTTAGAACGAACGGTCGCTGCAATGGAACACCGTAGCGACTGTCTCGACCGTCTTGAAGCTGGTGCATCGTTAGTCTATGATGGCGTTGACCATGAAGACGCCTGGCTTGCTCGTCGCCTCCCTGGCGCTCGCCCTGCCCGCCAGGGCGCAGCACGTGAGCGATCCGCACGCCTCGGCAGTCGAAGTGGCCACACGGCAGGCGGCGCTGAGAGCGCCCGCCGACCCACTTCTCGGTGCCGCCGCCGGGAGAGAAAGCGCGTCCCCGGGGAAAGTCCTGTCCGAGGCAGACCGGCTAGAGTGCTTGTTTTTCGGCGGGTTCGATCCGCATTTCGAGGGGGAAGAACCGCCCGGTCTATAGGCCGGGCTAGGCTCCGCCTGGGGCGCCGAGGCTCGGCGTCAACCATTGCGCTGTCGCCGATGCAAGGTCACGCGCGTTCCGGGCCAGGCCGCTGTTATTGTCAGTGCGACACGCGCGTCTCGGTACGAATCCGTCGCCGTGGCAACCATCTTCAAGATCGGGGGGCATTCCGCCCCCGATGATCCAGGCGGTTTCGCACGGCTTTTAAAGCGTTCGCCGCCCTTCAACGTCGAGAGAATCTCGCTGTCTCTTCGCGGGCCCGCCGATGTTCTGTCGGATTGGTTCCGCCAATCCGATTGGATCAGTAAGCAGCGGCAAAGCCAAAGACGCCCGGGGTTTCAACGCCACGCAAGACACCGCTCCCTGCGTCGATCGCTGCCAAAACCGCAGTCCCTTTGATCCCGTAGACCTCTAACGTGGATTTCTGCTCGGCGCTGCCCCCTCCTTTCTGAAGGCATTGCAGGAATTCCGGATCATAGACCCCGTCGGGGACCAGATCCGGCTTTGTGAAGGTTCCTTCGCCTGCTTTTACGGGCTCTAGATTGAGAAGCAGAGGTGGCGCAGCCATTGCAGTGAGCGGATCGAGATGGTTCGCGAGAATTCCCACCAGGAGCCGGACGGTTTCGGGGAGCAGGGACACGCCGATGGTTGCAACTGCCAAAACCGGCTTGGAACCCGTCATCGCAATCACAGGCGATTCGTCCTGGGGAACCGGGTCGCCCGGCTTGATCGCCGCCAATCTCATTTGCTGAAACCCCGCCGCGTCGGAGATTGGAATGCCGCCGACAACGATGCCGGCAGTTCCCCAAGGGACTGTGTTGATGCTGTGCACCAGAGCCGCGACGTTTCCCCAGCGGTCAACCGCGACCACCGCATCGCTGTGGCGCTTGCCTTCTTGCTCTCCCCGATCCCCGACCTCGCCCAGAACGGATGCCAGCGCCTTGGCATAGGCCTTGGTCAGACGATCCTCGGGTGCTGAACTGAGTCCCTTCTTGCTCTTCCACTCAGTAAGTTGCGGATCCGGCGCGCCATCGTAAGTCGCCACCCGCAAAATCCTGGAAAGCGTTTGGAAGGCCTTTGCATCTTTATAGTAGGGACCCATCTGGCTCAGTTGAGTCGCCTCGGCCAGGTTGAGCGCCTCAAGCATGCCAGTCGCGCTGTTGTTGCTCTTGCCGGGAGCGTAAACAGTACGGCCGAGAAACGTTGTACTCTGCGGCTCTTCCCAAACCGGGCGATAGCGCTTCATGTCTTCCATGGTTGCCTTGCCGCCGTCGCGCTGGACGG
>JBEKQP010000261.1:0-6517 GCA_049519595.1 Candidatus Korobacteraceae bacterium | reverse complement strand
GAGCATTCCCATCAGGCGCACCAGTTTGAGACTGCGTGCGATGTACTCCTTGTTCTCCGTCTCGAAGCTGCGAATCTCGGCTTCTTCCTGGGCGTAGGCGCGGATCAGGCGCGCTCCCGAAAAGTTCTCCTGGGCCCTGGCGGAGATATCTGAGAACATGGCCTGAATGCGCTCGAAGCGCTCGTGTATGCGCCTGCCGAAGTATTGGACCACAATACTAACCACCGGCAGCGGCAGAAACGCCCACATTGTCAGCTTGGGACTGAGATCGACCATGAAAATTAGTGCGCCGAAGGTGAAAACCAGAGTGTTGGCCGAATACATGATTGCCGGGCCGAGCAGCATGCGTACGGCATTCAGGTCGTTGGTGGCGCGCGCCATGACATCGCCGGTGCGGGTTCTCTGATAGTAGCCGTAGGAGAGAGCTTCCAGGTGGCGGAACAGGTCGTTGCGCAGATCGAACTCGATATCACGCGAGATGCCAATGACAACCCAGCGGGTGAGGAACTGGAAGATGCCCTTCCCCAAGGCTACCGATATCAGCAGCAGGGAGTAGGTCACGAGTTTCTCGTGAGTAACCCGGGCGTTCAAGTCATCGATTGCACGACGGATCACGAGGGGAAACAGAATCCAGATGCCGTTATTGAACAATATGGTGAAGAAGCCGATGACGAGTCCGCGCCAGTACTTCTTCAGATATGGAAACAACGGGCGCAGATTGTTCAACATGCGTTCCAGAGCCTCTCGACTAATATAAATTAGATGAAACTCTCGCGGCTTAGGGTTCGACGTTGAGGCGCCAAGGCGGCGTGGAGCTACTTGTCGCCGAAGGATTTCAATTCCGGCGCGACCTCAGGATGACACCGGTACGAGTTTTTCAGCAGCAGGCTAGGTCGGAACTTTCAACAGCAGGTATCCGCCGGCCAGAGCAAAGATCATATCGGGAGCCCAGGCCGCCAGCGCGGCCGGCAGTTGGTTAGCGTTCCCCATCGCCTCGAACAGGCCTGAGAGAATGAAGTAGCTGACAGCGACACCGATGGCCACGGCCACGCCCGTCAACGCGCCCCGCCGTCCTTGCGACATGGCGAAGGGCACCGCGAGGATTGCCATGATTAGCGTTATCAACGGATACGCAAATTTCTTTTGCAGTTGAACTTTAAGCCGGACAACGTCGAAACCGCTCTGCTGCAGGTCGCGTATATAACGCCGCAGTTCTTGGTAGTTCATTTCCGAGGACTGCTTCACCTCTTTCTTGAAGTACATCGGTCGCTCGGTCACGTCGGGAAAAGTGCGCACGTCGAATTGCGAATAATCTTCGATGGCGGCTCCATGGAAGGTGCGCGACCATCCCTGTTCAAAGACCCACTTGCCTAGAGTTTCGGACCAGTGTGCTCGCGCGGCGAAGGCCCTTCCTTTCAACTGAAACGTTCTAGGATCAAAGAAGAATAACGAAATGTTCGCAAACCGGTTCTGGTCTGGATCGTAGAACTCGTAATAGAACATATCGTCGTGCTCGCCGAAAATCCATTTGCGATCAGGCCGCAGATAGGTCTGCGCAGGCTTTCCCTTGATGGTGTTGCGCAGAGTCTCCTGCCGCTTGTTGGCGTAGGGAATGTAGATTTGATCGAAGACGAAAAGCCCCGCGGCAAGCAGGCCGGCAATGAGGATCACTGGCACGATCATGCGATAGATACTGATGCCACTGGCTTTTATGGCCGTCAGCTCACTCGACTTTTGCATCAGCCCAAACGTAATCAGCACCGCCAGCAGTACGGTGAGCGGCGTCATCATGTAGATCATCGATGGCGTGACGTTCACGAGGTAATCAGCCACCATGGCCAACGGAACTTTGTTGCGAACAATGTCGCTGAGCAGCTCGAAAAACGTAAACACCAGCGTGAGCATCAGGAAGGTCGCCATGATCAGCACGAGATAGAGCACGAAATCACGAAGCACCATATCATCGAGAATCAGTGGAAAGCGCGCGCTGAAGATGTGGCGGCGGCCGGAGGTGCGTTCGAATGCGCCGGCACGCGAAAACACGCGCCGCGGTCGCGGCGCACTGGGGTGAAAGCTTTCCTTGAGCCGGCTCCACCACCCGCGCAGCGAACCTATCTCGATGGGCTGCTGGTCTACCCGCCACATCAGCACGAGACCGGCGAGCAGAAAAAAAATATCAGACATCCAGACGCCAAGCCCGGGCGGCAGCTTGCCTCCGCGGCCAAACGAGATGCCCATCAGCGAGATCAGGTAATAGACGAAGACAAGCACGATCGTGAGCACGAATCCGGTGCTCTTGCCGCCTTTCTTCGAGGAAAGTCCGAGCGGAATACCCACTAGCGCGAGCACCAGACAGGAGGTCGGCAGCGCCAGTCTGCGGTGAAACTCAACCCGGTACCAGCGCGACTTGACTTTCGGATCGTCGGGAGACACGCCGGGCCTGGGCGGCGGTGTTTTTTCCGGGTGGTCGGCACGCCAGAGCAGCTGAGCGGTGGTCATTGCGGCAACCGGAACCAGCTCGGGCTGCTGCGAATTGCTGGGCGGCACGGCAACCGGCAGGTCAGTTTCGGCAAACGTCGAAATCGAGTACTCTGCAGGATTGTGGGAAGGCGTTTCCTGTTGTGAGCCATTCACCAAGTGCAGGCGGATGCGGTCCGATCCCTCATTGGTCACAATCCCGTTCTGCGCAATCGTGATTTTAGGATCTGAGGGATCGGTGATGTCGGCCAGGAAAACGCCTTTCCACACGGCAGCGCCGCTGCTGCCGCGGACGTCTTGCACATAAAGCACCATGTTCTTGAAGTCTTCGTAGAAAACCCGGGGCTGCACCTCGAACGACGCCTGTGAGGTCTTGAGCTTGTCTTGAAGCCGGTCCAGTGCGGCGGCCGATGCCGGCGCTATCCATACACTATTGACTACCGCGAGAACCCACGCCACGACCGTAAATATGCTGATAATGCGGAGGAACCTGCCTGAACCGATGCCGCAGGCCCGCATGGCGGTAATCTCGCTATCCGCTGCCAGGCGGCTGAGGCCGATCAGGATTCCGATCAGCACGCCCATGGGCAAAGTTATGGTGAAGGCGTTCGGGAGGGTCAGGAAAAAGATCTCGGCAACGCTGGGCAGAGGCGCACTGTTGCGAACCACCATCTCCAGGATGTGATCGAGGAGACGCATGAAGATGACGAAGGTGAACAGGGAAACGCCGATCGCGGCATGCGACAGGACTTCGCTGAGAATGTACCGCGTGAAAATTCGCACTATTTCAGCCGGAGCCGGGGTCCCCGGCAATGGCCGCTGCCATTGCTGGGGTAGAGCCGGACCTCTCCATCTTCAAAATTGCAGCTTTCAGAATTGATCCCGCCTCAGGCTATCAACCTTCGCGGGAGATACCTCTGCGACAGTGGTCCTAAGTTGCCGAAAAATCAAGCTTTCCAGCAGAGTCTAGCATGCGGGCTGCCCGCTCTGCTTGTCCGCCTGTTACAATTCTGGATCGCATGGCACTGGGAAAGCTTCGCATAGTCCTCCTCTGGCACATGCATCAGCCCTTCTACAAGGATCTGGTGACCGGGGAATATCGTATGCCGTGGGTGCGTATGCACGCGCTCAAAGACTACTACGGCATGGTGAAACTGCTGGAGGAGTTCCCCGGCGTTCATCAGAACTTCAATTTAGTACCGTCGCTGGTCAGGCAGATCGAGGATTATGCGGCTGGAACGGCCCATGATCCTCTGTTTGATCTTGCCTCCAAGCCCGCTGCGGAGCTGAGCACCGAAGAGCGCCGCTTCGCCTTGCAAAACCTGTTCCATGCGAATGTGGAACGCATGATCAGCCGCTACCCGCGTTACCGCGAATTGTACGATCGCGTACAGGGGGCCGGACGCGACGCTGACCTTGCGGTGAACAGCTTGAGCAATCAGGACTACACCGATTTGCAGGTGCTCTCGCAGCTCGCCTGGTTCGATGAGTTCTATCTCCAGCAGCCCGAGATTCGCGAGTTGGTGCGCAAGGGCAGGAACTTCAGCCGCGGCGATCAGGACCTGGTAATGAGTCGCGAGGTGGAGATCATCGGTTCGATTCTGCCTGCCTACGCCGAAGCCGCGCGGACGCAACGGGTGGAGCTGTCCGCCACGCCTTTTTACCACCCCATCCTGCCGCTGCTTTGCGACACCAATGTCGGGGAGGAATCCAGCCCCGGACTGCAATTACCCCGGGTTCGCTTTCATCATCCCGAGGACGCCGAGCAGCAGATCCAACTCGCCCTGGAAGCGCACGAGAAGACTTTCGGTGTGCGGCCACGGGGTATGTGGCCCTCTGAAGGCAGCGTCTCCGACGAGGCGCTGACGATCGCCTCGCGAAACGGGATTGAGTGGATGGCCACCGACGAGGGCGTGCTTGGCCGTTCGCTTGGCTTTGGTTTCGTCCGTGACAAGGAGGGCCGGCTGAGCCCGGAAGGAGCTTCCAGACTCTACACGATCTATCGTTACTCAAATGGCGATGCGCACGTGCATCTGCTGTTCCGCGACCATCGTATTTCGGACCTTATCGGATTCGTCTACGCCGGAATGAGCGCCGCCGACGCTGCGGCCCACCTCTTGAATAGCCTGCATGCAGCAGCCGAGCCGGTGCTTCGCGAAGGCCACGATGCGGTGATTTCGATCATTCTTGACGGAGAGAATGCATGGGAGACATACCACGAGTCGGGCCGGGAATTCCTGCGTCGCTTCTACGATTCTTTGCAAAAAGACCCTCAGATCGAAGCCGTCACCATCTCAGAGGCGATAGCACGCCACTCCAGCAAGCAGTTCGGTGAGCTGCACCGGGTGACTCCCGGCTCCTGGATCAATGCAAATTTCAACGTGTGGATCGGGGCGCGGGAGGACAACACAGCGTGGGACTATCTTTCGGAAGCGCGCGACTACTACGACGCTAACGCCCACAAGGCGTCCGAACAAATGCGCCAGCTCGCATTTGACGAGCTGCTGATCGCGGAAGGAAGCGATTGGAACTGGTGGTACGGTCCGGAACATCACTCGGACAGCGACAATGACTTCGACGAGCTTTATCGTAAGCATCTGTCCAACGTGTATAACGCGCTCGGCGGCATCCCGCCCGACTACCTCGCGCGGCCCATCAGCATCAGTGGATTGCGTCCGCGCATCGTTCCGCAGACGGCCTTTATTCGGCCGCGGGTGGATGGCTATAACATCAGCTACTTCGACTGGCTGGGTGCAGCCATGTACGCGGCTGATTCTCGAACCGGTTCCATGCATGGCAGGCAAGCCTTCTTTGAGTCGGCTTATGCCGGTATCGACGAAGCCAACCTCTACTGTCGCATCGATTTTGTAGGCACGTTACCGGAAGGAGAATTGCGGCTGGTGGTCCAAATCGGCACGCGATTGGCGAAGCAGACAGTGGCTACGGCTCCGGCGGGAGTCAAGGATTCGGCTCCGGAGCCACGTCATACCCCAATCGAGAAACGTGTTTTCCGCCTCGAGATTACGATGCTGGACGGCAAGCTGAAAGACTGGAATGTATTCGACGACGACTTAGCCCGAATCGCGACGCGAACTTCGAGCGGCTCAAACAAGGCTGCGTCGAGTGGGGTGTTGGCTTCGGCAAAAAAGCCTTCTGGCGTGGAGACAGCGCTGGCCAGGATCCTCGAACTCAAACTGCCGCTCTCGATGTTGGGGGTAACTCAGGGGCAAAGCATCAATCTGCGCTTTACGCTTTGGCGCCAGGGATTACCCTTGGACGCGCTGCCAATCGATGGCTCGATGGAATTAGAAGTCGCCTCCGAGGAGCAGTTGGCGAACAACGTCTACAACTACAGTCCGGCCGGCTGAAGCGGTTCCGGAGATTTGCATGAGATTCCTGCCAGGCCTCATGGAAAGCACCCTTTGCGAAACCGCGCCAGCAATTCCGGATCGTCGGAAATCAGGGCATCCACTCCCATTTCCACCAGAGAGCGCATTCGCCGCTCCCGGTTCACCGTCCACGCAAACACCTGTTTGCCAGCGGCGTGAAACTCATCCACCAGCGAGCGATCCAGCAGATCGTGGCGTGGCATTACATGGGAGACCGGAAGCAGTTCCCATTGCTGCATCGCCTCTCGATTATCGAAGATCAGTCCCAGCGGAAGATTGACGTCCAAGCCAGCAAGCCTTCGCAGAACCGCCGGCAAAAACGACGAAACGACAGCTCGGCGCCTCGCCGGGAAGCGGGCAAGCAACTCGATCGTCGCCTCTTCAAGGCCCTCGGTTTTTAGTTCAATATCGAGGAAAGCACGCTCGGCGTATTTAGCGAGCACATCTTCGAGGCAGTGCAACTGGTGAGTGCCGTGGCTGGACGTATCTTGGCTAAACCACGGATTCGAGTTCGCCTGGCGTGCGGCGAGCAGGTCAGGAAAACTCGACTTCGCTATCTCCAGACCATGTAGGGTCGGATCGTGGCAGACAACGCCGCGCCCATCGGAGCTGAGGCGGACATCGAATTCGAAGCCGTCGCAACCGTCCCG
>JBEKQP010000260.1:0-6523 GCA_049519595.1 Candidatus Korobacteraceae bacterium | reverse complement strand
AGAGCAAGCAGGAAAGCGCCGGCCCTTTGTGGGCCAATGCGGTGATGCCATTCGCGGCAAGGACATCGAGCACGCGGAACAACTCCCTCGTCAGCAGAAGGGATCTATGGGCCTCACTCCGGAATCGTTTCTCGAATATCTCAAATCCGGCAGGACGGAGTTCAGACTGATTGAGATTCCAGCAGATGAGTGGAATCAGGCCGTGGGCTTCGGCAAAAGGCATCAGGGAGTTGCAGTCGATGCTGCCGAAAAGCAGTTGCGCCTTGCGCGCCGCAGTGTCACTGAATCCCATGCACGCGCATGCCAGTGCGAATTCGGCCTCGGGAGAAAGTGCGAACCGTGCCAGGTCCGATTTCTGCTCTGTTTTGCTTAATAAAGCCACGGATCTCCATCGACATCCGTTGTACAAGCCAGGGGACTCAGCGATATATCTTAGCGCGTGTACCACATAAGGTAACCCCCAGGAATTTACAAACCAGGAATTGAAGCCCGCCGTTTGCCGCCGCGACCGGACAACTTCCGAGCACAAAAACATCTACCATTGCGCCTTTCAAGGCGCCTGTCAAGGCAATCATGATGGGCCCACATTTCATGGTGCAGAGACTTTCTGACTATTTCATTCAATGACGTTGGTAACTTTCGTAGTACTCCAGCGTAACTTGCTGCTACACCAGCGTGGCTGTTTAATCAATTGCGAACGCAGGAAAGACCCTGGTTTGAATTCTGTAATGGGCGTGGTTTCCGGCGTGTTGTTTTGGGAAAGTCTATGCTATCTCTATATTTAGGATGTTTTCTGGTCGCGGGGTTGACGGCAACCTGTCTCACTTGGTTGGTGCGCAACACAGCGTTTGCCAGAGGCTGGGTTTCAGGCCCGCAGTCGGAAAGGCATCTGCATAACACGAGGATTCCGAGGCTCGGCGGAGTTGCAATTGCCGCGACGGTTTTTGTCGTTACCGCATTCGTCATCCTGATTTCCCGATTGGAGCATCTGGATCTAGAGTTTTCTGGAAAGACGTTGAGTCTCGTACTGGGCGCGAGTCTGGTGAGCTTTGTCATCGGATTGCGAGATGACTTGGCGGGGGTCAGGCCCTGGGCAAAAATCGCAGGCCTGTCTGTCGCCGGTCTGCTTTTGTATGTGGGTCACGTTCGGGTGGTCTACATCACGACCCTGTTCGGCAGTAGACATTTTGGCGAGGTCACATCGTTATTGCTGACCCTCGGTTGGGTCGTGTTCATCGCCAATGCCTTTAACCTTATCGATGGCCTGGATGGGTTGGCGGCGGGTTCCGCACTATTTTCCACAACCGCGGTTTTTGTGGTCGCCATGGTGAAAGGCAGCACGATGACTGCCTTGCTCACCGCGACTTTAGCCGGGGCCATCCTTGGATTTCTGCGATACAACTTTAATCCGGCAACCATTTTCATGGGTGATTGCGGAAGCCTGTTCATAGGCTGTCTGCTATCGAGTGTTACGCTCACCGGATTGCAGCAACAAAAGTCATCTACCCTTGTGGCAGTTGCAATCCCGGTGGTTGCGTTTGGTCTGCCTATCCTGGAAACCGGTGTCTCGGTAGTTCGTCGGATCCTGGCCGGCCAGCCAATCTTCAACGCCGACCGGCGGCATATTCACCATCGGCTACTGGATCGCGGTTGGTCGCAGCGCCAAGCTGTTGTCGTGCTGTACGCTGTGTCGGCGTTGTTCGGACTGATGAGTCTGTTGTTGCTTTCTCCAGGGATGGCCCCGGTGGCCGTCGTACTGGTGATCATTGGCACCGGCATTGTGGTTGGCGTACAGCAACTCGGTTATCACGAGTTCTTTGAGCTGGGCCGGATTGCGCGCCGCACACTGGAACAGAGACAAATCATCGTCAACAATCTTGTTATCCGGCGCGGCATCGAGAATCTGGCGCGTTGCCGCACCATCACCGACGTTGTGGAAAAGCTCGAAGAGACTTTTCGCGCCAATGACTTCGACGCGTTCACCCTGACTCTTGATCGCGGCAAAGGCCGGGCTGAGTTGACGCACTCCTGGGTACAAACGCCGTCGTCCGAAGCCGCCCCTGAGCAATGCGCGACGCCCGCGTTCACCCTCGGTATCCCTCTGCGCGCGGCGAACGGGCAGAGCAACGGAGAACTGGTGATGCTGCGTTACCGGGCCACGCCGATTGTCATCGACATTGAGTTTTTGACTTCAGAATTCGCAACAGCCCTCTCGCGCGCCTGCGAGGGAGCGTTGCGAGCCGAGGCCATTCTCGTCATGCCGTCGCGCAGGATGGTCCCCGCAACCGCTGCCGAGCCGGTGCTGCAAGCATGAAAACCCCCATGAAGATTCTGATCCTCAACCAGGCGTTTTACCCCGATGTGGTCGCCACTGGTCAATATGCGACTGACCTCGCCCTTGCCTTGACGGAGGCGGGACACCAGGTAAGCGTGGTTTCGAGTGCACGCAGCTATGACGATCCGAGCCGACGCTTTACATTCCGGCAATTATGGAAGGGCATTACTATCCATCGCGTTGCCCCGACGGGGTTCGGAAAAACGGCGCGGTGGCGCCGCGCCGCCGACTTCGCCAGTTTTATGGTCAAGTGCGTGCTGCGCGTGCTGTCTCTGCCTCGCTTCGACGTGGTAATCGCTCTCACCTCGCCGCCCTTGATTTCGGTTGCGGCAGCAATACTGGCACCGTTGAAAGGGGCCAGGGTGCTCCACTGGACCATGGATCTGAATCCGGATGAGGCCATTGCCTCAGGCTGGCTGCGTTCTGGCTCCCTGTCGGCGAAGATTCTTGGCGCTTTGCAACGTTTCAGCTTGCAGCATGCTGATCGCATCGTGGCGCTTGATTCC
This sequence comes from Candidatus Korobacteraceae bacterium, assembly GCA_049519595.1. Lineage (GTDB taxonomy): Bacteria > Acidobacteriota > Terriglobia > Terriglobales > Acidobacteriaceae > CAWBRT01. The sequence goes on along the minus strand of JBEKQP010000260.1, from coordinate 3,682 downwards.
TTCATGAAGGAGCGCATCAGCAGCCGCGGGATTGATCCCCACAAGATCGTCGTCATTCCGCCATGGTCTCTGGATGATAAAGTTTGGTTCGACGCGGAGGGCAGGGAAGAATTCCGGCGGCAACACGGACTGCGTGGAAAATTTGTCATCACATATGCGGGCAATCACAGTCCATGCCACCCGCTCGATACTTTGCTGGAAGCCGCCCGGCGACTCTCCGGTGACTCTCGCTTCAAGTTCTGCTTTGTTGGTGGCGGCAGTGAGTACCGCAAGGTACAGGAGTTCTCGGCGACCCACGGGCTGAGCAATTTCCTATGCTTGCCGTATCAACCGCTGGACAAGTTGTCCGCAATGCTTTCCGCGGCCGATCTGCACGCGGTGGTAATGGGCGACGCCTTCACCGGGATCGTCCACCCGTGCAAGGTCTACAACGTTCTTGCGGTCGGGGCACCACTTTTGTACATTGGCCCTGAAGCGAGTCCCATAACCGCGCTGCTACCGCGCTCGAAGGCTGCTGCTTTCGCTGCCCGGCATGGAGACGTGGAGGGTGTAATTAAGGCCATTCAGGAGGCAGAGCGGGTGGTTAGGCCTGCTATGCGTCCGGCGATGATCCATGGCCTCTCCCGGCAGGAGCTGCTTCCACGGATGGTCGCGGTCGTGGAGACAATTGCCGAAAGAAAGAAGAGGTTTTCGGATCTGGACGTTGCTTCCGCCGTGCCGGGCGTGTCGCAGCTTACGGCAGATTAGTGGCTTCAAGCTGTTTGACCGAGTTACGGTGGGATGGGCGTAGCGACGCAGCGGTGCCGTCGGATGCGGTGAAGACGTTTGGTTGAGCAAGTGGGCGCCTCGGGAGGATTATGAAGAGAATGTCTCGTTTGCTGTGCTGGGGCATGGCGTTTCTGGTCCCCATGGCCCTGCTGGCGGCCGATACCAACGCGGCACTGTTGTCGGGCAACGGCGCCGTCAGAGTCAATGGCCGGGTCGTATCGCAGTCTTCCGTCGTTTACTCCGGAGACAAGATCGAGACCGCGAACGATGCTACGGTGACATTAACGACGCCCAGTTCGGTGACCACGCTGGCCGCCAATTCCTCAATTCTTTACCAGGGTACCGCTCTCCAGATGGTCGCCGGCCATGTGCAGGTGAAAGCCGACAGGAGTGTGCAAGCCTTTTTGGGGAACCTGAAGATTACGCCCGCTGAGAAGGATGCCAGGTTCCAAATGCGGGTGGAAGGGCAGACGCTCATTCTGGCCGCACTATATGGCCCTCTTACGGTCACCGATGGAATCCACACCATGGTTCTGGCGGAGGGAGAGATGATGACCCGAAGAACTCGTGATCCGGAACCAGCGCCCTTGTGGGCGGCGAGAGTCCCCCCAGCACCGGCTCTGACAAGTGCTGGCATCCCTTCCGGTTGGGTAATAGCGGCGATCGCGGCGGGTGTGGTCGGGGGTGCTGCTGCCGGCATTATTGCTCCGAGTGGCTCGCACCAGGCGTCGAGTCAATCGCCGTACCAGCCTTGATTTTGGATCGGGGATATGTGCTGACACAATAGATCTTCAGCGCGTTTTGAGCCGTGTTGCCGACCTCGTCGCGAGTCCAGATCGCCAGCCTCTGTCTTACAGAGAACTCAAGCTACTTGCGCTGAGAGCCTGTGAATTTACTGAGCAGGAGCAGCAACGCTACTGGAAACTCGCCCAAAACGGAGTGTGTTGTAAGACACGTCCAACCCTCTTCACCTTGCGCCTCCTCTTGCCCCTGCATCCTTACACTTCAACACGGGACGCCCGCTCCGGGTAGATGCGGTTGCTGTGACTGTTACAGTTTGTCAAACAGAGTCTTGCCCTATCTATGCAAGGAAGGTGCGAACAGACGATACAACGCAGGAATGTCGTACCACAGAAGAAAGCCCATTGTTGCGGTGCAGGTAATAACGGCAGTCATCAGTAATGGTTCGCGGTACAACTTTTCAGGGTTTTCAGCGGCACTGTCACTCTTGAATCCGAGAGCGAAGTAAGTGGCCATTACCAGCGACACCAAAGGAAAGCTTAATATCAATTCCAGCCGATACCGGATCAGAAAAGCGCCGTAATATAGCATCGCTTGAGCCCCATAAAAGTTAATTGAAATCAATAGACGCTTCTCGTTGTAATAAGCAAAGGACTTGCGGTAGGCGGCGCTTATCTGGATATTTCCTATGTCGCGGTACTCAGCAAAACGCTTAATCGCCATGAAGTAACTACCAACCATCCAATAACTCATGAGCAGCGTCAACGGAATCATGCTGTGGGTGCCCGTCAAGGACCACCCAATCAGCATGCGCAAAGGGTTGTTGATAGCTTCAGAAAGTACGTCTAAGTAAGGCACCTCTTTCGTTCGAAGTGGGGGCACGTTATACACGCATCCCATCACCCAAAGAATACTCAAGAAAAAACACGTATTCAGGTTTATGCAGTAGCCCACAAGTAGCCCAGCTACCATCAAGCCGATCCATTGAACATAGGCTAGCGGGATGTTCACCTGCCCGGAGGGAACGGGACGTTGGCACTTCGTGGGATGACTGCGATCATACGGCGCATCGAGTATCTCGTTTAAGGTGTAATTACTCGAAGCGACCAAGCCAACAGCCAATATTCCCAACGGTAGAGCGGTCAACAACGCGCTTCGAGATACTGTGCTGTCCATCGTGAATGCGACGACGGTACCGGGCAAAACGAACACATTCTTAATCCAATGGTCCAGTCGAGCAATGCGCAGGTGTCCGCGCCAGTTTGGTCGTTGGGGAGGCATTGTGGATCGAGGCGTCGTCGCTCTTGAGACTCCGATAGTGCTCATATTGATTGGCCTTCGGGAATCGGAACTCCTTCTATCATTGTCAGAAGCTCATCGAAACCATGAATCGTCACCCACTCACCGGTTGAACGGCGCGGGCTCAAAATTACGGCGCGTACTCCAGCAGCTCGCGCGGCCACTGCGTCTACCTCAGGACGATCGCCGACGTACACGGCAGAGTCGGCAGGAACTCCGATTTCCGTCAACGCCTGAAAAATACCTCGCGGGTGGGGCTTGAGCCTCTGAACTTGCGGATCTTGTGCGCAAACGACGGCATCGAAGTATTCGGATATGCCTAGTATTTCAAGCTTGTCCCTGCACGGGTAATCAGAAACCGCAGCTATCTTTAGCCTTCTAGCTTTAGCTTTCTCCAGGAGTTCTGTAAGACCGGGACGGACGACAGAGCGCAAGTATCGCAGAGGGATGGTTTGAAACCACAAACGAACCGTGTCAACTACCTGTCGGTATGGAGCTTTCGCCACTTGGGCGGCGACTCGCAATTGATATTCGGCAATATTACAGTCATAGTTACTGATAAAGCGCATTCGTTCCTGCGCCTTTTGATAACCTTGCAGAATAGCCACTATCCGCATTGCCTGAACAGGATGCAGGAGAGAATATTGTAGCAACGCCCCCCCCATTTTGAGGCGCAACGCGGTCTGCCGATAGAGCGTGCCGTCAATGTCAAACAGCAGCCCCTGCAATTCAGGCAACACTCGAATCAGCTTAGACCTACTTGCCTTCATAAACGGCATATCCATCCTTAAGTCTCTGCCACTCCGGCCCAGCACTGGCGGGAACTTCCGAGGCGATCACATGCTGCGCCCCGGCGGCTTTGAGCTTGCGAATT
>JBEKQP010000259.1:0-6585 GCA_049519595.1 Candidatus Korobacteraceae bacterium | reverse complement strand
GCCGCTATGAACCACTGCGGCCAAGTGATAACGTGGCCCGTCATCTTCTCGATAAAGTTGACGGCAATCATGTTCTGCGCCGAAGCCGTCTTGATGCCGACATTCCACAGGCTGTCGGCCTGTGCCGTGGCGATCATCATGACGCCCGCAAACTTGCTCTTCAGCGGAACCCCAAAGGCCACGATGATGCCCATCACGATTGGCACCAGGCAGGAGACGCGAGCCGTCGTGCTGGGGACGAAGAAGCTGAGCACGAAGCCGACAAAAATCACGCCGATCAGCACGCGATTGGTTTTGGCACCGATCTTGGAAAGGATGAACAGAGCGATGCGCCGGTCGAGCCCGGTATGCATCATGGCGGCGGCGATAAACAGCGCCGCGCCGACCAGGGCGACCGCCGTGTTCGAGAAGCCTCCCAGCGCCATCGTCAGGCCCCTGCCGGTCCCGTAGAGTGCGTTGGGGTTGGCGACATCAGGCGACATGCCCACCAGGAAAGCCATCAGCGCAGTGATGACGACCGCGCTGACCGGATAAGAGATCGAGTCGGTCATCCACACGATCACGGAAAACAGCAGGATCGCGAGCATTCGCTTGCCCGCCACCGGCAATCCTTCCGGAGTGGGCAGCAGGCAGATCACGATGAGTGCGATGGTGCCGAAAATGAGTCCGTAGCGTTGAAAAAAAGTTTGCTTCACTGCGTTGACGAGACCGCCGAGAGAGGGATCGTGGAAACCACCCCCGGGGTTCGAACCAGTAGGCTTAGTCGACATGCGGTTCTGTGCTCCTTCCTCGCATCCGCTGAACGAAATCGCAATTCAACCCGCTTAACCAAAACCACGAGCGAAGCCGCCCAAATCGGAGTTCGCCTTGGCCCGGTTGAGTTGGCTCACCCTATTCGCAAAGCTATGGCGATCCGCTGCCACAAGTGTATTTATCGAAAACAGGAACGTATCGCAAAAACGTTCGAGTGTAAAGCCCTTGCTGAGGCGGGCGGTTCCCATGGCCCGCCACAAAGCGCTGCGTGCGTGAGGTTTTGCACTATACTCGGTGAACTCGTATGCCACTCACGTTAACCAATTTGCGTGTTCTGCTTTCGGTTGGACGCCAGGGAAGCTTCTCGCGCGCGGCCGAGGAGTTGAATGTCACGCAGCCGTATGTATCCGGACAAATCGCCGCGCTGGAATCTCACTTGGGTACCAGCCTTTTTCGACGTGTCGGCCGCCGAGTTTACCTGACCGATGCGGGTCGCGCGTTGCTCTCGTATGCCGAGCGTATTTTGGAAACCGTGCAGCAAGCTGAGCGGGCGGTGGACGAGATTCGCGGGCTGACCAAGGGGAGCGTGGCGGTGGCCGCCAGTTCTACGCCGAGCAGGCATCTGGTGCCGGAACTGATCGGGCGCTTCCTGGAGATTCATCCGGGAGTAGCGGTCAGCCTGTCGGTCGGCAACAACTCCTTCGTGGAAAAGGCAGTCATTCAGGGCAAGGCAGACGTCGGGATTGTTGCCTCCGAACCGGCGGACCCTGCAAAATTTGAAATCCACGCCCTGGCCGGGGATGAAATCGTAATGGTCGTCTCGCCGCAGCACAAATGGGCGCGGCGGGCCGAGGTCAGCTTCAGCGATGTGGCTGAAGAGCGCCTGATCTGGCGCGAAAAGGGTTCCGGCACGCGCAAACGCCTCGAACGGGAGTTTCAACATGCCGGCGTTTCACCGCTTCATGTGCTGGAAGTCGGCAGCATTGATGCCCTGAAGAGCATGGTTGCGGCGGGATCGGGCGTATCATTCGTCTCCAGCAACGCAGTCGATGAGGAGTTGAGGAGCGGTGCGCTGGTCGCGGTTCCTATTCGAGAAAAACGGTTGCCACGAACCTGGTGCCTGCTGATCCTCGCCAACGGAACTCTGGCTCCGGCAGCGGCAGCCATGAAGGAGTTTCTTCTTGCCAACGCCGCCGTCGGCAACCCCTCACAACGGTAGGCGGATTTCCGGAAGGCATATCCCTCCCTGGCCGGCTCTGGAATACACCGATTCTGAAACCGTCCTGGAGCATGCTCGTCGGAGGCGCGGAATCCGGTTATGGATTCCATTACAGCCAACCGGGAAAGACGCCGCCCACCGGTTACAGTGCCGCGCTTGTCTGCTATCTTTAATTTTTCAATCGCAATCACGACCGAATGCATCGCGTGGCAGACGATTGTCGCGTGATGATTCGGACAAGAGGAGATGCGGTGCCAGAGAGCGCAGTTCAAGCACGCAACGATGAGGTTGCAGCCGGGAAAAAATGGCGGGTGTTGTTCGCCGGATGCCTGGCGCACATCACGCATGATGGCTTTACGGACATGCTGTATGTGTTTTTTCCCATCTGGCAACAGACGTTCCTGCTGAGTTTCTTTCAGGTAGGACTTTTGAAGACCGCGTTTTCCGGGACGATGTCGCTGCTGCAAATGCCTGCCGGAATCTTGGCGCGCCGAATGGGAATCCTGAAGGTTCTGTGTCTGGGGACGCTGCTGACGGGCGCGGCAATCATCGCCCTTGGATTTGCCGGCACTCCGCTGGTGCTTGGCGCGTTGCTGGTGCTGGGCGGGATGGGGTCGAGCACGCAGCACCCGTTGGCTTCGTCGGCAATTTCCAGCGCCTACCAAGGCAAGGCTTCCAGGGTGGCGCTCAGCACCTACAATTTTTCCGGAGACATCGGCAAGCTCATCATTCCGGCATCGGCCGCGTTGCTCATCGCTTACGCAGGCTGGCGCTGGACGCTGCATCTGCTTGGGGTGTTCGGATTTTTGGCGGCGGCAGCGATTTTGCTTGGCCTGCTGCACATCCCTCTGGCGTCTGTCTCGGGCAAAAAGGCGGCGACGGGCACGAAAGCGGGCGGCCTGTTCGGCAGCGGGTCGTTGCCGTTTGCAGCGTTGTCCGCCATCGGCGTGCTGGATAGCGCCACGCGCATGGGCTTTCTGACCTATCTGCCGTTTATGCTTCGCGATAAGGGCGCGACGGTCCCCACCATCGGCTTGGCGTTGAGCCTGATCTTCGCCGGTGGAGCATTGGGGAAATTCGTCTGCGGGGTGGCTGCCACGCGCGTCGGCATTTTAGCCTCGGTCGTGATCACCGAACTGGCAACCGCCGGATGCATCATCGGCATGTTGGGACTGTCGCTAAAGCCGTCTCTACTGTTGTGTCCGCTGCTGGGCATTGCGCTGAATGGGACCTCGTCCGTGCTCTACGGAACGGTTCCCGAACTTGTTCCCGAAGATCGCAGGAACGAGGCTTTCGCATTTTTCTACACGTGTACGATTGGCTCGGGCGGGATTTCCCCGCTGATCTACGGGATGATCGGCGATTTCGCAGGCATCAAGTTCGCGGTAGCGGTGGTTGCGGTTACGGTGCTGGCGACCATTCCGCTAACGCTTCCGCTGCGCGGCAAGTTGCAAGACGCAGCTTAGGTTGCTTTCACAATAGTCTAGAAGGGATGCGGCATTGCGGGTCGCAGTAGGCCCGCCCCGCACCGACCTGTTCTCGGCCAAGAACTCGTTAGTCGGGCGCGCTGGTGGCATTCCGCGACGTCCGGGCTCGCTCGCCAACTTTTTAATCTTGCAAGTGATTGGAATTTCACCACTTAAACTGGATTCACGAATGGTATTCGAGGAATCGACCAAGAGCGAGGCGCAAACAACTTTGCCCAATTTACGAGTCGAGCCGACATTTTTTTCGGAAGAACCCAACAGCTCTGACTAGTAACCAGCATCTTACGTCGGATGAAGGTGCGAGTACCTGTTTGCAGAGTTTCACGATCGGGCCATCCGGCAGTTAGCTGCGCTCAAGATAACTTCTTTAAATTTAAGAGTTTCAGACTCAATACCCTGCTGTTCACGGCTGCTCTTAATCTCTTGGCATTGCTGCTTCTGGCCGGCACCTCTGCCGCCCAATGTGCGCTGAATCCTACCTCGCCCTCAGTAACTATTTGTTCACCTGCAAATGGAGCCACCGTCGCCTCTCCCGTCTCGCTGGTTGCCGGCACGACCGATACCGCACACCCGGTTACGGCAATGAAGGTGTATCTAGACAACGTTGTCGTATATACGGCCAAGGCGAACCAATTAAGTACCAGCCTGAGCATATCGAGCGGGCAGCACCATATCACCGTAAACGCCTGGGATTCGAGCGGTGCTGTGTTTAAGAGCAGTTCGTTAACTCTTACCGTATCTTCCACCGTCCCGACGCAAGCGCCGGTCTCAATAACCATTGCCCCGACAATTGCGAATGTTGCTCCGGGGCAGACACAACAATTTACGGCCACGGTTACGAACGCCACGAACACCGCCGTCATCTGGCAGGTGGACGGCGTCACCGGCGGCAACGCCGGCGTGGGCACGATCTCCGCGAGCGGGCTATATACGGGAGGTACCTCAACGGGGACCCATAACGTGGTCGCCATCAGTCAGGCGGATACAACCAAGGGCGCAACCGCCATTGTCACACTTACGGCTCCGACGATCATCAATGCATGCACAGCGGCATCGGCTCCGCCTTCGGTGACCATCTGCAACCCTGTCAACGGGTCAACCGTGTATGGTCCAGTAACTTTTGCGGCCGTCGCGGCCTCAAACACCCCTGTCACAAAGTTCCTCCTCTATCTCGACTACGTTCTCGTCGATCAGTCGAACACGGCGAGTATCGACGCCGGCTTAACCGTGGCTACTGGCACGCATCACCTCACGGCGCAGTTCTACACTGGTACTGCCTGGGTAAAGCAGTCTGAAACCTTCACGGTTTCCTCCGCGCCAGCCGTGAGTGTCGGCATTAATCCGAGCACGGCGAGCATGCTGCCGAGCGGCACGCAGCAGTTCACTGCGACGGTCCAGAACACGTCAAACACCGCCGTGGCGTGGTCGGTGGACGGCACTGCTAACGGCAATGCCAGTGTGGGAACGATCGTCGTAACAGGCGGAACCGTAACCTATACGGCGCCCTCCAGTGCCGGATCGCATACGGTGACTGCGACCAGCATGGCTGACGGCACCAAGTTCGCGAGCGCAACGGTGACCGTGACCGCGCCGCCAGCGGTGAGTGTCGGCGTTAATCCGAGCACGGCGAGCATGCTGTCGGGCGGCACGCAGCAGTTCACGGCGACGGTCCAGAACACGTCGAACACCGCCGTGGCGTGGTCGGTGGACGGCACTGCTAACGGCAATGCCAGTGTGGGAACGATTACCGCAACAGGTGCGACCGCAACCTATACGGCGCCCTCCAGTGCCGGATCGCATACGGTGACTGCGACCAGCATGGCTGACGGCACCAAGTTCGCGAGCGCAACGGTAACCGTGACTACGGCGCCGACCTTCCCTAAATCGAGCCACGTCTTTGTCGTCATGGAGGAGAACCAGAGTTTCTCTCAGGTCTTCCCCTCCGGGACTGCGACGAGCTCCAACTGCTCATCCTCCGGCATGCCTTATCTCTGTAGTCTGGCCGCCGCCAATGGCATGGCTTTGAACTTCTATGCGAACGACCATGGTTCGTTGTTGGACTATCTTTACAACACCTCTGGTTCCGACTGGACGGCGAGTCCGTATAACTGTGGTGAGAGTGTCTGCGCCTCGATCGGTGCGGTCACGGGCGACAATATCGTGCGCGCGTTGACCAATCAGAATCTGACATGGCGAGGATATTTCGAAGATATGCCATCCCAGGCCTACCTGGGTGGCGACACTGCTAACTACGTGCAGCGCCATAATCCTTTCGTATGGTATTCCGATGTCGCCAACTCGGTGACGCAGCAAGACAATATGTATCCCTTCACCCAGTTTGCCGTGGACTTAGGGAACAACAGTTTTCAGAACTTCAGCTACATCGTTCCCAATCTTCTCGACGATGCCCACGGAACCGGCACCCAGACTCCCACAGACTTGTTGTCCACAGCGGACTCTTGGCTCCAGACCAATATTGGCCCCTTGCTCTCTGCCCCAAATGGGCCCTTTCAGCAGGGTGGTGACGGAATTTTGATCGTTGTCTTCGACGAGGCAGAGCAAAATGGCGTGTCGGGCGACATCGCCACCGATAGCTCGTGTTCTCCGACACAATCCACCGGCTGTGGCGGACACGTCGCGCTGGTGATGATCGGTCCCAATGTCATCCAGGGTTCAACCACGAGCAATACCTACCAGTATCAGGATGTGCTCCATACGATCATCCATCTGTTGGGCATGTCTGATTACATGAACAACGCCAGCGGAGCGTCGGACGTCGCCCTATTGCCAGGGACTTAACCGGCCGCCAAGCCGATTCTTCGGCAGCGGTAAGCAAGTGATCGGGCGCAGGATGCTTTAGGTCGATCCTGCGCCTCACTTCCGCCAAATTCAGAACCGCTTCTGTTACGCCGGATTCGCCTTCCCGATTTCCTCGAGGATGAGAGGACGTTCCGGATGCATGGTGAAGCACAGGATGGAACCCAGCAGGATCACGCCCATCGAAAAGATGAACGGGAAGAGCCAGTTTCCAGTCCGGTCAACCACGATGCCGAAGATCAGCGGCGAGGTGATCGCTGCCAGCGCCGAGCCGGAATTCATGATGCCGCTGGCGGTTCCGGCGAACCT
>JBEKQP010000258.1:0-6661 GCA_049519595.1 Candidatus Korobacteraceae bacterium | reverse complement strand
CGGCTGAACTCGCCGATTACCTGAGGACGCACGGACAGGCTACGCATTGAAGCGTCCGCATTTTATCGGTCGAAACTAATTGTGGGGAGATAGCAAACCATGCTATCTCCTTCTTTCCCATCGGCTCGGAAGCGTGCTTGAACTTCGCCATCGGTTTTCCGGAAAACGCCCTGGGACCTTCGATTCGACCATGTAGCATACGCTATGCCATAACGTCCACGGGTTCCAAACTAAGGGGGCGGATGGAAGGTGGACGAACTTTCAATGTCTGGAAAAAAGCCAAAGCTGTTGATCGTTGGCTCTCGCGGATTTCTCGGTCGTTACGCGGCACGGGCTGCCGCATCTGGGTTTACGTTGGTTGAAGGTAATCGCACGCGGGACGGTAGACCGGACGAAGTGGCAGTCGACATTCGGGATCAGGAGAGTGTTGCCGCGGCATTCAGCAACGTTCGCCCTGAAATTGTCCTCTTGCTGGCCGCACATGCAGACATTGACTATTGCCAGCAGCATCCAAAAGAAGCCTCGGCGGTGAACCTTCGCGGAGTAGAACATGTTGCGCAGGCCTGTGCCCGCACAGGAGCCAGGCTCGTATTTACTTCCACAGGAGCCGTATTCGACGGCCGCGAGCACGGGTACGACGAGGGGAGCCCCGTCAGTCCTGTCAGTATTTACGGAGAGACAAAGGCGGAGGCCGAGAGGCTGATTGTCGACCTACTGCCTGATGCCCTAATTGTTCGTCTTGCTCTGATAATCGGTTTCGCCCTATCTCCCGGGGCAGATGGCTTTCTCGACAAACTCAAGAAAAAATTGGCCGGTGGCGAGCCAGTTGAGTTAGCCGTATTCGAGCAGAGGAATCCGATCGACGCGGGGGGCTGCAGCGAGTTCATCTTTGAACTCGTGAATAGAGGGTGCCACGGGATCTTTCATATCGGAAGTTCGGATTCCATATCACGCTACGATCTCGGGCTTAGGCTCGCTTCAAAAATAAGGTATGCCGGCTGCGTTCAGCCTCAATGGGAGACCATCCCTGGGCGAGCGCCACGCGGACCGGATCACTTTCTGCGTACGGACAAACTGCGTGCAGCCTGCTCTATCCCCATTCCAAGTTGCGATCTAGTGATTGAAAGGTGTTTTGATGCAATTGCCTAAAGCGAAATTTGAATTGGAGTTCTCTCACGGCTCCATGTACGGAAAAGAGGAGGAAAAGGCTGTGCTCGAGGTGCTGGCGGCAAGTGCGGCTTCGAGCGGTCCCAAGGTTCAGCAATTCGAGCAGGAATTCGCAGCCTATTGCGAAGCTAGGCATGGATTGGCAGTGACGTCTGCAACGGCGGGGCTTTCTCTAGCGCTAATTGCCGCCGGCGTTGGTCCCGGGGACGAGGTAATAACGACGCCAATCAGTTGGATCTCGACCGCCAATGCCGCTGCTGCGCTTGGCGCGAAGGTTGTATTCGCGGACGTGGATCCAGTGAGTCTGAATTTAGATCCCGATTCTGTTGTCGAAAAAATCACTAGCCGCACCAAGGTGATTCTCCCAGTACACCTTTACGGACAGTGCTGCGATATGGATGCAATTAATTCATTCGCCAAACCGCGAGGAATCGTGGTCATCGAGGACGCTGCCCACGCGCCGGGCGCCGAATACCACGGACGTAAAGCCGGGACTTTGGGAGATATTGCAATCTTCAGCTTCCACCAACAGAAGAACATGGTCACGCTCGGCGAAGGCGGTATGATTACAACAAACAGCAAAAAGTTCTATGAAGACATGCTGTCGCATCGCTCGCTCTGCTGTCGCACATACGACCCCAAAGGCAAGTACCTGCCCATTGACGAAAGCGTTCATCCCATGGGTAAGCGTTACTGGCATCTCGAGTTCGATGGAATCGGCTTCAACTACCGGATGACCGAGATTCAGGCTGCCGTCGGCATTGTTCAGTTGCGGAAACTGGATGCTTTGAATGCCCGCCGCGTCGAAATCGCCCGAAGATATTCCGAAGGATTGGCAGGGGTCCCCGGTTTGCGTCTTCCTTTCGCGCTACCTCACAACAAACATGTCTTTCACATCTATCTGCTCCTGTTCGAACCGGCTTTCAAGCTGAGCAAAGAGGATTTCCTCTGGAGCCTCTACACGAATAGACAGATCAAGGCCTGGTCCCACTACATGCCCATCCATCTGACCTCTATTTATCGGAGTCTCGGGCATAAAGAGGGCGACTGCCCAGTGGCCGAATCGCTTTTTGACAACTATGTCAGCATTCCCATTCACCCTCGCATGACTGACGAGTCCATTCAGTATGTAATCGACAGCATTCGAGAGATTGCATGACTCAATTTGAATCTACAGTTTCCCGTCTGATGCAAGCGCAGACATTGTTCTCGGCATCGCGGCCTGTTTACATCAGTCGCGCTCCGGGACGCTTGGATCTCATGGGCGGCAATGTCGATTACACCGGTGGGCTTGTCTTCCAAGCTACGATCCGCGAGGCTACTTGGGCTGCCGCTCAGCTCAGGAATGACGATCGCATCGTCTTCTGGAATCCCCAGATGAAAGGAGAGGGCTGGCTTGATCGAGTCGAATTCGATTTTTCGTCTCTGACCGACGAAGCCCAAACCAGACAACAGGCCAACCGGAACCAGCAGATTGGCTGGACCGCTTATGTTCTCGGAGTGTTTTATCTACTTCGGAATAAATTCCCCGAGCAGGTCATCTCGGGCGCGAGCATCTATCTGCATTCGGAGGTTCCGCTGAATAAGGGGGTCAGCTCTTCGGCCGCCGTCGAGGTCGCCACGATGAAAGCGGCGGCGGCGGCTTACGGAATCGCTCTCCAGGGAATCGAACTAGCAGAGATGTGCCAGTGGGTGGAAAATGTTATCGCACAATCGGCTTGCGGAATCATGGACCAGGTTGCTTCTGTGCTTGGAGACGAAGGTTTCGTTTTACCTCTGCTCTGTCAGCCCTGCAACCCTCAGCCACTGGTCAAGCTGCCACAAGGCCTCCGTTGCTGGGCTATCGATTCCGGCGTTCGCCATGCGGTCACGGGCATAGAGTATGAAGCAGCCCGCGCTGCGGCCTTCGTGGGCTATCGCATGATCTGCGACAAGGAACACTTGCACTTTACGCTGAACGAAAGCAGTCGAATCCCGCGCTTCGCCGAACCTCGCTGGAACGGTTATGTCTCAAACATATCTCCCTCTGTTTTTCGTTCCCGCTATGAAAGCGAACTGCCACTCCTGATATCCGGAGAGGAGATCCTTTCGCTGAATACGACTCATATCGATCCATTCACTTCGATTCGCCCCGATGTGAACTACCGCGTACGAGCTTGCACGCGCTATGCGATTGAAGAGAATCAGCGGATCGAAATGTTTGTTGAGCTGGCACGCTCCAGCAACTCCGAAAACGCGTTTCGTCTCATGGGAGATTTGATGTTTCAATCTCACTGGTCATACTCCGAGTGTGGCCTCGGCTGCGAAGCTACGGATCTGCTCGTGGATTTGGTACGCGAGGAATGCGCCTCTGGAATGCTCTACGGCGCGAAGGTGACCGGCGGAGGAGGTGGCGGCACAGTCGCCGTCCTTGGCGCCGAAGACGGCGATGAATCGTTTCGTCGCGTGGTGGAGAAATACGCCGAGGTAAGACAATTTCCACCGTATGTGTTTGAGGGCAGTTCCATTGGTGCGGATCGTTTTGGCATCAGAGTAATCGGCGCCGACTCATGAGGGCCACTGCAGCCTCGACGCCGGCCCAGCTCCGCACCGCCTGGTATTTTTTACTGCTGGCTTTCGCCTCTCTGATGTGGTCCGCTCAGGGCACGGCGGTCAAAGTCCTGGATCGCAAGATGGGACCGATCGCCATCACCTTTTTGCCTTTCTATATCACGACGTTTCTGTTTGTCCCCTTGCTGATTTCGTCGCGAAAGAACAATCGGAGAGCAGCTCGCCCGTCGGCGAGAGATTGGGGCAGATTTGTGATCGCAGGCGTTGCCGGACAAGTGCTTGCCCAGCTCGGCATGACCTGGGGAATCAGCAAGTCCCTTGCCTCCAACGGCGCCATTTTGAATCTTCTTATCCCCGTCATCAGCGCCGTCCTCGCTTCAAGCATGTTGAAGGAGCGGCTTACGCCGTTGCGCGTTATCGCACTGTTGATCGGCCTCGCGGGCGTCTTTCTTATGTCGACCGGCGACTGGACACAGGCCTCCTTTGGCCAAATGCGCTTTCTAACTGGTAATCTTCTGATTCTCGCAGGTTGCCTTGGCTCGTCGTTTTACAACGTTTACTGCAAGGGCCTGATGCAGCGCTTCACCGAGATCGAAATCCTCATCTTCAGCTACATCACTGCTTCGCTGGCCAGCCTACCGCTTCTCATCTGGATGGAGCCATTCTCTTTTCGCACCTTTCTACAATTCGATTGGCAAAGCTGGGCTGCATTCGCGTTTCTTGCATTTTTCATGTACGGAGCGTCCATGCTGCTGTTTTTCAAAGCATTAGAGCACCTGGATGTCACGACCGCTTCCACCTCACTCTACCTTGTTCCCGTATTTGGCGTATTGCTCGCAGCAGGATTGCTCGGCGAACGGATGAACTTGTTGTCAATCGCCGGCGCTGCGGTCGTATTGACTGCGACACTGCTGGTAATGAAATACGACGCAAGCTATTGAAGTTGTTGCGGGTGTGGAATGGTTCTTGCCAGCTCTCAGGGATGGAGTACGCAACTTGAATTGAGCCGGTGTGGAAGAGAGAAACTGGACAAGTATATGGCACGAGGAAAGAAGCGTAGTCCTGAGCAAATGGGGAATTTACGGATGCCAACCTCATCTCGGGCAAACTGCTTCCTCGATTAACGGATTCAGGCCGAAGAACTCATTGAGCGGTTCAAGGTGATCAGTATCTCGGCAAGTTGCCGTGTAGCCGACTATTCGGCCATGAGGTTCAAGCGCTGTCGACGGTGAGCGCATTGGCGATTTGGCGTAGAACGAGAATTCTCTCGGCGACGTGCGCGTTAGCAGGACATGCCGTGTTCCGCGCTGGGTTAGACCCGCCCAAAGTCTCCAGCTTTACTGGTCTCTCGTGCCACCAGAAAGGCTACGACCTTGGAAAAGCGGCTGAGTCCTGGTCCCCCACAGGTATACCTCTAACGACTCCTAGATAGTTCATTGCGCACTATCCTCCAGGTCCCCGGCTCGGGTGAACATGTCATTGGCTGCTACAACACCGGCAATAATCTCAATGAGAAGCAGCCTCTCGCAGTCTATGGTCAGTCGGAGTTGCAGACCAAAGTTCACTGATGAGCAAACCGCCCAGACACCTTTTACGCTTCTGAAGAATGAAACCGGCTTGCCGGAGGGCTAGGAAATGGTTGGGTAGGCTACGCACTTTGAGCCCGGTTAGCCATCCGAAGGCACGGTAAAGAGCCCATACTGTTGGTCGAGCAACCAGTCGGCCAAACCAGTTCGCTGGGACAGCGAACTCGGAGACGATCCACTGAGAGTTATGAGAGACTGCGCGAGCGAGGGTGGCTGCCAGCGACTGTACCTCAACTGTAGTGAGGCAATCCAGAAGAAAGTGCGAAAAGATCAAGTCGTAAGGTGGGTTTTCAGGCTGCCATTGCCGAACGTCCGCGTGGAAAACGCGAACGCGGGCTGCGTCCGAGCTGGCCCGGTAAACGAGCGCCTCAAGCATGGCTGGACTGGCATCGACGGCGTCAATCTGGATGGTGGAGTTTTTGCGGAGCAGGCGAGCAGTGAAGCGGCCATCGCCATCTCCCAAAGCGAGTGCGCGACGCGCGGCGCAGCATTCGTTCAGGAACGCGCATCGGCAAAGCATAAGCCAAGGACCGAAGCTCAATAACTCCATCCAGAGATAAAGCCGAGAGAGCCGATTGAAATTGGGCGGCTGATTCATCGAAGTAGCAGTACCAGCGGAGTAAGCAAAACCAGATCGGCGGCTGAACGCAACGCCAAAGGGGTTAGACGATCGCGAGTTCCGTCAAGCAAGGCGAGTTGGATGGCGCTGGCAGCGCCGACTCCTATGAGAGCTGCTTCATTGGAATGAAGTGCAAAGAGAACGATTGCGCCAAGAAAACCGGCCAGAGCAAGCAGGCCGGCAACGGAATGAATTTTAAGGCCGGAGCGGGTCTGCCCGACGGATTCCCAGCACTCGATAGCGTGGCAGTTGAGCCAGGCCAGACCAACAAAGAAGATAACTACAACGATAAATGCAGCGGAAAGGGCTCCCATTCGGCCGATAACTGGAAGCGCACAGCCTGCCGTGAATAAGACAGCTACGAGCAATTCTTTGGGAAGCGGCGCTCGAAACTTGGTTTTGATGTGTATGCCAGAGAAATAGATCACGCCGGCCGCGGCGAGCAGGGCATTGCGTTCGCGCGCTCCGTCTGGCATGAAAGAAAAAACGATCCAAGCGCTAACGCAGGCGGCTGTGAGGACGAGAGGAAAAATGCTGCGGCGGTGCTGCCAGTGGAAGAGATGGCGTTGGCGAAGATGGTGGACCTGTTCTGTGCGCAGTGCGAAACGAGCGTCCATGAGGCGGTCACTTACATAGGCGCACCAGGTC
Source organism: Candidatus Korobacteraceae bacterium (assembly GCA_049519595.1). Classification (GTDB taxonomy): domain Bacteria; phylum Acidobacteriota; class Terriglobia; order Terriglobales; family Acidobacteriaceae; genus CAWBRT01. The sequence goes on along the minus strand of JBEKQP010000258.1, from coordinate 91 downwards.
ACGAGGGCCAGGAGTAGGGAAACCCATGCCGGCAGCCGAACGCCTGCCGCTTTGGCAAAGCCGAGCGACCACGCTACAGCAACGGTGGGTG
>JBEKQP010000257.1:0-6720 GCA_049519595.1 Candidatus Korobacteraceae bacterium | reverse complement strand
TTAGTGCCGAAGCAGGGTTTCGGCTGGAGGTCCCCTGTGACCGGTTTCGCTTCTCGCTCGGCATGGCCGTAAGCCTGATTGCACGAGCTCGGCTGCTCTTCTGCCTGCATTCGGCTCCGCAGACGTTATGCTCAATCAGAGTTGCGAGCACAAGAGCAGCCCCGCCAATGCTTTCAAAGACCAACGGCGGCCGCAAGCAGCAGCATGCTAAGCAGTGCGACCAGCGCTTTCCCGCCATAGTCCAGAAACGTCATCGTTTGGCGCGCGAGTTTCTGTTGTGTCTTGGTCCTGTGCTCCATACCGAGTAATCGGACCCCCTTCGGGCAGTTGAGCGTGGAGCTTGCTTAGGGATTTATATATTTAATTCCCAGGGAGTTATGTATATAAGTCCCCTTGCTTATTACTTACAGATCAAGGCTGCGTGCGATTTCTACCGCCCCAGGCAGCGCTTGCGTCATCCCCTTCTCGCCGTCTCGGCAACCGATGCAGTAGGCTGCCTCGTTCCTTGCTGCTGCCGAACCCGGGTTTCGGGGTAACTCAACCCTCAATCTATAGCTAACCTTATAATAGTCGCAACAGTACCGTGTCTGCTGAGGCCCAACGAGTCCCTATTGAATCCGAGTGACTATGGCCGAAGTCCATCCCACATGTCCAGGAGACTCTGCTTTCTCTAAGACTGTGACCAGCAATCTTTCCCCGGAGTGATCAAATGCCATTTGCAGCAATCTACGGCTTCCTTTAATTCGAACCTTGCAATCCGTTCCGTCGGTCGCAACGGGAAGCGACAAATGGCAGGGGACAGGAAGTAGTATCTTAATGCTTCCGGCTGTGATGTTGGCCAATTCTCCCGCAGCATCTCTAATCTCATCAGGCGTTACTTCAGCCGGTTGCAAGCCTGTAAATGCTGCTGCTGCTTTGGTGGCAAGGACCGGCGACAAGTCCAGTCGGATAGCTCCCTCCCACGCGCCCACGATTTGCACACAACCTACAACACCGACTCCGTCTTCAAGCCACGCCGATTCCACAGGCATAATGTCAAGGCTCAACATGGAGCCCCAGATTTCTTGTGTGATGCGAACCACATCGTCCCTGGTAAGCGGTAGTGTGTTCATTTAAGTAACCTGTAATAAACTGTTTTCTGAAATGGAATACGCTCGAACGTGGCATCAAGGTTGAGAGTGGTTTCTGCGCAACCAAGGAAGAGAACGCCATCTGGCTGCAGCACCGAACGGAGTCGGGAAAGAATCTGCTTCCTGATTGTGATGTCGAAATAGATCATGACATTTCGCAGGAACACAACGTCCATTTTCGGAATGTCAGGCCACGGTACAGCGAGGTTACAAGCGCGGAAGTCCACCATTTCCCGGACCGAAGGGGCAATCATCCAATCCAGACCCGACCTGACGAAGTACTTGGTCAGCATAGCGGCTGGAAGACCGCGATTAATCTCCATCTGCGAATACCTGCCCTCGGCGGCGCGCGTTCTCACGGCATCGCAGATGTCGGTCGCGAGGATCGAGAATTTCCAGTTGGGAAATGCAAACTTTTCTTTCAGCAACATCGCAATGCTGTATGCCTCCTGTCCACTCGAAGAGGCGGCGCTCCAGAACCGCAGACTGCGGGTAGCGGAACGGGATGTCATCAACGCAGGGATGATCTCCTGCCGGAGCGCTTCGAACGGGTAAAAATCCCGGAAGAACCACGTCTCATTGTTTGTCATCGCATCTAAAATCTTGCGACGCAAGTTTTCAGACTTTTCCTGGCGTAGGCGTACCAGCAATTCGCCGACGGTGCGGAGTCCTTCGCTGTACGCAAGTGGCATAAGCCTCGACTCGACCAGATACTCCTTACCGGGGTCAAGGACAATGGCAGAGCATTCTCGCATAAACGCCTGCAAATAGTTGAATTCAGGCGCTTCAATCGATGTAACACTACTCATGCCTGTAGCCCCCGCACTCTCTGCGACTGGAAGACCACTCTGCGGGTAATTTCAGGACCAATCTCCTGCAGTGGCAGAACCCGATCCGCCAGCTGTTCACGAGCAACAAATCCTGGCATGCCCCAGACAACAGAGGTTGCCTCGTCCTGCACCACAATGTGCGCACCAAGTTCGTACAGTTCTTTACACCCTCGCAGCCCATCCTGTCCCATGCCTGTCAGTACGACAGCGAGAACGTTGCCGCCGTAAGCGGTGACCATCGACCGAAACAACACGTCGACTGAGGGGCGGCACGAGTTCTCCGGCGGCGATTGTTCTGTCACCAGCTGCAACTCCGCCCCTCTTTTAATCACCTTCAGGTGGAAATCACCGGGAGCAATCCAGATTGTGCCCTGCTGAAGCGGTTCTCCGGAAACTGCTTCCCGTACGCGCAGTGCACAAATGCTATCGAGCCGCTGAGCGAGGAAGCGGGTGAATGTTGCGGGCATGTGCTGCACGACAACGACCGGAGCCGCGAAGTTGGCAGGCAAATTCGGCAAGACCTCAGCCAAGGCATTTGGACCGCCAGTCGAGCATCCGATGGCAACAACGTTAACGGCGCTTGCGCGCTGGTACAGTCTCGGCTGGGTAAGAAGCGGGGCGGAGGGTCGGAGCCGGACCGGTGGAACGCTCGGTGTTCCCGATGTTAATTTGCAAAGGGCCTTGATCTTTGGAATCAGTTGTTCACGAATGCGTTCCTTGGCAACCGTAACGCTCCCCACATTGGAGGGCTTGGTAACATAGTCGCTGGCGCCGAATGCCAGGCTTTCAATGGTGGCCTGTGCTCCCCGTGCGGTTAGGGTACTGAACATGATTACCGGCAGCCGAGGGTGACTCTGCCGTAGCTGCTTCAATGTTTCCAGTCCGTCCAGCACGGGCATTTCAACGTCGAGTGTCACCAAATCCGGCGACAATTGGTTTAGCATGGCCAGCGCGATCTGGCCGTTCGCGGCCACTCCGGCAACCTCCAGCTGTGGATCGCCAGCCAGCACTTCTTTCAGCAGCTGCCGGATCACGACTGAATCATCCACGATGAGTATCCGCGCGGTCATGAGGCGGTTTCCACACCGATCATCTGCAACTTGTCAAGAATTATCTCGCGGGTAAACGGCTTCATGACATACTCATCAGCACCATGCTCCAAAGCTTTGGTGATCTGGCCCGCTTCGGTCTCCGTTGTGACCATTACAACGCGCATAGAATCGAATGTCGTCTTCGAGCGGATCCACAACAGCAATTCGTACCCATCCATTTCGGGCATGTTCCAATCAAGCAATGCGAGGTCTGCCTTTAAGCCGGAGTTGAGAATGCTCAGGGCTTCAACCCCATTTCTCGCTTCAGCAACTTCTATCCCTGCGCTTTTCAACACCATCTTAAGAAATGCCCGCATCCCGGCAGAATCATCTACCACGAGAGCTTTCATGAGAATCCATTCTCCATGCCGGCAGTCTCCTTTTGAAATTGAAAGCACGACCGCTAAGAAAGCGGCCGTGCCCGCAACCTAAAATTGACCGCTATTGCACTAGCGCGTGAGTCTTCATACTTGAACTGCCCGACCAGACCTTTGCACTAGCGGTTGAGTCTTCATACTTGAATTGCCCCACCAAGCCTTGTAATTCGGCGGCCATTCGTTCCAATGCCTGTGCGGACTTCTGCGTTTCTGAAGCCCCGGCAGTCGTACTCCGGGCCGCTTCAGCAACTCCGGCAATGTTATGGCTGATGTCCGTGGTGCCCTTCGCGGCCTCGGCCAGATTGCGGCTGATTTCGTTGGTGGTCGCACTCTGCTCCTCGACCGCGCTGGCGATGGTGGTCTGGATGTCATTGATCTGCCCAATGACGGTTCCGATCTGCCCGATTGCCTCCACCGCGCCCTTCGTGTCGTTCTGGATCGCTTCAATCTTGCGGCTGATATCCTCGGTGGCTTTAGCCGTTTCCTTCGCCAGTTCTTTCACTTCGTTGGCAACCACCGCGAACCCTTTGCCTGCTTCGCCGGCGCGTGCCGCTTCAATGGTTGCGTTCAGCGCCAGCAGGTTTGTCTGTTGCGCGATGGAGGTGATCACCTTGATGACCTGGCCAATTTCAGCGCTGCTCTGACCGAGTTTGCCGATGGTCACATTGGTCGCCTCGGCGGTCCTCACCGCCGTGGTCGCAACCTGAGTCGCCTCCGCTGTGTTCTTGGCTATCTCCTTGATGCTTGCACCCATCTCGTCAGCAGCTGTGGCCACGGTCGCAACATTGTTGGTCACCTGTCCGGAGGCGGCGGATACAACGTTGGATTGTGCTGCTGTTTCCTCGGCGCTCGCACCCATCTGCTGGCTTACCTTGTTGAGTTCCTCGGCGGCCGAGACCAGGGCTTTGGTGTTATTGCCAATCTGTTGGATAGCGGAGCGAACCTGCAATGCCAAGGTATTAACCGCATCGGACAGCTTCTTGAAATCTCCGGCATACTCGCCGGTAAGCTGGACGGTCAGATCGCCGCCGGCCAACTTATCCAGGGTTGCCGCCACGTCCTTCAGCGGACCGACGACTGCGTCCAGCGTAGCGTTAACCCCGCCCACGATCTTGCGGAAGTCGCCGCCATGCTTGCCGGCATCGGCGCGAGTCGATAACTCGCCCTTGAGGGCTGCCTTGACGAGCAGATCCGTGTCGGTGATGAGGGCCTGGAGATGCCTCCGGACCTGTTCAATCGTGTCGTTGATGAAAGCCTTCTTGCCGGGAAAGCGTTCGAGCGGAGCTTCGAAGTTCCCTTTGCCGAACTCGGCGACGCACGCCATGGCCTTTTTCTTGACCGCGATGTGACCCATCACCATTTCGTTGACGCCGTGTGCCATAGTCCGATAAGCGCCTTCGAACTTCTCCTCGGGGATGACAATGTCAATGTCTCCGGCGGTGTGGGCGTCGGACATTCGTATCATTTCCGCTATGAATGCCTTGATGTTTGCACGCAGACGTTCCAGGTTGTCGTTGATGAATGCCTTCTTGCCGGGGAACTTCTCCAACTCGGCCTCGAAGTTGCCTTTGCCGAACTCAGCAACGCACGCCATGGCCTTTTTCTTGACCGCAATGTGACCCATGACCATTTCGTTGACGCCGTGTGCCATAGTCCGATAAGCGCCTTCGAACTTCTCCTCGGGGATGACGATGTCAATGTCCCCGGCGGTGTGGGCGTCGGACATTCGAACCATTTCCGCCATGAATTTCTTGATGATCGAGCGCAGATGTTCGAGGTTGTCGTTGATGAACGCTTTCTTGCCGGGGAACTTCTCCAATTCGGCATCAAGGTTGCCCTTGCCGAACTCGGCAACGCACGCCATGGCCTTTTTCTTGACTGCGATGTGACCCATAACCATTTCGTTGACGCCGTGTGCCACGGTCCGATACGCGCCCTCGAACTTCTCCTCGGGGAGGACCACATCAATATCCCCGGCGATGTGGGCGTCGGACATTCGTGCCATTTCTCTCATTAACCCGCTAAGCGCGTCGATGCAGCGGTTGAGACTGTTCTTGATGGTGTTGAAGTCGCCGCTGTAGTTGTCGGTGATCTTCTCCGGTATGTCCCCCTTGCTGATTCGCTCAATGTAGGTGGAAGCGACTGTCAACGGTGACACCAGCGCATCGAGCATGCTGTTCATCTCTTCGAGAACGGCGCGGTCTTCGACGGAGAACAGTCCGACCTGAGCGCGTTCGGAAAGCCGCCCCTGCTGTACGGCTGCGTGCAACCGTTTTACCTCACCGGCAACACTCAGATGCTGGGAGATGGTTTGATCTACAAATGAATCGACGGCGGCTGCGTTTCCGCCGTTCGCTCCGTGACCAGTCGTTTTACGTCGCGGTTCTGTCATGATGGCTCCTCTAGAGTTGTTGGTAATGGGCTAGACGGGACGAGTGGCCCCGGCAATATCAATGGCGCGCTCCGTGTCGAGCAGGAGCAGCAGTCGTTCTTTCAGCTTGTACACTCCACGAATGAGATCGCGGCCAACCCCTTTGAGAGTGTCCGGTGCCTCTTCAAAGGTCGAATCGGCGACCTCGACCACGTCGCCGATTTCGTCCACCAGCAGGCTGACCGCGCCATCTGCCGTGCGGACCACCACGTTCATCGGTTGCTCGCCGCCCTGCCGTTCGCTCATCGCAAGCCGCTTCCGCAGGTCGATCGCGGTTACAATCTGGCCGCGAAGATTAATCAGGCCTCCGACCACCGCAGGCGCAAGCGGCACGCCTGTCATGCCCTGATAGCGAATGACTTCCTGGACCTTGTGGACCTCCACGCCGAAGAAGAGGCCGTCCACAAAAAAGGTGCAAAACTGTTGTTCAGTGCTCACGCTAGACTCCTTGCGGCGCCGACATCGCACTCTTCATCCCTGTGCCTGCGATGATCATGTCGAGGTCAAGCACATCGGTAACACGCTGTTGGATAACGGCTGAACCCGAAACGCCCATAGGCTGGCCGCATCGTTCGAGGGAAATCTGCTGCTCGACAATGTCGACAATTTCATCGACGATCAAGCCGATATAGTTCCCGCCTTGGGCGAATACAATTACCTGAACCCTTTCGGCGTCCTTCTGTGCGGACGGCCGATTCAGCAAAGTGGAGACGCGAATCAGGGGCATAATATGCTGGCGATACTGCACCACTTCCGCATCGCCGGATCTTTCGATCAAATTGACGGGAATTTCCTCCAGCCGGGACACGGATGAGAGCTGGGTAGCCATCCTGCGGTCTTCACCGACAGTGAATAGCAGCC
>JBEKQP010000256.1:0-6721 GCA_049519595.1 Candidatus Korobacteraceae bacterium | reverse complement strand
TCGCTGAGGCAGAACTGCTGCCTTACAGCCAGCCCACCACGCCGGCAGATCGCGTTATGGATGAGAAAGCCAGCACGCCGGTGATCGAGCCTCTCAACCGTGGCGAATCTTTGCCTGACGATGCAACTCCGGCTGCGCTGCCGAGGCTGGAAGATGCGGATACCAAGACAGACGCCGACCAAGAAAAGCGATGGGAGTTCAGCGCCCCTGCCGACGGAACACTCATAACTCCGGCTGGGGATGGGGAGTATTTCGCGACGCCTGCGACCAGGACAAGCGGGGAGATTCAAGAGGAGATTCAACCGGTCGAGCACCAGGATTCCATACGTAACGAACCCGCCGCAGTTCCGCTGGCCGGCAGTTATTCGCCCGAGGGCGGTCCGGTGGTACATGAAGAACTCGACGAGGAAGAAACCGATATGCCTTCCTACGCCGAACACTTCAACACCGAGGGTCATCAGGAGATAGTGGAACAGGTGTTCGATCGTTTGGCAGAGACGGCTAACGGCGACTTGCTCGGCCAGACCGTTCGTGAAACCGGCGAGGAGCATGTGCTGGACGAATCCGAGTACGACTTCGATCCGGAAGATGCCGATGAATTTGAGGAATCGGAAATCCTGGCAGAGCCCGGGTTCGCCGACGAGGAAGCCGACGATTCCCGTCCACCTCAGGAATTGAGTGACGGTGGGCGAGCCGAACTGCGCGCGCCTGGGGCGACTGCCGGCTACCAACAGCGCGCCGAGCGCGCCTATCCGGATCGCGGTGGGCGTGACCGCCGCGGGCGCCGTGGTGGACGGCCTCTGCGCTCGCACCGTGAATCTCCACGCCAAGTGCCGCTGATCAGCGACCTGCTCAAGGAAGGACAAGAGGTCCTGATTCAGATTGCCAAGGAACCCATCGGCAAGAAGGGCGCCCGCATCACCAGCCACATCGCACTGCCGGGGCGATTCCTGGTCTACATGCCAACGGTGAACCATATTGGCGTGTCCAGGAAGATCAGCTCTGACGACGAACGCCAGCGCTTGAAGCGCATAGTGGCCAGCGAGCGCGAAAACGGCCACGGTGGATTCATCGTCCGCACCGCGGCCGCCGGAATCAAGGAAGACGAACTGCGTGCCGACATCCGCTTCCTGAAGCACCTGTGGAACGAGATCCGCAGCCGCGCCGACAACAGCAAGTCTCCGGCGCTGATTTATCACGATCTGAACCTGGTCGAACGCATTCTGCGCGATCAGGTTACGCAGGACTTTTCGCAGATTTGGGTCGACAGCGAGCAGGAATACGAGCGTGTCGTGCGTTTCGCCTCGCGCTTCCAACCGAACCTGGTGCGACGGATTAAGCTTTACACCAAGCCCACTCCACTGTTCGAGCAGTTCGGAATCAATGAGGAAATCAACAAGTCCTTGAAGTCGAAGGTCTGGCTCAAGAGTGGCGGCTATATCGTCATCAACCAGACTGAGGCTCTGGTCGCCATCGACATCAACACCGGCAAATATGTCGGCAAAACAGCTCGCCTGGAAGACACGATCGTCAAGACGAACGTCGATGCCATCAAGGAAATCGTGCGGCAGATCCGGCTGCGCGATCTCGGCGGGATCATCGTGATCGACTTCATCGATATGGACGAGCGCAAAAACCGGCAGAAAGTGATGACGGCGCTCGAAGAGGCGCTCAAAAGTGACCGCGCACCCTCCAAGGTACTGCAGTTTAATGATTTCGGACTTGTAGCGATCACGCGCAAGCGGGTCAAACAGTCACTGGAGCGCACGCTGGGTTCGCCGTGTCCGTACTGCGCGGCCACGGGGTTCGTCAAGTCGGTCACGACGGTGTGCAATGAGATCTACTCAGAGTTGCGTAAGGTTCGTTCGCACATCCAGACCGCCGACATCACTCTGAGGGTCAATCCTGAAGTGGCAAAGGAACTGAAGTCAAACAACGGCAAGTGGCTGACCGAGATGGAGGATCTCGTCCGCCGTCCGATTCTGATCAAGAGCGACGCCCCGCTTCACCAGGAGCAGTTCGACATTCAGTTCTAATCGCGCTTGAGAGCTACGAAAGAAGGCACGCGCCGCGTTTGCGAGTGCTGGGGTGAAAGAGGCCAGGCACTGCGCTTGGCCTCTCGTTTTCATAAGCGGATCACCTCGCTAGATTCGCGCATCGCGGCGCTTGCGGTTCTGATTGACACTCCCGCATGATAAGGGCTATAACTGCGCCATCTGGCAAAGGGAAGCGCGGTGAGATGCCGCCACTGCCCCGCAACTGTGAGCGCTGAGGTGCGAACAACTTGAGCAGCTTAGGAATCGGCGTGCGCCACGACGGCCACACCTTTCGCTAAGCTGGTCCAAGCCACTGGAGTAGCTGTTCTCTGGGAAGGCGGTTCGCACCGACGACGCGCAAGTCAGGAGACCGGCCAGATGCGCATCCATGGCTGGTTCGGCTTCGATGGGAGAGCCGACGAGCATCCCCGACGACCGCGACAAGGTCCAAGGAAGCCGCCGTTAGGAAATCCCACCTGACCGAATTTGTGGAGAAGATGTGTTCGGGAAATTCCAACCGAGCGTTGCCGCGCATTGCCCTGCAATCACAGCGTTGAAAAAGGCCGGCGCGTGCACCATAATCCTGCTTGTTTTTTCACTGTCTGCCCCGGCGGCCCGACTGGTGCGGGACGACCTGGGCCGCAGCGTTTCCGTCCCGGACCAGGTTCATCGCGTCATCTGTCTCACGCCGAGCATTACGAACACCGTGTATGCCATCGGCGGCGGTACAGACATCGCCGGCATCACGGATTACACGGACTATCCCCCACAAGCGGCGCATGAGAAGCCAAGCATCGGTGATATTTTGCATCCGTCATTGGAGAAAATCGCCTCTTTGCATCCCGACTTGGCAATTGCTGTCGCAACTCTGAACAGCCCTGAGACTGTGCAGGGAATCGAGCGTATCGGCATTCCGGTTTTTCTCGTGAGCGACAAGGGTCTGGCGGGACTCTATCGCTCGATTTCCAGCATCGGCCTCGCCCTGGGACGTGAGCGTGAAGCGGCATTACTCATCGGGCAATTGCGGGCGCGCGAACGCCGGGTACGTTCCCTGGCGGCGCAAGCCGGACGCGGACCTTCCGTCTTCCTGGTTCTTTCACTTGATCCCTGTATTACGGCCGGGAGTGGAGCGTTTATCTCCGAATTGATTTCCGCGGCCGGGGCGCGCCCGATTACCTCCGACCTTGCTCAAGATTGGCTGCGGGTCAGCCTGGAGGCCATGATTTCCAGAAAGCCCGATTACGTCCTAGTGCTGCAGGACTCGCCGTTTGGGCTCAATGAAATGAGGCAACGACCCGGATGGAGCTCCCTCGACGCAGTTCGTCTGGGGCACGTGATTCGTGTCGATGGTCGCCTGCAATTCCCGAGTCCTGTAGCGTTCGATGCCTTGGAAGACTTCGCTCGCCAGATCCGTGCGCTTCCAGCGACTTCACCGGGTTCAACTCGAAGGCACTTATAAGCCAGAATGCGACGCCGCCCAAAAACATCTTCGACCCTGGTAACGCTAGCTGTCTCGCTCTTGGTGGCAGGAATCGTTTCGGCAGGACTGGGAGCGGTCCGAGTGCCATTCTCTGCGGTGATTCGTGCTTTGCTGCATCCAGCCCAGGCTGGGGATGCAGGCATCATTTTGTTCACCCTCCGTCTTCCAAGAGTGATTGCAGCGGGGTTGGTTGGTGCGGGGCTGTCGGCGACGGGAGTGCTATTTCAGGGCTTGTTCCGTAATCCGCTGGCCGATCCTTTCGTTCTGGGCGCCTCGGGCGGCGCCGCGCTGGGCGGAGCAGTTGCTGTGTTTCTTGTGCCAACGATGTCGATTGCCGGAATCAGCGCCACCGCATTGCTGGCGTTCGCTGGTTCGCTGCTGACGATGGCCGTGGTATGGAGTCTGGCACGGGCGGGCGGGAACTTCGCAGTCGAAAACATGCTGCTTGTGGGCTTCGCTATCGGCACCATGTTGAACGCCGCTACCTCGGCCCTTGAACTCGGGAAAGAAGCATCGAATCCGGGCATACGCATGCTCACGGCATGGCTGCATGGAGAGATTGGGGTTCCGTCCTGGACGCAGATCTTGATCATCACCGTGGTTGAACTCGCAGCGCTGGTGCTGGCAATTCCGCTGGCACGGCAACTGAACACGCTCGCGCTGGGCGAAGAATATGCCGAACAGCTCGGGGTGCGCGTCGGCCAAATTCGAATCCTGATTGTGGTGATCGGTTCGATTCTGACTGCGCTGGCCGTTTCGCTGGGAGGCTTGATCGGGTTTGTCGGCCTGCTGGTGCCGCATGTCTTGCGAATTATTCTCGGGCCGGATAATTTTCGCCTTCTGCCGGCCGCGGCTTTGAGCGGCGCAATGTTTCTGATCGTAGCCGACACGATTGCCCGCACGGCGTTTGCGCCCACGGAGATTCCAGTGGGACTCTTGACGGCTTTCATCGGCGGTCCGGCGTTTCTCTATCTTTTGAATCAGAAGAAAAGGAGATCATCCCCTTAGTGCCTTCCGTGATCGAGTTCCGCAACGTACGCTTCGCGCACGGAGAACGCGCCATCTTCGACGATCTGAATTTTCGTATCGAAGAGCGGGAGATGACCGCACTGGTGGGCCCAAACGGTATTGGCAAAACCACGCTGTTGAAAGTTGTTGCCGGGCTGCTTCGTCCCACCTCAGGTACGGCCCTGCTGCAGGAGCGCGCGCTGGAGTTGTGGAGCCGGCGCGAGTTGTCGTGCTACGCGGCCCTCGTCCCTCAGCACCTCGATGTCCCCTTCGATTTTCGCGTGGAAGAACTTGTTGCGCAGGGACGTGTGCCGCATCTTCGGCGCTTCGCTGGCCCTTCAGCCCGCGATCTCCAGATCATCGAAAACGCGATGGAGGCGGTCGATATCCTGGGCATGCGCGAGCGCACATATTCAGATTTATCGGGCGGCGAACGTCAAAGGGTGAAGATCGCAATCGGATTGGCCCAGCAGCCCAAGGTCATGATGCTCGACGAGCCCACGCAACACCTCGACCTCGGCCGTCAAATCGAGCTCATGGCGCTGCTGAGAACGCTGAACGAGCGCGGCATAACCATCGTGGCCGCGATGCACGATCTCGCCCTCGTCCGTGAGAATTTTTCGTCGGTGATTCTGCTCATGCCTGAGGCTGCATCGATGGCCGGCCCCACGGCCGAGGTGCTACGACCCGAGCTGCTTGAGCGTGCATTCCTAGTGGATCGTTCCAGCCTCAACCGGCACGCGTCAGCAGAATCATTGAGCTATGAGCGCGAAGACCAGTATTGACGATTGAAGGCATGCCAAAACGGAAATTCCGGTTCTTTCCTCCAGACATTCTCTTGCCTCCCGCGCGCGATCGTTCTATGCTCCTCCGTTGCACAAGAGCAGCCATATCTGTTTGCTTCCGGCGCGACCAGTTTATTGACTGAATTCGGAAATTCTGGCCACACAGGTCCAGGCAAGAGGTAAAGATCATGATCAGTCGCAGAGTGTTCCTGCAAAACGGGATTAAGTCTGTTGCCGCCGCCAAGCTGATTGGCACGGCCATGGCTCCGGGCATGCTGCTCGCGGAGAGCGTCCCTGCCCTGAAAGGAAAAGCGCGCCAGGTAGTCATACCGACGCACGAGCACTTCGGAGACATCGACGAGCGCCTGGACTTCCCCGCCGACTGGGAGATCACGCTGCAGCCGATGCTTGGACACAATGCGCCCGTGCTGGGGCATGACGAGATTCTCAGCCGTATTCGCAAGCCAATCGGCACGCGCCAACTGCGCGACCTTGCCGCGGGAAAGAAGTCCGCGGTGATTACCTTCGACGATCTCACCCGTCCGACACCGACCTATGATGTTGCGCCGATCATTGTGGACGAGCTCCTGGCAGCCGGCATCCCGGAGAATCGCATTATTTTTCTCGGCTCCTACGGTACGCATCGCAATCTGGAGCAGGACGAGGTCGTCCGCAAGCTTGGCAGCAATCTGCTGCGGCGGTTTGCCTGGGTTAATCACAATACATGGGATAACTTGAAAGAAATTGGCACAACCGCACACGGCAACGTGGTGAAGATCAACCGAACCTTTGCCGCCGCCGATGTTCGCGTGACCATCAGCGGTGTCAAGGCGCACGCTTTTGCCGGATATGGCGGCGGCGCCAAGGCAATCCTCCCAGGCGTTACCGGCTTCGAGACGGTTGCTTACAACCACGAGACCGTCATGAAGCGACTGACCCGCCCGCCCGCCGGTGTCATTTCGATGTTTAAAAACGAGGTCCGCCTTGACATGGACGAAGCAGCCCGTCTGGCAAACGTCGATTTCAGCGTGCAGATTCTCTACAATGGGAAGCGTCAGGCGACGCACGTGTTTGCCGGCGAAATCGTCGAGGCCCACCGCGCGGCCTGCCGGGCAGCCATCGAGCACTACCAGACTAAAACGGTTCCCAATCCGGATATCGTGATTTGCAACACCTATCCGCAGAGCACCCAGGGCGGCAGGTATAAATGGGCCTCCACCGTGCGGGACGGCGGAACCTGCGTGCTGATTCTTCAGCATCCTCAAGGACTCAGCGCCATGCACTATTGGGAGGCGCGGCGAGCCGGCATGAACGACAAGACTTATCTCGACGTGGTGGCCGCGCCGCGGCAGCCCTTTCCCGGCAATACGCAACTGATCGTGTATTCGCAATACATGGATAAGCGGCAGACG
>JBEKQP010000255.1:0-6750 GCA_049519595.1 Candidatus Korobacteraceae bacterium | reverse complement strand
ATAGATTAAACAGACTCCAATCGCACGATCTGGAGCATCCAGGAGAATCGTATGAGCAAATCCCTTCGCTTCCCCGTCCGCCGAAGAGGGCACCTCGTATTAGCAATTGCTGTGCTCGTCACAATGTTCCTGATGACGGAGCAGTTGATGTTTGCGCAAGCCACGCCGCCGCCCGCAACAGCTACATCCGACGCCGACCTGCTCGACGGATTCCGGCACGTTGAAGTGGCCTCGGTTTCCGACGCCATGGAGCAACTGCTGGGCCGCAAGATGTACATGACTCATCAAATGCGTCCGATTTTTCCCGCAAAGTTTGCGGGATTTGCGGTTACCGTGCAGCTCAAGAAATCAGAAGGAGAGAAAGACCCAACGGCCCTAAAGCCCATGCTGGAAGCGATCGACACGGGCGCTCCTAATTCGGTTTACGTCATGGTATTGGAAAAGGGCATCGATATCGCCGGCATCGGGGGGTTAATGGGAACTGCCCTGCATGCCAGGGATTTCTCCGGAGCAATCATCGATGGCGGAGTACGCGACATCACCCAACTACAGAAGCTCGGCTTCCCGGTGTTCGCGTTGGGAATTGTACCCTCGACCTCGGTGAGCCATTATCGCGCCGAAAGGAACATCCCAGTGGTTTGCGACGGAGTGCCGGTACAGCCTAACGACATCATCGTCGCCGACATGGACGGCGTAGCGGTGGTGCCGCGGGCGGAGGCGCGGCGGGTTCTGGCGCTCGCGCAGCAGCTCGACTACAAGGAACACTCGATGTACGGCACGATTGAACAACTGAAGTCGATCCAGGAGGCGGTTGCCAAATTTGGCCGTCTCTAGCGAGATGGAGGTGCCGAGTGGTGCAAACGGTTCACTCCGGTATGCCGCCGTTGTGAGGTTACGGTCTATCGCCCGTCTTTGGCGTCACTGGCTGGCGTGGCGGAACAGCCGACTGGACCGCAGCCCGCTTCGCTCGTTGCAAGATTTGCAGCTTTCGCCATTGTTCCACTGTGAGAACGCGGCGCGGAGAAGCGACCATTTCGCCGACGTTTTGAACAAGTTTTCCAGATGCAACCGCGAGATTATTCAGTTGTTCCTTATAGGCCACCTCGTCTAGTTGATCGGCTTCCAGGAGAGCTGACAATCGGGCAAGCGCTTTTAATGCATCGGCACCACCATCAATGAGCAATAAGCGCTGGGTGAGCGCAGCATCTTGCAATTGCTTTCGCTGCACATCGGTGAGCTGCAATTCAGCAGCGACCGCCGAATCATTCCAGAACTGGTCGAAGAGTCCCGCTGGTGGATTGAAGCCATCCGGAAATGGAAATCCCGGAGCGGTGATGCCTGCTGGCGTGCCTTGTGGATTCGTCCGCGGAGTAGCGGGGACGTTCGTTTGCGCCGCAACCATCAAGGAAGATAGCAAAACCGTCGTTCCGATGAAAGCGAGCTTCATCTATTCCTCCATGTCCGTTTTGAAAGCCCATGGCCTGTGTCGCCGACTTCATCGCCGCCTACAACTTCGCCAAGCGGCTGAAAATCCTTCGCGGCCTAACCCCGTACGAATACATCTGCAAACTCTGGACTCAACAGCCAGCTCGCTTTAGACTCGATCCAACCCATCAAATACCGGGACCAAACACCTAGCGGCACTGCTCTTAAGCCAGGATATCAGCAGCGTGGTTGCGCGGCGTCTTGATGACGGTCCTGATCGTGCTGCCTGTGGTTGGATGGCTGGCGGTTAGATCGGAGGCCCTGGGGGTTTTCAATCGTAATCCTGGACACCGCTCGTCTGAGCGAGGCACGGCTGGCAAGTCTCGGCCTTTCTTCAGTGTCCTTAGTGTCCCGTATTTGACTACTCAGGTCGAATCGCGTGCTTTGAGCAGTGCCCACTAATGGGCAAAGTGCCCATGTGTGGGCACGATTGCAAAGCAGCGGCAAATGGTGTGTCCATTGCGAGTGATTGTCTAACATCCGACAGCACGGAGAGAGATGCATTGAAACTCGAATGACGCGGCGCGAGATGTCTTCTCGTTTACCGTTTGTCTTACCCGCTGTGGTGGCGCGTCGATGCGACTGGACCGGATCCGCAGAAGGTGCACCTCACGAAGCAGCCGGGCTTATGAGCCCGGCGGTGATGGCTCCGGGTACAGCGAACCGACGCGATGGCAGCGAACGTGCACTGGTCAGAGCCGGAGCTGCACGCAGACGGCGCCCATGGGCTTTAGAAGGGAGAATGACAATGCTTAACGTGGCCAGAAAATACTCTGAAATCGACAGCGAAGGTGAGAGCGCTGCTTGCTTAACTCTCTCGCTCGTCAGGACAGGATCTACCGAGGAGCCTCCCGCTGAAGAGTCGTTTTACGACGTCATGTTGAATATGTGGATCGTGACGTTCGTCGCGTCACACGTGTAAAGCCGGATTTGCTGGGCGGAGCCTTTCCGTCGGCTGACGACAAACATGGCGACCTGACAAGCAGGGAACACGGAAGACAACAGCGAACAGCATTGCTCTATGGAGGAGGTCTTTATGAACGCTACGATGGACGAAGCGAGTAAAGCCGGCGAACACGAATGCTTTCAGCTCTGCCGACCTGAAGAAATGCCCGACCCGATGGAAATATATGAGCTGACCGCGCGACGCGCGTATCAGTTATTTCGAATTCGTGGCTGCAAGCCTGGCAAAGATCGGGAAGATTGGTTTAAAGCTGAGTCAGAGCTTCTGCGCCCCGTTCGAGTTGAGATTGAGAAGCGGCCAGCAGAGATCGTCGTCCGAGCCGACGTCGGGGACTTCGAAGAAGTTGAACTACAGGCGTCGGTTGAGCCATGGCGATTGATGATTGCCGGCAGGAAGAAGGAGAAGTCGGAATTCTTTTACTTTGATTGGCAGCCGCCCGAGCAAACGTTTCGCGCAGTCTCTTTGCCCGAGGAGGTTGTTCCCGAACAGGCCGCCGCAAAGCTGCATTCCGGCACACTCGAGCTGAGTCTGCCGCGGAATCGCAAGAGGCGACCCTGAATCTGGGGATGGCAGGTCCATATCCTTCCAAGAAGGGCAGCGTGCTTCGGCTGCCCTCCTTGGCCTGTTACCCTTACGACACGTCTGCTTTCTTGTAGGTCTCCTCCGAGAAGAATACCGAGACAACGGTAATAACTACGAAGGAGATCATGTAGAGGGACACTGGCCAGGACTTGTTATGAGCCCACGCCAGCAGTCCGGTTGCGACTGGAAGAGCCATGCCACCGGCAAAAATCGATGCCAGCTGATAGCCGAGTGATGCGCCGCTATAGCGCACCTTCGCCGGAAACAGTTCCGCAAAGAAGCTCGCCTGCGGTCCGTACATCGCCGAGTGGCCCAGTTGGCCAATCAGGATGATAGCCGCCCAAGCCCAATAGATGTTGGTGGGGGCCTTATCCAACATCCAGAAGAACGGGAACGACAGCACGCCGCACATGACGGCCCCCCACATATAAACCGCGCGCCGTCCGATCTTGTCGGAAATCCAACCGTAGAACGGCATCATCGCCAAGCCAATAGCGTAGTTGATGGTCAGGGCTGGCAGTAGTGCCTGTCGGCTGAGCTTCAGCGCCGTCACTGCGTAGGTCAGCGAGAATACGGTAATGATGTAATACAGTCCGTTTTCGGCAAAGCGCATGCCCGCCGCCAGCACCAGATTCTTCGGGTGCTTCTTGATCGCCTCGATCACCGGCATCTTGACTTCGGTCTTTTCGTCCTTGATCTTCTGGAAGGCGGGCGACTCGGCGAGAGTCATCCGGATCCAGATACCGACCGCGACTAGCACGATGCTGAATATAAACGGCAGGCGCCAGCCCCAGGCGAGAAACTGCGCATCGGTTAACAATTTGTTCGCCATCCAGAAAGCAAAGACCGACAGCAGTCCGCCAACCATCGCGCCCGTCTGCGGAAAGGACCCGAAGAGGCCGCGCCGCTTGGCCGGAGCGTGTTCCACCGCCATCAGTACGGCACCGCCCCACTCACCGCCAAGTCCAATCCCTTGGCAGATGCGCATCAGCGTCAGCAGGACGGGAGCCCAGATCCCAACCTGAGAGTAAGTCGGCAGCAGGCCAATCAGCGTGGAGGAAACGCCCATGAACAGCAGCGTAATGTACAGCATCTGCTTGCGGCCGATGCGGTCGCCGAAGTGTCCGAAGACGACGCCCGCGAAAGGACGGGCAATGAAGCCGATTGTGTAGGTGGTAAAGGCCAGCAGCGTCCCCACCAATGGGTCAAACTTCGGGAAGAACAGCTTGGGGAATACAAGCGCCGCGGCTGTGCCGTATAAGAAATAGTCGTACCATTCGATCGATGTGCCGATCAGGCTGGCGAACGCCACCTTGACGTACTGAGGCTTTTTCTCAACTCCCGCTTGTACGCTCTCCGCGATCTGTTGTGCCATGTTGAATTCCTCCGAGTGCGGTTGGCGAACTCTGCGCGCCCGCCCGCGAGTTTAGGTTTGAAGCGTGCTCGCGGACAGGACCTACTTCGCCGTCCCGCCGCCGTCGTTTGCAATAGAAACACCAGCCACGTTCTAAGCAACGTCACTGCAGAGGAAAACAGCCAATACCACTATCTCCCCGATGCTGGTGAAATTCCCGAGGTTCTCCTTCGATGAGCAACTCACGTTCGACCTGCTGCGGCAAAGGCCTTGCCTTTACACTTTCAGCATTCATACCAGCTAGGACTTGAAAAGCCATCCCGGCAGTTTTGCCTGCGCCTCTCCGTCCATCACCACCTCGCCAGTCTGCTTCTTGATGATGGTGGAGATTCTGACGACGCTTTTGGGCAGCATTTCAATGATCTTGACTTCCAATGTCACGGTGTCGCCAATAAACACCGGCATTTTGAAGTTGCAAAGCTGGCTCAGATACACTGCGCCCACGCCCGGCATATCCATACCCAAAACCTTGGAGATGATGCTGAACAGGATTGCGCCGTGCGCGATGCGCTGCCCGAATCTGCTCTTCTTTGCAATTTCTTCATCAACGTGGATGGGATTGTGATCGCCGCTCAAGTCGGCAAAGGCCCGAACCAACTTGTCGTCAATCACCTGGGAGTAGGTATAGGTAAGGCCAACATAGAATTTCTCCGTTGCTGTTGCTGCTGTTGCTTCCATTTCTAATCTCCTTAAAAATCGCGTTCGCCGAACCCGTTCCAGATTCAACCGCGCGAACGGTGCGGCGTGTATGAATGCTTGTTGCCAATGAAGGCGCGGCATCTGCTCAACTGCAGCGGAATGTCACGCCGAATGAACCTCGTGGATAATTCCAACTGGTTACGCCTTTATCGCTGCACATCACGCGGCAGGTTCCGCATTCAAGGCATCCGGCGTATTCGAAATTCACCTCGCCATCCTTGAGCTGGTAGCAACGCGCCGGGCAAACCACCAGGCACGGCCGAGGCGAACAGCGCGAACAGACCGCCTTATCTATCAAGATGTGCGGCTTGCCCTCGTCCACCTCGTAGCGATTCAGGGCAAGTAATTCTTCCGGACTCAGTCGTTTGATATTCATATGCTTCGATACGCTTTCCAGCTATCCGCGGCCATCTGTCCAAATGTCACGTTGCTTTTCACGATCTGCATCAGCTTCTTCAGCATCGGCGGGGGCACGCGCCCGTCCACGGTGAACAGGAAATGCATGGCCTGATTGGCCAGCACAGGATAAGCATTGAAGATTCGCGAGATCTCGAACATGCTATGAAATTCCGAGTAGGCCCTCATATTCGGTAGTAGCAAGAGTTCTTCAAGCTGCTTCATGTAGAGCGGACCGGTTTCCGCGGCACTTTTCGCGGCCAGAATGGCATTTGCCGCAGCCAGGCCGCTCACGATTGCCAAGTCCATGCCGCGGATGATCATGCCGGTATTGATGCCGAATTGTGCTGCATCACCCACCACAAGCATTCCTTCGCGATACAACTGCTTGGGGATGCCGTGGTAGCCCATTTCCGGCACAAGGTGCCCACCAAACTCCACGCTGGTACCACCCTCGATCAGGGCCAGAATTGCCGGATGCATCTTGAAATCCTGGAAGATGTCCTGGATGTGCCGGCCGTTCTTTGCAGCCTGCTGCGGGTTAAAGACGATGCCGAGCGAAACGCTGCCCTTGTTGGTGTAAAGGAATGCGCCACCCGAGATTCCTTCGGTGCAGCCGATGGCGACGCGCGCCGTTCCCTCGTCATCTTTGAGCGCAAAACGCTGGCTGATGAGCGCGTCCGAAAGTTCGATAGTTTCCTTCACACCGACGCCAACCGCGTGACTCTTTGCATCCGGAAACAGTCCCGCCTTTTGGCCCAGTAGCGAGTTGACGCCGTCCGCCGCCACCACCACGCCGGCGCGCATCTCGTCTTCACCGGCCTTTATGCCGACGATCTTGCCCTCTTCTTCCACCAGGCCATCAACCAGTTGACTGCTGGCGAACACTGCACCCTGTGCCTCTGCCTCGCCGGCGAACCACTCGTCGAGGGAGGCGCGAATGACCGAATACGATTGCGGCACATCTTCCCCTAAGCCGTAATCACAGTAGTCGATCGTTGTCGCACTCTTCTCGCCGAGCAGCATCATCTGTTCGTGCACGATCTTGCGCTGCAGCGGAGCCCGCAGGTACATGCCGGGCTCCAATAACTCCAGGGCGTAGGTATACAAACGCCCGCCGCTTACGTTCTTGGCGCCCGCGCTGTTGCCCCGCTCCAGCAGCAATACGCTCTTGCCCTGTTTAGCGAGGGTATATGCGCAGGCGCAGCCT
>JBEKQP010000254.1:0-7949 GCA_049519595.1 Candidatus Korobacteraceae bacterium | reverse complement strand
GATACTTCTGGCCTTTGCGCCGCTTGGCAGCCTCGCGACCGGCTTGTTGCCGGATTTCGCTGTCTCTGGCAGCGAGTTCTTCGGAAACCAGGCGAGGATTCTGGCCACGGGATATGGCTAACGCCATCAGTGCGGCTTCTTCCAGCGTCGAAGGGCCACCGGGTTTGGCGGCGCCCACAAACAGATCGATCACTGGCTTTCTGATCTCTCGAATGATCCTGCCGACCCGCTCAAGCACCTCCGGATGAGGAGGTTTGGAAATCAAGAGAATCACGCTAGTGTTTTCGTCTTCGGCCAGTGCCTTCAACGCCTCGATCAACATCAAGCCGCCGACCTGCTGCTCGACATCGCGGCTGCCGGTTCCAATTGCCTGCGAAAGCAGCTCGCCTCCTGCATTCCCGTCCCCGAAGCTCCGACGATTCCGATTTCACCGCGCCGCACCACATTGGCAAACGCCAAAGGAATGCCGTTAATGATCGCCGTGCCGCAGTCGGGGCCCATCATCAACAGCCCTCGCTCGCAAGCCAATTCTTTTAGCTCGATTTCGGTTTGCAGGGGAACGTTGTCGGAGAAAAGCATGACGTTGAGTCCGCTTTTCAGGGCACGCCGTGCCTGGTCGCCGGCAAAGCGGCCGGCAATGGAAATAATCGCCAGGTTAGCTCCAGGAAGGATCTTGAGCGCGCTTTCAAGACTCGCCGGGCGCGACTCCTCGGGACCGCTCTTGCTGCTCGAATCCCTGAGAATTGCGTCCACGGCGGCAAGTGCGGCGTGCGCGGCGGTGTCGGTTTCCGCTTTCACCGCGACCAGCAAGTCCGCATCCGAGGCACCATCGAACTCGGCAAGCCACAGACCGCCGGAGTTCAGGATAGAGCGGTTCGCGCTCGTCCCCATCACCACTGCTGCATCGCCTATGCCGGGCATGGCGGCAATTTTTTTGCCGCACTGCATCAGCGTGATGGAATCGAAATAAGCGCTTTTTCTGACTTCTCCGGCAATCATCATCGAGACATTAGCCTCCCGCAGTTTCTCTCATAACGCGCGGCATTCGCCAACAGCAGGGCAAGACGATATCCCACGCGGTCGGCATCCGCCGTTTCGCAAGAAAACTTGATTATTCTTTGTCTCTAGTTCAAGAGATATTGTATACATCTCCTAGGGTTTCACAAACGGATTTGCCCGAGGGCCCCAACGAGCGCCGTAGCGGTGATTGTTGGGGTACACGCGAGTATTGGACTGACACAGGAGAGGCGAAGTGGAGCCAATTGCTGGAGAGCGGCAGGACTTAATCGTCGGCGTCGAAGACAAGATGACGCTGAAAGAGTATCTGGTTTACGGACTGCAACAGGTGCTGGTGGAAAGTTCGGCGTTGACCTTCCCTGTCGTGACGGGAATGGCGCTGAAACTGCCCCGCGAAACCGTCCAATACATGGTTCAGGCATATTGCATTGGCGCCGGGATTGTCACCATCACCCAGTCGACCAGATTGCTGCGGTTGCCGGTGGTGCAGGGTCCGGCGGCGGTGTTTCTGTCATTAACTATCGCCTTGGGAGGTACGTTGGGAACCGGGGCGGTTTGGACAGCCATGGTAATCGGCGGCCTTGTGTCTGCACTCTTGGCTTGGCCATTGGGTGTGTGGGGAAAGCTCAGGCCAATCATCGCAGCCCCGCCGATCTATGGCCCGCTGATTACGCTCATCGGATTGTCGCTGACTGGGGTTGTGATCGGATTAATCATCGGCAAACCAGGAACACCGGAGTTTGCCAGCGGCTTCAACGGCATACTGGCCGCCATCACTTTTCTTATCGCGGTAACCCTGGTTGTCTATTTCAAGAAGGGCTTTCTGCGCTTTGGCGCCATTCTGATAGCTGCGGTAGCAGGGTCGTTGATTGCTTCCCTGGCCGGCAGAACCAATTTTGCGGCGGTCGGAAATGCAGCCTGGTTTGGCTTGCCGAAGATCATGCCGTTCGGTTGGAAGTTCGATCTCACGGCCTGCCTGATCATCTTCGCCGGCTATGCCATCGCCATCATCGAATCGATGGGCAATTACATTCTGGTGGGCGAGATCATGGCCAAACAGAAGATCGACGAGAAGCGCATTAACCGTGGCATCTTTGGCGAGGGGTTGGGCTCGGCCGTTGCCGCTCTGATCGGGGGTTCGGGAACCACCTCGTTCGGCCAGAATATCGGGGCGCTGTCGGTCACCGGCATTGGCAGCAGGCACGTGATCACCTCGGCGGGAATCATTGTGCTGGTGCTGGGCTTCATCCCCAAGGTCGGAGCCATCGTCGCCAGCGTGCCGCCAGCCGTGCTGGGAGGAATCTATATCCTGACCTGGGGCATGCTGATTATGCAGGGCATCCGTGTCTTCGGCCGTATGCAACTCACGAACCTGAATATGACCATCGCCGGATCGAGTTTTATGGTTGGCATGGGCGCATACTTTCTGCCTCCCGCATTTCTGGCAACGCTATCACCTTCGGTGAGGGCGATCATGTCCACGGGCCTCATTGGGGGAACCATCGTTGGCGTCTCGCTGTTCGTGATCTTCAAACTCATTCTACGAGTCGACCGCGAGGCTCCAGCCAAAGCGGAAACCGCGCAAGACAGCGCCCACAGCGCGACGCACTGAGGGCGGTTCAAAATCCGATCAGATTCAGGCGACTATTCAGGTTTGAAGGGGGCGCGGCTTACATGATAGCTCTTCGCTACGGGCTTAATGCTTCGGGTTAGGCGTCACTCCAATCTCAAAAGAGACCATGTCAGCCGCGCCGTTTCCCGACCAGTCCCGCATCTTTGGATCAAAACAAGAATGGCACAACCTGAGCGCGGCCTGCACGCGAAGCTCAGCTACGCTTCGCCAGAAACGTCAGCGGCTCGTGGCGTGCCGCCTTCACTACGAAATATCTCAGGCAAAACGCGCCCGCTAGAAACGAGATCGACCCTAGCAGCATGGACAGCCCCGCCACACCGGCAAACGCCGCGTAGACGTAGCAGACAAGCGGTAGCAGTATTCCTAAAGCAATTGTCCCCACGACAAATGGCGCTATGAGCCGCTGCCCGATCAGCCGCCAGCTCTTTCTCCAGAAAGCCGCAAACAGTATCGTCACGGGCAGCATGATGACGAGCGCAGCAGGACGCAACATCGCCTCCATGCGTAGATGCAGAATGCTGTCGGCCAGAGTGAGCAAGCTGAGCCCGCTCATCAGGGAATAAAAAAACATCAACCCCGGCAACAAGCGGGAATGCCACAGGCGGATATCCTTGGCGCCGGACAAGAGGAAGCCGGGATAAGCGGCCACAAGCGCGGAGCACACAACGGTAAGCACCGCCGCTGCTGGAACCAGCTGCCGCAAACCGGCGAGCAGGGCGATGATGAGTAGAAGTGCCGCCATGATCAATGCGAGGTTGAATATGGCGCCGCGCGCCATCCATGAGTTTCCCAGGTTCGCCATCGACCGCAACCCCTTCGCCGGGCGGCCCAGCTCCGAGGCCAGCAGAAGCAAGCCGAGCAGTACGAAAGCTGCTCCTGCGGCAATCACCGGCACGCTCAGGCCGCGATATCCGTCGCGAGCGGCAATCAGCAGGTAACTTCCCAGAAGGCCCGCCCCCGCGCCTCCGAAGAAAAGGTCCAGCGAGACCCTGGCTCCCCACTCCGTCTGTAAACGTGGAGACATTTACTTGACTCCTATGTAGTACACAGATGGATGGTATGCGCCTTCCGGCTTCAAAACCTCCAGCGTCTCTTTCGCCAGTAACTTTGCAACCTGACTGTCAGGGTCATCGAGATCACCGAAGATTCTGGCATCGTACGGACATACTTCCACGCAACGCGGCAGCCTGCCATCCGATAGTCTGTCTTCGCAAAAATCGCATTTCTCGACGACGCCCTTGCGCGCATCGCCCTCGACGTTCGCTGGTACGCCTGGCGGAGGCGTTCTAGCTTCGTTAAAATGCCGCGCCATATAAGGACAGGCGACCATGCAATACTTGCAACCCATGCACTTGTCGTAGTCGATTAAGACCAGGCCGCGAGGGTCGCGGTAGGTGGCTTTTGTGGGGCAGACTTTTAGACATTCGGACTCTTCGCAGTGCATGCAGAGAATCGGAATGTAAAGCTTTTTGACCTCCGGGAACCTGCCGGATTCTTCTTCAATTACCCTGCCCCATTGAATGCCTGTTCCAGTCTGATTATCGAGTTTGCAGGCGACGGTGCAAGTGTCGCAGCCCACGCATTGACGGAGATCGATAACCATGACGTACTTCATCGCTCCGCTCTCCTGACATTGCACAAGGTGCCGCGCAACGGAGTCGTGCCGATGCCCAGCGAACAGGTTTCATTATTCATCAGCAGGTTATCGTTCGACTCGCCGGGCCAGCCGTGCGGCACGCCAACCACCTGCGGATGAATTCCTTCCGTGAGGCGCGCCACTAGAGATATGCGCCCATACGGCGACTCGACAATGACTTTGTCCCCTTCCTCGATGTGGAGCGAACGCGCGGTTGAGGCGTTGATGTCCAGAACGGGAACGGGCTTGACGTCGCGCAAGGCCGGTACGTTGCGCAACCCTGTGTGGAAATAAGTTATGACGCGTCTTCCGGTGGTCATCACAAATGGGTACCGCTTAGCCAATTCAGGAGTGCTGTATGGGCTTTCATGCGGCTCACGATAGAACGGAAGCGGATCGTATCCCCACTCTTCAAGACGGCGCGAATACAGTTCGATCTTGCCCGACGGGGTCCTGAATCCTTCGCGCAGATGCTTGCCGTAAGTTATCGGTGACGGTACGCTCTCGCCTCTGGCCTGGAGTTCGTCGAAGGTTACGTTCAGCGGCTTCACAATGTAATTCAGGTAATCTTCTTCGCACTCCCAGAAATCCGGGAGATCCAGTTTTTTGGCGAGCCGGCACATGATCTCAATGTCGGAGACGGCTTCGCCGACCGAAGCGACCTTGCGCCGGATGCGAAGCGGCCCATAAGTAGCCTGCGAGGAATCGGCCAATCCGTTCTGCTCAAGCCAGGATGAGGCCGGCAGAACCACGTCAGCCATTTCCGCTGTCTTGGACATAAACAGATCCGCCACGGCCAGGAACTCGACTTCGCGCAAAGCTTCCTGCGCCCGGCTTGAGTTGGCGATGGATAGTGCCGGGTTGCCGCCCATCAGGAAGATCGCCCTCACCGGGTATGGATTGCCGGTCAAAATCGCTTCCAGGATTGCGGGCCAATGCGCCATAGGGAAATTGACTGGAAGATTCTTGCTGAGTAACGGATACGCGTCGGCGCCCAGTCGTTTCTCTTGCAGCTCTATGGGAATCCTCTCGCGCAGGATGAAATCATTCGTATCGATCGACACTTGGCCGGAGGCATGCGGAAAAATGTTGCCTCCGGTAACGTCGATGTTGCCGGTGATGCACGCCAGCAGCGCGACCGCCCTGCTTAATTGGATAGGGTCGATCACCTCGTCCAAAGTGCAGGCGATTTCAATGGATGCAGGGTTGGTGGTGGCGAACAGCCTGGCGGCCTCTACGATCAGCTTTTCTTCCACCCAGGTGATCTCAGCCACCTTGGCGGGGCTGTACTCGCGAACTCGCGCGCTTAGTTCTGTCAGGCCCACGCAATGGCGCTCGACATACTCGCGGTCATACAGGCGTTCGCCGAGAATCACGTGCAGCATGCCGAGCGCCAGCGCCGCGTCGGAGCCGGGGCGGACCGGAAGCCAGAGATCGGCCTTGGCAGCGATGTTGCTCTGCACCGGATCGACAACAATGAGCTTGGCGCCACGCTTTCTGGCAGCCATCAACTTTTTAGACTTTGGCGGCCATGTCGCCGGAGGATTGGCTCCCCATACCAAGATGCACTCGCTGTTGGCAAGGTCCGGCCACTCCAGGGCGAGGCCGCCGAAAGTCAAACTCTGGGCAACCGACCGTGGCGTGAAGCACTGTGCGCCACCCGACTCTGTCCAGTTGGGTGTCCCGAAGAGGTTTGCGAAGCGGTTAAAAACTCTGATCCATGAGCCCCGGTTGGTGCCGCGAGCCATCACTACGGATTCAGCGCCGGACTCGCTTTTGCAATCGTTCAGCTTGCCGGCGATGATCGTCAAAGCCTCGTCCCACGACGCCTCTCGCCAATTGCCCTCGCCTCTCTTTCCGGCGCGAATCAGCGGAGTTCGTAGGCGTCCGGGGTGGGTGAGAAGTTGCACGGACGCGAGCGCCTTGGGACAAACCGCGCCTTGGGTAACGGGATCGTCCGGGTCCCCGGCAATCTCTTTGACTGTTCCCTGCTCCAACCGCACTTCCAGACCGCACTGGTTGTGCCCGCAGATGCAGCAACAGGTCTTGACGCGATCGCATTGGAGGCCGGCAAGGCTCAAAGACATTTCTGACGTCCTTGGATCAATCGGGAAGCAACAGTTTCATTACGACTTAAGCGGCGGCGGCCTAACGGTGACCAGCATCACTCAGCAATGTGACCTCGGTCGCTGGTTCAGACATTCGGCATTCACTGCAAGGCAGTGAAATTGGTCTAACGATGGCATTTCTTTTATGATTCTCGCTTATCGCCACAACCTCACCAAGGAGCCAGCCATGTCTTCGCAGGTCGCCTCGTCGAATATCTATGGGCCCTCGATCAGTCTGGAAGCCGCCAAGAAGGCCGCCGCTGCGGCGCTCTCCGAAGCGCGAAAGAACAACTGGACGATGGCGGTTGCCATCGTCGATCCCGGTGGACACTTGGTTTACTACGAGAAGATGGACAACACGCAGATTGCCGGCGCCAACATCTCCGTCGATAAGGCGCGCTCAGCCGCGACTTTCAAGCGCCCGACCAAAGTCTTGCAGGATATGCTCGCCTCCGGCGGCGCCGGCCTGCGTGTCCTCCGGCTGCGTGGAAAAGCCGGCGCATATGTACCAGCTCATCGCCGCCGCGTCGATCGGTAACGCCCTCGAATGGTTTGATCTTCTCATCTACGGCTATTTTGCGGTCACCATCTCGCGGCTATTCTTTCCGGCCGCGAACGAGTCTGTATCGTTGCTGATGGCTCTGGGCACTTT
Organism: Candidatus Korobacteraceae bacterium; assembly: GCA_049519595.1. Lineage (GTDB taxonomy): Bacteria > Acidobacteriota > Terriglobia > Terriglobales > Acidobacteriaceae > CAWBRT01. Next base: position 903 of record JBEKQP010000254.1, on the reverse strand, counting down.
TGGTATTTCGTATCTTGCGCGACCGGTCGGAGCTATTTTCCTGGGAGCCTATGCCGACCGGGCCGGGCGCAAAGCGTCCCTCATGATTTCAATCCTCTTGATGATGATCGGCACCTTCCTCATGCTGATCATGCCCAGTTATGCGACCATCGGCATCATGGCGCCGATCTGTGTGCTTCTGGCGCGTCTTATGCAAGGCTTTTCGGTGGGTGGCGAGTTTGGCAGCGCTACCGCGTTCCTGGTGGAACATGGCTCCGCGAGAAAAGGATATTTTGCGAGTTGGCAGTGGGCCAGCCAGGGTTTGGCCGCGCTGATTGCATCCACCTTCGGAGTTGCCCTCACGACGCTTTTGACGAGGCAGCAACTCGAATCCTGGGGCTGGCGCACACCTTATCTCTTTGGCCTGCTGATCGGGCCTGTGGGCCTTTACATCCGGAGCCGTGTAGCCGAGACTCCGGAATTCCTTAGTATCAAGCCCAGCCGTACCCCGGTGCGCGACCTGCTGGTGAACCAGTGGGATCGCGTGCTTCTCGCCATTGGGGCGGTCGTGGTTTCTACCAGTTCCAATTACCTGATCCTCTACATGCCAACGTATGCTGCCAAGTCATTGCACCTGCCGCAATCAACTGGCTTTGTGGCGACGCTGGTAGGCGCCTTCATCCTGACCTTCGGCGCACCAATGATCGGTCATTGGTCGGATACCGTCGGACGTAGCCGGATTATGATGGCGACAACCTTGTTGTTTATTGTTTCGGCCTATCCGGTTTTCAGTTTCCTGACGACTCATGCCTCCATGGCAACGCTCATCTTGGCTGTGGCTTGGATGAGCCTATTGAAAACCGGATACAGCGGCGCGCTGCCGGCATTCCTTGGCGAGTGCTTCCCGGCCCAAACCCGGGCCAC
>JBEKQP010000253.1:0-6777 GCA_049519595.1 Candidatus Korobacteraceae bacterium | reverse complement strand
TCAGCAACACCACGCTGGAGAGCAGAATAAAGACGATCAGCAACTGGCGCCGCTTGCCCTGCTTGACGGCCTCGGGCGTCAGAATGCTATCGCTCAGCTTGCCGATCAGAATACCGAACACCACGGACAACAGGTAAGGCATCGCGGTGAACCAGCTTGCCTTCATCAGGTCCATATGGCGTTCACGTACCAGGTAGGAGGGCAGCCAGGCGAGGAACAGGTACATCGTATAGGCGCAGCAACCCTGGGTGATGAACTGTCCCCACATGGTTTTGCGGCTGAGCAGAAGGCGAAGCGCACCCTTGGTCGGGGTCTGTGGCGCGGCTGTCTTCGGAGGCGCACCGGTTGCTGAAAGCAGATAATTCCGCTCGTCTTCCGGCAGCCAATCGCACTCTGCCGGAGCCCGAAAGAATGCGTACCAGAGAATCGCCCAGAGAATGCCCATGACGCCCGTAATCACAAACGACATACGCCAGCCTGTCTGCAGCACCAGCCAGGCGACAATCGGAGCGGAAAGCGCGGGGCCGGCGAAGGTGCCGGCATTGAAGATCGCCGTCGCTAAGCCACGCTCGCTGGCCGGGAACCACTGCCGCACAACCTTGCCGCAGATGGGGAACGAAGCCGCCTCTCCAATACCCAGCCCAAGCCGGGCAGTCAACATGCTTGCAAACCCCACGGTCGCACCCGAAGCCATTCCGCCCAGTGACCAGAGCACCATCGAGATCGCGCCCACGTTGCGACTGCCATAGCGGTCCGTCAGACGACCCCAGGGAATCAGGAAGATCATGTAGGTGAACAGATAGCAGGAAAAGATCCACCCCATCGTGGCGGAGTCCCACTTGAACATCTTGGAGATGGTGGGGGCGGCGACCGAGAGGTTGATGCGGTCCATGTAGTTGATGAACATGTTGAAGAACAGGAACGCGACGACATAAAAGCGTTTGCCGGTCCACAGGGAACGCGTATATGCAGGGGCCGACATTTGCTTCGGCATCGTGGTCGGAGTATCGGTGGCCATAGATGAATCCTTTCGTTAAACTGACGCACGGCGATGGGTGCGGTCCAATTCCTTCATTAAGCGTCGCGGAATAAACGGCCCGCCCCAGGCAGGCAGCGACGATGGCCCAGTACGCGCAGCATTTTCCAAAGCGAGCACATGTTGCTGGTCAGTACAGGTTTGCCCAGTTTGTTTTCGAGCAATTCAATGATTTCCAGCGTGCGGAAATTCGAACAACTGATGAAGATTGCCTGCGAATCGGGCCGGTCGACTTCGCTTGCCAATTCTGCATTTTGCTGTGGAGTGAAACTGGCATGCGCCTGCGTGCCGAGGCCCTTGAGCGCGAGCACCTCGATGCCGAACGCCTTCAGGTATTCCGCGAGTTTGTCGTTCAACCAAGGCTCGTAGGGTGAGGCAACGCTGACTCGCGTCACACCCATGGCGCGCAGTGCGTCGACTACCGCGGCAGCCGCGGCAACTCCCGGAACTCCGGCGGCGGCTTCGATATCGCGAATGATCTCCTGATCGTGCCCGGGCCCCTTGATAAAGCCTCCGGCCAGGCATCCGTAGCAGATTGCCTGCACCTTGGCCTGCGCCAGCAACTTCGACGCAGCGGGAACCTGCGTGGCCATCCACGTAAAGTTCTCTTCGTCATCGGCGGTGATCTTGATCCGCATCGAGTGCACTGACATGGCCGGAATCAAAACCCGCTGAAACTCGTATTCGTTGACCGTGTTCCACGAAGGAACAATCAACCCAAGTTTTTTCTCCCAAGTGCTCATTGCCTATCTCCCGTCGAAGGTCAACCGGTTTGCCCGCTAGAACTTGAACAACGCCTGCGGATTGCCGGCAAGGATCTGCGCCCTAATCTTCTCGTCCGGAACCCAATCCAGCAGCAGATCGAACAGTTCAGTCGTGTTTGGCATCTTGGCTTTCATCATTACGTGCGGCCAATCGCTGCCCCAAATGAGTCGATCCGGGCGTTCCTTCAGCAGCGCCTCCACCAGCGGAATCACCTCGCGATATGGCGGGGCCTCGGCGGATATTCGATAGCCGCCGGTCAGTTTGACCCAACAGCGTCCGGTGCGGAAGAGGCGCAAGAGCGCCTGGAAAGCAGGCTGCTGCACGCCTCCCTCAGACGCGCGGATCAGGCCGATGTGGTCGATCACATAGTCCGTGGGCAGCTTGGCAATGCGACTCTCCAACTCAAGAAGATTGGCCGGACGCAGCAAGAACTGAATATGCCATCCCATCGGCTTGACGCGCTCCGCAAAGCGCTCGAGATCGGCAAGTGGCAAGCCGCCGATATGTGCCAGGATGAAGCGCACACCGCGCGCACCGGCATCGTGCAACCGCTGAAGTTCCTTGTCCGGCGTGCTGAACGGGACCACAACGATCATGCGGTAGGGCACTCCGAGCTGGCGCGCGGACTCCACCATGCAAGTGTTGTCTTCGCCGTAGACGCTAGGCTGGATGAGCACCGCACGCTGAATCCCAAGCGTGTCAAACAAGTGACGGCAAGCGGAGGGCAGCGCATCCGGCGGCGTATACTCGCGCTCTTCCACGTATGAATAACTCGCCGGCGGACCCAGAATATGGAAGTGTGTGTCGGTCGCTCCCGGCGGTGCCTTGAAACGCGGTGAATGAGGATTCGGATCGGCGGCCTGGCAGAAAAACCCTGGACCTAGAACGCTGCTGGACATAAAAATCGTCTCCTTTGCTGCTACATGTTTTCCGCGCTGGATGCTTGGCTTGACCACTCGCGCGTCTTTACTCCTTGGGGTTCGAGCTTGTTTCATCAACCGAGGCTAAAGAAAACGGCCAATTTCCTCAGAGGCTGAAGCCAGCATCATCATTGACCCTGGACGGCGCGGCTAACATGATCTCTTTTGCGACTTGAGTGTTACCTAGCCCAAGACATGGGCCGTTGGCTGATTGTGCTCATAACAACCTCCCGAATCGTAGTTTAGTGGCTGTCATATCCGGCTTACCGCGCAAGCACAACCCTGCAGCTTGTACGGAGAGGCCGTTCTCGCGCAATATGGCTTCCGTGATAGATCTTTGGATGGCCGATTATAAATTGGTCAATGCGTCGATGCTACGGTATTCGTAACCGCCGGTAGACAGTCCGTAAAATATCGCGTTCATTCAAGCGAGATTTAGAAAGGTCCGCCGCTAAACTCGTAATGGGTTGTCAATACTTAGATCAGCTCCAAAGTCGGTATGTCCCTTATTCGCGCTTTTCATGCTTGACATTCGTTTGGATTGAGAGACAATGCTCGGCATCGTGTGGGGTGGTAGATCTGGCGATCGTGGGGACTCTGCACCACCATCTTTGGAAAGCTAGACGAAACCAGCATCGCAACGCGTTGGGGGTGAAGGCCATGTCTCTCGTCTACATAGCTGTATTCGTGTTCCTCTTTGCTCTTGTCACGGGTCGGGCACTTTCCCCGGCGGCTCCCAGGCCGCAGCAGCCAAGTCGAGGCAAACGGGGAGAGACTACAACTACCAAGATCGCGGCCTGATGGCTTAGGTCAGCACCTGAGCAATCGACGTTGCGGAACAAGTCAGCACCCGCCTCTAGCTTCTGGCAGGCTGCTGAAAAACTGTTCTCTGAGGGTGTCATCCTGAGCGAAGCGAAGGATCTGCTGATGCGAGTTTTTCAGCAGCCTGCTAGCGCACGGGCAATCCGACACTGATTCTCACGAAGCGAACCCGCCGAAAAAACATTTAGGTCGGTTCTGGTGCTTGGGCACAGCACGAAGGTCGATTCTTAGATTGGCCCTAGATTATTTGGTGCGAAAGGGGGGACTCGAACCCCCACGGTGTTACCCGCCAGATCCTAAGTCTGGTGCGTCTGCCAATTCCGCCACTTTCGCTTTTAGTATCAACATCTTAATGCACTACTCTTGGTGTAAACAAATTGAAGGGGTTTTTGAAGGGACTGAAATGCAACTTTGCGTTTTCCGTGGTTCTTCCCGTTAAGGTCGCTTCAGCCACATCCGGTGCCCCCTTATCGACGCCATTGCTTCACCGATGTGACCATTGTACCGCCACTCGGGATGTTCTGGACGTAGTTCTCAAGCTGCAGCTACGCAGCTAGTCGTGCGTGTAGTAGACCACTTGCAGATCCACCAAGCGGTGAGGCGTTCAGAACTCTCCAAACTGCTTTCTACCAGGCTTTGAGCACTTAGATTGTTTGGAAAAAACAACGCTGGTGGGCAATTCAGCATCTCTCACTGTGTCTCATTGTGAGCTCCTGCTGGGGCAAGCGGTTCCCGGGTTTTTTCCCGGACGGGTTTGCAGCCTGCAGGATTGGGGCCCCATGAATACAAGAGGAATGTCACGCATTTTGGCCGGAGTAGTCGTATTTGCCGTCACGCAACTTCCCGGCTTCGCCCAAACCAACGCTAATAAGAGCAACCCCTGTCCTCGTTTCGCGGCGGGCAGTACGGTGCACAATCCTCCGAGTCTTTACAGCCAAAACGGGCTGCTGACGGTCAATCTTTCGTATAACACTACGACTGATAAGGATGGCAGAACTCTTTACTGTTTCACCGCTGCGGATGGCAGTGAGTCTCCGACACTTTACATGCACCCCGGCGTGAAAGTGGTTGTGAACGTCAAGAACAATGTGCCGGGGGGAGTATCCGCAAGCGCCATGCAGATGACGACCAACGCCTCCGACGTGTGCGGCGCTGCGATCACGGATGCGTCTTCGGTAAACATGCATTTTCACGGCACAAACATTTCGCCGACATGCCACAGCGACGAAGTGCTTCACACCATCATTAATTCCGGCGAAAGTTTCCAATACATTCTGCAGTTTCCAACGGACGAGCCTCCCGGCCTCTACTATTACCATCCGCATATCCACGGCTTGGCCGAAGCGGCGGTGCTGGGCGGCGCTTGCGGAGCCATCATCGTCGAAGGAATCGAAACCCTGCAACCAGCGGTGGCGGGCTTGCGCGAGCGAGTATTGGTGATTCGCGACCAAAACGTCGCCGGCAATCCGACTCCGGGCGGCAACATTCCGTCATGGGACTTGACGCTAAACTATATTCCCATTTCCTATCCCGCTCTAACGCCTGCCGTCATCAATATGCAGGCTGCCGAGAAACAGCTCTGGCGAGTTGCTAACACCGCTGCCGACAGCTTAGTTGATCTGCAAGTGGTATATGACGGTGTGCCACAGACCCTGCAAATCGTAGCGCTCGACGGTGTCCCCACCGGCTCGCAGGATGGAAGTCGGCAGGGCAGCATCGTTGAGGCGACTCATGTATTTCTTCCAACAGCTGGCCGGGCGGAATTCATTGTGAAAGGACCCTCCTCGAAGGTGAGCAAGGCCATCTTCCGCACGCTGGCAGTAAACACCGGTCCGGCTGGTGACAATGACACGGAACGGACTCTGGCGGTAATCAAAACTGCCCAGGACCCCAATGACACCGACATTATTCCTGCCGCTTCCGCAAAGCCAGGGCCGCAGCGGTTTGAGGGTCTTGCAAGCGAGACGGTGACCGCGCAACGCAAGCTGTATTTTTCAGAGGTGATTTCGGACCCGAGCAATCCGCTCAGCCCCACCAATTTCTACATCACCGTCGACGGGCATACACCCAGGCTGTTCAGCCCGGACAATCCTCCGGCCATAACAACCACGCAAGGATCGGTGGAAGACTGGACGATCGAGAACCGGACTACGGAAAACCACGAATTTCATATCCATCAGATTCACTTCCTACTGCTGAAGAAGAACGGCGTGCCTGTTTCAGCAGCTGAGCAACAATTTTTCGACACCATCCAAGTTCCGTACTGGAGTGGCAAGGGTCCCTATCCAAGCGTCACGGTTCGTTTGGACTTTCGAGGGGCAGACGTCGGCGACTTCGGCGACTTCGTGTATCACTGCCACATTCTGGGCCACGAGGATAACGGGATGATGGCCAGTATTCGCGTTCTGCCGATTTCGGGAAAGTCGGTAGTCGTTCCAACTGGAGCATCGGCCGGTTCTTCTGCTCCTCTGCCCTGAGCAGAAAAGCAGAGTTGTGAAATGACGTGATGCGTTCCAAAGCAGTCTGTTCCGGAACGCCATCTCTCGCCTCCCTCTTACCCGAGGTTGCCGCGTCAGGCACCCTCGGGCGCTTTCTTTGTGCTGTAAATTCCTGGCTGGGAGGGCCAATGAAGAAGCTACTCGTGATTGCCTTGGTCTTTGTGCTTGGCTATGGCTACGGGCGCTGGTACGCAAAAAGCCCGCTGCCCGTTGCCGCGTCCGCGGGTTCGCACGCGAGAAAAATTCTCTACTACCAGGACCCGATGCACCCGGCCTACAAGTCCGATAAGCCAGGAAAGGCTCCCGACTGCGGCATGGATCTGGAACCGGTCTATGAGAGCTCTGAGATGTCCCCGGAACAGGCGCCGGCATCGTCCATTTACATTAGCCAGGACAAACAACAGTTGATCGGCGTGCGGTACGGCGTCGCGGAGTACGGGTCCGCTGTCGAGACGCTACGCGCCCCAGCCAAGGTTAGTCTGGACGAAAACAAGGTTGTGCGCGTGGCAACTAAACTCGATGGGTGGGTTGACACGGTCGAGGTGAACCTCGTCGGCACGCACGTGAAATATGGTCAAGAGTTACTGAAAATCTACAACCCGCAATGGCAACAGCAATACCGGGCGCTGGTAAAAGCGAAGGTGTTCAGCGCTTCCGGCCGGGATGACGCCAAGCTTGCTGAGGCGAAGCTACAGCTCCAGTCGATCGGCGTGGATGACGATGAAATCGAGATGAT
>JBEKQP010000252.1:0-6881 GCA_049519595.1 Candidatus Korobacteraceae bacterium | reverse complement strand
CGCTTACGAAGCCGTAGGCAAGATCCATTTCGACGGCATGCACTATCGCAAGGACATCGCGCATCGCGGTCTGCAGGCGCCCTCGAAGGAATAGGGGCTCACAGGGAAGTTCCGGCTTTCGTTAGGCAGGCACCCGGCGCGCTCAGGGTGCCCTCGAGAATGACCCGGGAGGCACGAGGAGGCAGATGAGCAATCCATTGGTTTCCATTGTTATGGGCAGTGACTCCGACCTGGAAGTCATGAACGAGACGGCCAAGGCGCTCGATCAATTCGGAATCGCTTACGAGATCGACATTACCTCCGCGCACCGCTCTCCGCAGCGCACTAGCCAGTTCTCTCGCGGCGCGGCCGGGCGCGGCGTCAAAGTGATTATCGCGGGCGCTGGCGGCGCGGCGCATCTGGCCGGCGTCATTGCCGCCGAGACGACCCTGCCCGTCATCGCCGTGCCCATAGCTTCTACTCCGCTCAACGGCTTGGATTCATTGCTGGCGATGGTGCAGATGCCCGCAGGCATTCCCGTTGCCACGGTTGCCATCGGCAAACCCGGAGCCACCAATGCCGGTATTCTCGCCGCGCAGATTATTGCTCTCGCAGATCCGGCAGTGGCCGGTAAACTCGAACAGCACAAAAAGAAATTGGCCGATGGAGTCGCCGAAAAGTCGAGTAAGCTGCAGAAAGCCAGATCAACGAAATAAACTCGCTTGTGCGCCAGGGTAGCGTCCCAGAAGTTCATGCCATGATTTAGGAAGTCATGCTGAGCGCCAGCGAAGTTGAGGCGTTGAGGCGGCGTCTGAGCCGCCTGCCGAAATCCTGAGCGAAGCGAAGTACCCCAGCATGCCAGGAAACTCTCCCAGCCCGCTTTCCCTGTGGTTTTCAAAGAAATCTTTCGAGTTCGCCTCAACTCCATGCCGTACCGGGATTCTTCGCTCCGCTCCCTGCGGTCGCTCAGAATGACATGTTAAGAACGGTCTGAGTTGTCGGGATATACCTGCCCACGAATTGCTCTAATATAAAATCCTTTTGTAAACGAAAATCACGAGAGGTTCCGCATGTCCAACGTTCCCGCTCTCGGCTATTTCGAGTTGCTTGCTTACACCGACGAGGAAACTCGCCGTTGGCGCGCCTACTTTGACCAGAATCCCAAGGCTTTGGACGTGCCAATCGGTGGCGAGCGCAAGGACGTTCGCGGGCTCGTGACGCACATCTTTGTCAGCGAGTATCGCTGGGGGCAGTACCTCGTAGGCGAGCATCGCACTTCGCCCGACTCGTTCAAGCCGCAGAACATCGATGAGATGTGGGCCATTTACGCCACCGCGCGCAAGCGCATCGAAACCTGGCTTGCTGGCGCGACTCCCGAGGAGTTGGCTCAAATATTGACCGTCAAAAGCGTCACCTACGGCGAGACTTTGGTCAGCAAACGCAAGATCCTCTCGCACTCTATGATCCACGGCATCCGCCATTGGGCGCAGATCGCCACGGCTCTGCGCCAGGGATGCTTTGTGAGCGACTGGTCGCATGACATGATGTTCTCGCCCGCCCTGCGCTAGGGCGCTGTCCCCTTGGTTCGCTGCACAAGTTTTAGGATGTCGTCCTGAGCGAAGCGAAGGATCTATGCATTACGGATTCTTCGCTCGCCGCGCTCCCTCAGAATGACATGCCATGGGTACGCCTGACGGAGCCCGTCTAACATGCTTGCAGTGCGGCTGTTTGCTCTTGCTAAGGCGTGCTATTCTTGGGTTGCTCTGCTCCGCATTCTGTAATGAAAGTTGTAATCAAGAGCCCCGCCCCCGGAGCGGCGAGACAGAAACTCGTTAACCGATTCGTCTTTGCCGGCATGGTGATCGCCTCGGCGGCAATTGGCGTCTTCTGCGGGCTTCTGCTTGTCTATTCCACCGACCTGCCTCAAGTCAGCGAACTTGAGCGCTATCGCCCCAGCTCCGTGACGCAACTCTACGACATCAAGGGCAGGGTTATCGGCTCGTTCGCCTTGCAGCGCCGCATCATCGCCGCCTACGATGACTACCCCAAGATTTTGCGTGAGGCCATCACCTCGATTGAAGACAAAGGCTTTGAAACGCATTGGGGCATCGACTTCTGGCGCATTCTGGGCGCTGCCTATCGCGATGTGGCCTCGGGCAGCCGTGCCCAGGGCGGTTCCACGCTCACCATGCAACTGGCGCGCAACCTGTTTTTGTCTCCCGACCGCAAGTTCCGCCGTAAGTTTCAGGAGGTCATGCTTTCGATACAGATTGAGCGGCGCTTCACCAAATCGCAGATCTTTACCCTGTATGCCAACCAGATATTCCTCGGCCACGGTGTCTACGGTTTTGAAGCCGGCGCGCAGTTTTATTTCAGCAAGCACGCCAAGGATCTCAGCCTGGAAGAGGCGGCGCTGCTGGCCGGTCTGCCGAAGGCTCCGAACTTTTACTCGCCTGTCAACTATCCCGACCGCGCCTTGCGCCGCCGCAACCTCGTCCTCAACGCCATGATGGAGGATGGCAAGATAACGGCCGAGCAGGCCCAGCGCGCAAAAGACACACCGATACGCTTGAACCTTCAGAGCGATTCCAATTCCGTCGCTCCGTATTTCGTGGAAGATGTGCGGCGCTATCTGGAAAAGAAGTACGGCACCGCCGATGTCCACGAAGGACGACTGAGCGTATACACCACGCTTGATGTGGACCTCCAGCAGGCTGCCACCCGCGCCGTGCTCGATGGACTGGCCGCCTACGAGCATCGTCACGGTTGGCTGGGGCGTCTCCCCAACGTCATTGCCTCCCGCGGCGACATGGATCGATACGACAACCCCGACTGGCGCGAGTCGATCGAGCCGGGCACTTATCTTCACGGTCTGGTTACACAACTGTCGGGCGGTTTCGCGACGATTCGCCTGGGACGGACCACCGGTTTCATCGACAACGCCGGAATCAAGTGGACCGGACGCAAATCTCCCGCGGACATTCTGAGCGTTGGCGACGTGGTTTATGCGCGTGTTCTGTCGATGGACGGCAACCGCGCTCAGCTTGCGCTTGAGCAAGACTCCGGGATACAAGGGGCGCTGCTCGCGCTCGATAATGCCAGCGGTGAAATCCGCGCCATGGTCGGCGGACGCGATTTCGACGACTCCAAATTTAATCGCGCTACCCAGGCTTTGCGGCAGACGGGCTCGTCTTTCAAGCCTTACGTATACACCGCCGCCATCGACCGGGGAGCATCGCCGGACGATATCGTTCTGGACGCCCCCGTGACCTTCCAGACCCCCTCCGGTGCCTACACGCCGCACAACTATGACGCCAGGTTTGAAGGCAATATCACGTTGCGGCGTGCGTTGGCACACTCCCGCAATATACCCGCGATCAAGGTGGCGCAGCAGGTCGGAATCCACACCGTCATCGACTACGTGCATCGTTTCGGCGTCACCTCGCAGATACAACCGTACCTGCCGGTGGCGCTGGGCGCGGCGGAGATTACGCTGCTGGAGCAGACCGCCGCCTATTCGACTTTCCCGAACGATGGCGTGCGTCTCTCGCCGCACAGCATCCGCAAGGTGGTCGATTACGATGGGCGAGTGCTGGAAGAAACCGTCCCCGAAGTTAGGGATGTGATCAGCGAACGAACTGCGCGTGTCATGACCTCCATGTTGCAGGAAGTCGTGCAGAGTGGCACTGCCTACCAGGCGACAAAACTCAAGCATCCGCTGGCCGGCAAAACGGGAACGACCAATGATTTCACGGACGCCTGGTTCATGGGCTTTTCGCCCTCCATTACCTGCGGCGTCTGGATGGGCTTCGACGAGAAAAAGACTCTGGGAAACAAGGAAACGGGGGCTTTAGTTGCGCTACCGGTCTGGATGGACTTCATGCGAGTCGCCATCGCCGGACACCAGGACGAACACTTCGCCGATTCCGCGGCGGAGCCTCCGGCACGCGCCGATAGCAGGCCGCCGGTCCATGTACCCTCGATAGCGCAAAAGGCCGATGCTTCCGGCTATCATCCGAGTGAGGCCCACTGAGTCTGGCTGATGGCGTCTGGCTGAAGCATAATTAGCGGAGGGCTTGGAGCGGGTCTGTGCCGCCGCAGTCATCGGGAATTCGAGAGTGATGCGCTTACTTCGTACCCTGCTGTACGGGTTGATCCTTATTGTCGTGGGGTTGATCTCCGCGCTGACCGCGATGCGCTTCGCCATCCACGGACGCGAAGTGAGCGTGCCCAAACTCACCGGACTCACTGCGACCGAGGCACAACGCGTCGCCGGCGACAGCGGGCTCGCCATCTCGCGTGAGCAACGCTTCTACAGCAGCGACGTTCCCGAGGGCCGCATCGTGTCGCAACTCCCGCAGGCAGGCACGCGGGTACGCACGGGTTTCCTCGTTCGTATCGCCGAGAGCCGGGGCCCGCAAAAGGTTGAAATCCCGAGCCTGGTGGGGCAATCTGTACGATCAGCCGAGTTGAACCTGAAAGAGCGGGGCCTGGAACTTGGCTCGCTCGCGCATCTTGCGACGGCCAATGCCGCCGCCGACCAGGTGATCGCCCAGAGCCCCACGCCTGACGCGCAACAAATCGCGACTCCCTCGGTAAGTCTTTTGACCAGTGTGGCCCCGGCCCCGGAAGCGTTTGTCATGCCGAACTTCGTCGGCTCAAAGCTCTCCGAAGCAAGCGCGGCTATCCGCGTGGCCGGACTGGCGGTTGGAACGATTGCTACCGCGCCGTCGGCGCAAGCGGCTGCGGCGAATTCCGATTCGGCCGGGACTTCGGCAGGAACCCAACCAGCCGGTGCTCCTGCGGCGGCGAAAAGGCTGGTGCCTGCTCGCGCATCGTCTGACGCCACCATCACCCGCCAAACACCGGTAGCCGGACAGCGGGTTTTTCCGGGAAACACCGTGCAGTTCGAAATTGCGGCTCCGGCACGATAGCGTCTGCGCAATTCTCAGGAAAAAATCACAGGCTGCTGGCATAATAGTAGTATTCATATTTCTTTGGAGAAGCCATGCTGCGCGTAGGATTCATCGGTTGGAGAGGGATGGTCGGCAGCGTCCTCATGCAGAGGATGCGCGAGGAAAAAGATTTTGCCGGCATCGACCCTGTTTTCTTTACGACCTCGAACGTCGGCGGTGCCGGACCGCAAGAGGCCCGTGGTGCTTTGCTGCTGGACGCCCGCAATCTGAAGGAACTGTCAGCCTGCGACGTGCTCATTAGTTGCCAGGGCGGCGACTACACAAGCGGAGTCTATCCGTTTCTGCGCAAATATCCCTGGAAGGGATACTGGATCGATGCCGCTTCCACGCTCCGCATGAGCGATGAATCCATCATCATCCTCGATCCGGTTAATGGCGGCATTATTAAGGACGCGCTCGCCAAGGGCCTGCGTTGCTATGTCGGCGGCAACTGCACGGTCAGCCTGATGCTGATGGCCACCAACGCGCTTTTTCAAGCCGGTCTCGTCGAGTGGATGACCACCATGACCTACCAGGCAGCTTCGGGCGCTGGTGCCGCAAAGATGTTGGAGCTGGTTCAGCAGATGCGGCGCCTGACCGATCCGGTCGCCAAAACGCCTTCGGAAAACGCGCTCGAAGTCGATCGCATGGTCATCGAGGCGCAGCGTTCCCCGGCATTGCCCACGGCGGAAATCGGCGTGCCGCTGGCCGGCAGCCTGATTCCCTGGATCGATAAGGAAATGCCCGGGGGCCAGACGCGCGAAGAGTGGAAGGGCATGGCGGAGACCAACAAGATCATGGGTCTCAACCCGTCCGTGCCGGTCGATGGCATCTGCGTCCGCGTCGGCAGCATGCGCTGCCACAGCCAGGGCCTCTGCATAAAACTGACCAAAGACGTTCCACCGGCCGAGATCGAACAGATGCTGGCGGCTGGCAACGAGTGGGTGCGCGTGGTTCCCAACAACAAAGACGCCAGCATTCGCTGCCTCACGCCGACCGCTGTTTCCGGCACGCTGACGGTGCCCATCGGCCGTCTGCACAAGCTGAAACTCGGCCCGCAATACCTGGGAGCCTTTACCGTAGGCGATCAACTGCTCTGGGGAGCCGCCGAACCGCTGCGCCGCATGCTGAACCTGCTGCGCGTCCACGTGAACGCCTGAAGCGTTGGCCTGAATTTGGGTACCCCCATTCAAGCGAAGCTTGGGTGGGGCTTTTGTTTGTCAGCACAGCGGGCGCATGGAGACTCGAGCCGCCCGGCTCAATGATCTCAAGGGACTCTGGTACAACCACATCTGCTGCTGGCCGTTGAGCCCACCCGGCGGCGTGGTCTATTTACCCGTGCCCGTCAGTGAAAGCGACAGCGCCCCTTTCCCTTCGCCACAAAGGGCGAGCAAACGTCCCGTGCGTTCGTCCCCGCCTGTGCGCGTGAAGCCCTAGGGTTCTGGTTCAGGCTTGCAATATGGCGGTGAGCCGGCGGTAGCCGTTGGTCACATGGGCACGCATGGTCGCGCCGGCCTTCTCCGGGTCGCCCGTTGTGAGTGCCTCAACGATGGCACGGTGCTCGGCCTGCGAGGCCTCGCTGCCCAAGTTGACGGAGAAGTTGCGCCGGCGCAAGAGGTGCATCCGGTCGATCACCTTGCGGTAGTATTCGAGGAGAATGGCGTTGCCGGTCATCTCGATTACGCGGTCGTGGAAACCAATGTTCAGCGGGAAATACTGCACCATGTCACCGCGCGATGCGGCCTTGGCGAGACGGTCGAGCCAGTCGCTGAGCTCGGCCAGTTCGGCCACGGTGATGCGCGGCGCAAGCATCCGGCCAGCCATCTCGTCGAGTGCGGCGCGCAGCTCGTAGAGTTCGTGTGCCTCCGGCTCGGTGATCTCGCGGACATAGACGCCGCGATTCTTCTCGAGCTTCACCAGGCCGGCCTCTTCGAGCGCCCGGAAGGC
>JBEKQP010000251.1:0-6933 GCA_049519595.1 Candidatus Korobacteraceae bacterium | reverse complement strand
TTATCTGGGAGATAGCAGCACTCCGGGCTATGTTCTTCTCCGTCCTATAGCCTATAACCTTGCGGTTTTGATTTGGATCTTCTATGCAACGAGACGCGAACCGCGCAAGGATATTTCCGCGTTGCCGCCGGAAGGCGACATGAATCGCTGGAACGAGGCCCTGGAGAAGATGTCTCGTTTCTGAATGTTTCGCCCGCGGAATCGGATCGTCCGCAATCGCCTCATCGCCGCTACATTCTGTCGAATTTCAGTTTGCCTCTGGCCCGCAGCTCGGAAGGCAGGAGAGCAGCGTATAAGGCGGTGTTGACTGGCAAATCAAGCCCCAGTTCCTTGCCGATTCGAGCTACCGCCCCGCACAGCGACTCCAGTTCGGAGGGACGACCTTCCCAAATGTCCCGCTGCATGGAGGTTGAGCCGCCTGGCGGCATGGCATCGACGATGCCCATGGTGTCATCCACCGAACTGGCGGGCATCTTTACGCCCTTCGCTTTGGCCAGGGTGTCGATTTCCCGAATTGTCCGGTAGAGTAGCTGCCGGGTTTCCGGCATCTGGCGCAGAATCCCCACCGGCGATCTGACAACACTGCCAACTCCCCCAACTGCGGTAATGAACATAAATTTGAGCCAAAACCTGACGTAGATATCTTCCGGGATAGCGGCTTGGATGCCCGACTTGGTGAGGGCCTTTCGCAGCGGTTCAAGCCTTGGCGTGCAGGAATTGTTCTGTTCTTTGAACGCGATAAAAGGCTCGAGGCCGAAATGCCGAATGTGTCCCGGCTCGACGATCGCGCTCATCAGGCCGCAGAGTCCAACCAAGACCTTGTCACTTCCCACCATCCGCGACAACTCATCGGGCGCCTCGACCCCGTTCTGTAACGGAACGACCATGGTTTGTGGACCAACGAGGGGTTTCAGGACGGGAGCCAGTTCCGTAATTTGCCAGGCCTTGACGGCTACCAGCACAACGTCGACCGGTCCGATCTCGTCCGGCTGTTCTGAAACTCGAACACTGGGCAACACAAAATCACCTTTTGTGCTATCCACTTTCAGTCCATGCTGCCGCAGGGCTTCCAAAGTGCGCCCCCGCGCCAGGAACCACACGTCTTCTCCTGATTGCGCCAGCCTGGCGCCGAAGTAACCGCCAACAGCTCCCGCTCCGATCACCGCAAAACGCATGGTTCTTCCTCCAGAAAAGCGCGTACCGCTGACAGCCCTATGACGGCCTAACCCAGTGCACCCACCGCTATCAATTTAAACTATTTACGGCGACCATGGCGGACTCACAATGCGGTTCACTCGCCCCAAACGAAAAAGCAGTCGCCAAGGCGACTGCTTGATCTCGGAACTCCTGGCACACTCAGCTCTCGCGACGATGCAGCGTCGGTTGATCGTCATCTTTCTTCTGATTCTGATCACTGTTGTTGGTATTACCGCTCGGCTCTCCGTGCCGAAGCGAAGGAGTGGCCTCCTTCTTGTCATCGACCTTGTGTCGGTTTTGCAACAGAGCCAAGCGCGATTTCACCGTCTGAAATTCCGACGTATCGAGCAGATACTGGTTACGATCCGGGAGAATGTGCCCGATTTCCTCTTGTGTTTTCTCGATGCGATCAGGAGTGGGTGGATGGTTTTCGAAGGTCTTATCGAGCAAGCCGGGCTTCTTCTTTTCCATCGCTTCAATCTTTTCGAAGAACTGCACAAAAGACTCTGGATCGTAGCCGCTCTTGTAGAGATACTCCACGCCGAGGTAGTCAGCCTGAGCTTCGAATTCGCGTGAGAACTTAACGAATGCCACTGGCAGCGAAAGGCCGGCAATCCCCGAGACCGCATAACCGAGGCCGCCGCCGACAAAGATGAGCGGGATGGTCGCGAGACTCGCAATCTCTCCCCGGGTGGCGCCGCGGGCGGCGTGGCAGGCGCAGACGTGAGCAATCTCGTGCGCCATCACGCCGGCCAGTTCCGATTCGTTGTCGGCGGCAAGTATCAAGCCAGAGTTCACAAAAAAGAAGCCGCCCGGAAGAGCAAATGCGTTGACTTCATCGGAGTCGATGACCTTGATGGTAAAAGGAACCCGCGCGTCGGAGTTACGAACAATGTTCTGTCCGACGCGGTTCACATATTCGGTAACGACCGGGTCCTGCACCATTTTCGCCGTGTGGTCTATCTGGTCGGCGAACCGTTTTCCCAACGCAATCTGCTTTTCGATGGAGTACCAGTTGCCCATGCCCTTGCCGCAACCAACATTACGGTTTCCGATCGCACTGAGGTCGTTGATGCCGCCGTCGTGATACTTCGTCTCGGACGAATCCGTGGTGCCGGTCTTAGCGGTATCGGCAGCGCTTGCCGCCACTGACGACGCAAGCATTACCGCCAGTGCGAGAACCCAAAGCTTAGGGGACCTCATGAATACCTTCTCCCTTGATTGTTGCGAACCGGCCGCCAACAACAGTCGTGTTCAGGCCACAAGTGATCTTCAACGTTAACTTTAATTCTATTCCGTGCCTGATCCTTAGTCGCCGCCGGGTACAAATGATCGCCGGGCGAAGCGGACGGCAGACTGGAGGCTTAGATGCTGCCGGTGCCAGGATGTGCTGCTCGAATAAGTAGCTGTATTTCAGTAGGATACGACCCTTAGCCTAGTTTAGGAACGATCTTCCGGCGGCTTTCCGCAGCTCAACGAGTTCCGCACACTCATGGCCGAAGCTGGCGGGAGACACACACTGCGGCTGATGACGGGAGGGCCGTTCAAAAAGAAAAGGCTGCCTTGCAATGGCAGCCCTTCGATCCACATCATTAGCAAAACAGCGTCCGAGGCGGTTCGGAGCCAGGGAATTCTCTGCGAACGGTCTACTTCACCAGCTTGCTGCCGAAATGCCAACTCAGCCCAGCCGAAATGCGATAGCTGTTAAAGGTTTCTGCGAATAGACGCGAATGGAGATAGTCGGAGAGCACGATGATGGAAGCATGCGGCACTACGTGGAAAATCTCAAGGCCGCCGCCTACACCGTAGAACATCCTGTATTCGGCTTCCGAAGTTCCCGCAACTGGAATCAATGCAAAAGGAATTGCCGCAGGCTGTCTTGTGAGAAGCGACTCGTGCACCAAGCCCAGGCCGGGACGCACAAAAGGCACAACATACTTGTTCTTGCGCAAGAGAAACTTCGTGCCGACCGCGACGGTGTAAGTGTTCACGTTAAAAGGAACATCGGTATTGCCAACCACTGGAAGCTGGGTAAATTCGTTGCCAGCGCCGGCATAGTGGCAGAAATCGCCGCCAAGGGTCAGCCACCGGGTCCAGTTGTAACCCGACGAGATTTCGAATCCGCGCTGGTTGATGCTGTCCTTGGCGCTATTCAGATAGGAAAAGCTGCTTGTCAACTGAGCTTGTGGAATTTCGATTTGAGCAACGGCACTGACGCAGAACAGCGATACAAGCAGAGCAAAAGCGCAGGCCAGCAGCAAAAGAGATCTTGAATTTCTCATGTGGTCTCCAGTTCTCTACAGACAATTTTTTAAAATACGAGAGGTATGCCGCGCTGCGTATCGCTACGGCCACTCAGAACTGGAACATAAATAACAGAGAAGCAGGCCGCTGTCTCTGGAAAAATTGCGTATGTTTTCGAAATTTCGCTTCGGGAAGACTTCCGGCAGACCCCTCAATGCCGCGGCAGAGGTTTGGTACCAGGAATTCGAAAAAAAGGAGCAGGCGGACCGTCCGCTTGCTCCTTGGATTGAAGCCGAATCTCTACTATTTGATCGGCGCTATATAAGGAATGTACTGGGCGAAGAACCAGCACAGGAAAAATACGATCGGTACGTGCACGAGCAGCTGCAATACGGAATAGCCGACCAGATCCCTTGCCTTCAACTTTAGAATGCCCAACAACGGCAACATCCAGAACGGGTTCACCAGGTTGGGCAGAGCCTCGGCGGCATTATAGATTTGCACCACCCATCCCAAGTGCACGTGGTGCAAATTCGCGGCTTGCAACACGTAGGGCGCCTCGATCAACCACTTGCTTCCACCCGACGGGACAAAGACACCCAGGATGGCCGAGTACACGGCCACCAGCAAGCCATAGGTGTTGTGAGTGGTGATGTGGACAAACAGATTGGCCAGCCAATCGGAGATCCCGGTGCCAACGATCATGCCGAAGATGACGGCATAGAACGGGAACTGTATCAAAACACCCCCGGTAGCCGGAACGCACTCGGCGATCGCCCGGACGAATCTCTTCGGCCGCCAGTGCATGAGTATGCCTGCCGTAATAAACATCAGGTTATAAATGTTCAGGTCCAGGGCCGCCAGAGCACCTTGCGGCGAGCTGCGGAAAAAATTCGCGAGATACCAGATCAGCATCCCGGAGATGAGAATCGTAAGCAGCGGGCTGTACTCGAGCCATTCCCCGGGCTTGGTTTGCGGCTCCAGAGGGCGGTCGGGCGGTTCGTAATGAATACCGTAATCCTCGGCGGTTCTGGCTTTTTCTGGCGAGGGCGCCGACCAGTAAGCCACGGCGACCGAGGCGACGATCAGCACCACGCCGGTAACTATGCTCTGCCACAGAAACAATGTCTGGCTGAGTGGAATGAGGCCGCTGATGGCGAACAGTGGAGCGGGAATCGATCCTTTGGTCGCCATCATCATGGCCGCTGAGGACGAAAGCCCGAGGGCCCACACCGCTCCGGTGCCCAGGTATCCGGCGGCACCCGCTGCCCGGTAGTCCATGCCCTTGACGCGGTGGGCGCATTCACGGGTAAGCAGGCCGCTGAAGATCAGGCTCAGTCCCCAGGAAATCAGCGAGGTCAGCATGGAAAACAGCGCTATCATCGCAATAGCGCCCCTGCCGGTCTTGGGAATTTTAGCCAGCAACTGGATCAGGCGATTCACCACCGGCGTGGTGGCAACCACATAGCCGCCGATGATGATCATCACCATCTGCATGGTGAAAGGAACCAGAGTCCAGAAGTTCTTGCCGCCCTGGATGGCTAGTTTGCTGGGGGACTCCTTTAGCAGCAGCCCGATGATGAAAACGATCACGATCCCCGCAAATGCAAAAATCAGGGGATCAGGAAACCACTTTTCGCTCCAGTTTGACAAACCCAGACCGAGGCGGACAAGACCACCGTCGGCCTCCTGTTTTGTCACCTTAGACTTTGTGCTCTGGATAGCCATGTTTGTATGCCTTTCCGCTGTGAACCATTAGGGATTTGGAATGATCTCCAACTCGCTCCAATACCGGTCTAAAGACAACAGCAATCCACTGGTCGCGCTTCGGTCAAGGTTGCGGTGACGCGATGCTAATCGACTAGACACAACCTTCTATGACATGCGTCACTGCTTAACGTGACTCACAATAAGTGGAGACATTCTACTACAAGCCTCGTGTGACGCCCGGCACAACGGAAAGTGACTTTCAAATCGACTTCAGCCATTGCGCGCAAGCCGCGCCTGATGTGGACTCCGACTGAAGGAAGCCGTGCCCCTTACAAGAAGCTCCGTCTAAAACCATGGCCATTGACTCACCCGCGACCGATAAATGGCATGCTCGTGGCCATTACGGTGAGGAATTGCACATTGGCGTCCAACGGCAGGCTTGCCATGTAAACTACGGCGTCGGCAACATGGCGAACATCCATCCTCGGCTCGACCATTTTGGTCCCGTTTGCCTGCATGATCCCGGCTGTCATGCGCTCGGTCATCTCCGTCGCCGCATTGCCGATATCGATCTGGCCGCAGGCAATGCCGTATTTTCGGCCGTCCAGCGAAATGCACTTGGTGAGCCCCAAAATGGCATGTTTGGTTGTCGTGTAGGGCGCTGAGTTGGGCCGCGGCACGTGAGCCGAGAGCGAGCCGTTATTAATGATCCGCCCACCAGACGGGTCCTGCGCTTTCATCAGGCGAATCGCCTCCTGAGCACAAAGAAATGCGCCGGTTAGGTTGACGCCTACCACCGTGTTCCACTGCTCATAAGAGAGATCTTCCATGGGAATGCCGGGGGCATTTGTGCCAGCATTGTTGAACAGAAGGTCCAACCGCCCAAACGTCTCCTTGATCCTGGCAAATAGAGCTTGCACGCTTTCGGGATTGCTGACGTCAGTGGGCACCGGAAGCATTTTGCCCTGGGAAGATTGCCCCCGTGCGGCTGTTTTCTCGAGCTCCGCGGCACGGCGGCCGGCAAGCACGACCGAGTACCCTGCCGATTGCAGGCCTAGACTGACAGCACGGCCTATGCCGCTGCCGGCTCCGGTCACAAGCGCTATCTTGGTATTCGTCATTATGTTCATCTCCGTCCTTGTTCTCCCAGGGGACGACACGCAGCACTTCCCTCTTTCTTACTTCTAATGCGAGTGCACCCGGGAATCGACTATTTTACCCGGATCGCCCGCGGTTCGCGGGGGCTGAAAGTGCGCCGAAGATGGGCCCAGGCACATATAGTGGTCGCGTGTTGGGTAATAACAAACAGCATGCGAGGCCCGCGGCGGAAATTTTTTTGTGTGTTTTTTGCAGACGAGCTTGTGGACTCATTTCACCTGAAAAGTGCTTTCCCGTAGCCTCGTCAGCAGAACCGCGCTCGCAATGCCGTAGGAGGCGCGGTTCGGTGCCCGATGAACACTTCCATTTATGGGGACGATGGACATTTTCGGCGTTTTTCGCTACTTTAAGAGTGCCTGTCGACAAGGGCGCGGTAGCCAAGTGGTAAGGCAGAGGTCTGCAAAACCTTTATTCGCCGGTTCGATTCCGGCCCGCGCCTCCAATCCTTCAACAACTTGCGGAGCAGAGTCGAATGCGGTGGCCGCCGTTTGGCTGCCAACTTCTGGCAGCCGGGACTGCATCACTCCGTCCAGCACGGCTGATTTGCCGCTCACCATCAAGCTCAGGGTCGAGGCCGCGACCTCTGCCGATTCCTGCAGCAGGTGTGCGTAGCGCCGCAAGATC
>JBEKQP010000250.1:0-6968 GCA_049519595.1 Candidatus Korobacteraceae bacterium | reverse complement strand
AGTAGCCTTGTTGGTAGAGCAGTCCGACACCAACTAGAGGCACGCCCAGGTCACTCGCGGATTTCAGGTGATCGCCAGCGAGTATGCCGAGACCACCGGCAAAGATTGAGAGGCACTCAGTTAACCCGAATTCGGCCGAAAAATATGCAATGAACGGCTCGTCGTCGGACTTTGCATAGGTCCTCCGGAACCACGTCGAATCCCCGGCGAGATAAGTTTCAAGGGTCGACTCCACTCGTCGCAGGTGCGCCAGGAACGGGTCGTCCTTGGCGGCATTTTCAAGCTTCGCCTGTTCAATAGTGCCGAGCAGAAGCACGGGATTATGTCCTGCTTTTTCCCATAAGTCTCGGTCCAAACGCCGAAACAGCTCCACGGAGTCATGGCTCCAGCACCAGCGAAGATTGTAGGCGGCGGTGCGCAAGCCCTCGATTGCGGGCGGCAAAGAAGGTACTACGCAGAATTTGTGAACTGGTCTCATGATTTGTGCTCTCCTTACACCTGCCCCGAGCACGCCACTGCGTTCTCCCGGCCAGGACGGGAAGCTGACCGATGCGGCGGGAGTGCGTATCCCCACGTGCAAACCACGTACCAAAGCTGAAAAGAAAACCCCAATGTTTCACGAACCGCGATAAACACAGGGCGCTATGCATCCGCTCCGTCCGCTGGCAGTAGGCGGTTCCATTTCCCTTAACGGGAAAGAGAGTGCGCCATGACGCAGGGAATCCGCCTCAACCACCGCAATTTGAATCGCTTGTCGAAATGGAATTCGGATTCTGGAAGAGAGAATTACGCCGTGGAATCTCGAGCCTTGTCATCGACGCGCTCAAGGAATGTCTTGCCGCGACGTGCGGCATGGTACAGAATCAACTTCCGGAACGCTTCTGGGCGGGAGCGGACTTGTGCTCCTCACTTCGGCCGTTCAATCTGTCCAATAGTAGAAAGGAAAAAATAAATGGTCTCATTCACCAAACTGATTACGGGGATCGCCTTGTTGGCGCTTATCACCATTGCGGGTACCGCGCAGGCGGCAACCTATGTTTATGTGTCAAATGCCGAGGACGGCACCATCGGGACATATGCGATGGCAAGCGACGGCACGCTGACGCCGGCGGCGCGCGTCGAGGCGCAGAAGCTGGTGATGCCGATGGCCGTCAGCCCGGACAAGCGTTACCTGTTTGCCGCGGCCCGCACCAAGCCCGTCTCGCTGTTCACCTATGCCATCGATCCCAAGACTGGCGCGCTGAAGCAGCTCTTTAAGGTACCGGCGGGCGAGAGTTTCCCGTACATCTCCACCTCTAGGAACGGGCGCTACCTGTTCGGGGCGGGCTACGGCGCCAATCTGGTCAGCGTCAGCGCCATCGCCAAGGACGGCAAAGTTTCCGCGCCGCTGCAGACGATCCCCACGGCCATAAATCCGCACTCCGTCGTCATCGACAGAACCAATCGGTACCTTTTCGTCCCGCACCTCGGCAGCGATCTGATCTTCCAGTTCAAATTCAATCCGAGGACCGGCAAGCTGACGGCCAACACGCCGCCGACGGTACTGATGAAGGCCCATACCGGCCCACGCCACATCATTTTCTCCGCCGACAATAGGTTCGCGTATTTGCTGAGCGAGTTAGTCGGTACGGTCACCACTCTGTCGCTGGACGCCAACACCGGCCTGCTAACCCAGGTCGACGTGGTCAATATGCTGCCGGCGAGCAGCAAACTGAAGCCGGGAGCGCCGCGCGTCCCGGTGGGGGCAGGCGAGGATACGCGTGACCTCTCGCAAGACATCTGGGCTGCCGACCTGCACCTTACGCCTGATGGCAAGTTCCTCTATGCCGTGGAGCGCACCAGCAACACGATCGCCACGTTCAGCGTTGACGCTGCTACCGGCAAGCTCACCTATCTATCGAGCACGCCGACCGAGAAGCAGCCGCGAGGCTTTGCCATCGACCCCAAGGGCAAGTACATGGTCGTCAGCGGCGAGCTATCGGACACGATCTCGGTCTACGCCATCGGCGGGAGCGGCGCGCTCACGCTGCTAAAGAAGTACCCAACGGGCAAGGACTCGAACTGGGTGGAGATCGTCAGCTTCGACTGATCTTTACTTTCTGCGACGACTGCGCCTTTGCATGCGATCCACCCGTAGCTTGGGTGCTGGTGTTCCCCGACGATTATGCACGAACGGGAAGGCCAGCATCCTCGCCACGCGGAACACAGACATCATCTTCATCACATTTCCGTCTGCTCACTTCCTACTCCACACCCAGCGAAGAGTTTTGGCATTTGTATTCGCAGAGTGGCACGGCTTGGCCAAGAACTAGCATCTTATCGGCGGATACGCCAAGAAGGCTCCCATGAACAGTGATAGGGTCACCGCGATCTCCAGCTCCTGCCGTTGACGTCGGCTGAAACGCAAAATGAGGTAAGATGCGCCCTGGAAATTCCCGATAGACCCAGAGAATTAGACGATGAACAAACGAGAGACGGCTACCCTTTTAACTCATGCTGCGGAAATGGCCATGCGTTATGTCAGCGAGGCTTCCGAGCGAAGAGTCGCACCGGCGGAAGCTGCGCTTGCCGCACTCCAGAGATTTCATGAGCCTTTTCCGGAGTCTGGTTGCAATCCCGAGGAAGTTCTCGCAATGCTGGATGAGATCGGCTCACCCGCAACCGTGGCAACCACCGGCGGACGCTACTTCGGTTTTGTCAATGGCGCAACGCTACCCGCCTCTCTGGCCGCTAACTGGCTTGCAGGCGCGTGGGACCAAAACGCCGCTCTGCGCATCATGTCTCCCGTCGCCGCAGAATTGGAAGAAGTTGTGATTCGCTGGGTCTGCGAAGCGCTTGGCTTGCCGCTAGATTGCCACGGTGGATTGGTGACAGGAGCGACCATGGCGAACTTTACTTCGCTGGCTGCGGCGCGATATGCGCTCCTCGCGCGCGAAGGCTGGAACGTGGTCGAAGATGGACTCTTCGATGCACCGCCAATCGAAGTTATGGTGGGCGCTGAAGTTCACGCTTCGTTGCTGAAGGCGCTGAACATGCTCGGTATGGGCCGTAAACGGGTGACCCTCGTCGAAGCGGATGGACAAGGAAGAATGCGCGCGGAGAAGCTGCCCAAGCTTTCCCCGCGCGCCATCGTTTGCATTCAGGCCGGCAACGTCAACACGGGGGCCTTCGATCCCGCAGCGCCCATCTGCGACGCCGCGCATGAGCATGGGGCCTGGGTCCACATCGATGGCGCGTTCGGTTTCTGGGCCGGTGCATCACCGAGGTACAGGCATCTATGGAACGGATTCGAAAAGGCTGACTCTTGGGCGACAGACGCACACAAGTGGCCGAACGTCAGCTACGATTGCGGGCTGGCGATTGTCCGGAATGGGGAGGCTCTACGCGCCTGCATGGGAATTTCCGCCGCGTATCTTTCGCCGGGGACGCGGCGCGAGCCAATGCACCACACGCCCGAATCCTCACGAAGAGCCCGCGGCGTGGAGTTTTGGGCCGCGCTCAAGTCTTTAGGTCGCTCGGGGCTGGCCGAACTGGTCCAAAGAACATGCGCCCATGCTCAGCGGTTTGCCGCGGGCTTACGCGCGGCGGGTTTCGATGTGTTGAATGACGTCGTCATCAATCAAGTGCTCGTCTCATTCGGTGATGCATCGAAAACGCAGGAAGTCATTCGTCGGGTGCAAGAAGAAGGTACCTGCTGGTGTGGCGGAACCGTTTGGCAGGGCAAAACCGCGATGCGCATCAGTGTATCTTCTTGGGCCACAACCGACGCCGACGTCGACCAAAGCCTGGCAGCCATCCTCCGCGCCGCGCGTGGCAGCGGCGACTGAGACAGCGACAATGGATACGGCCGCGCTGCCCGGCGGTGGCGCTCGATCTATCTCGTCAGCGCACAAATGAAGTGCCTAAACTCCGGATACGCTTGGCTGAGAACGTGGCGCGATCCATTCTCGTAGTCAGCAAACTCGAATCCTGGGCTGACGGTACAGCCCAATAGCGCGAACTTTCCTCCCTCTGCAAGCCTTGAGCCCTGCCACACCCCCCGTGGCACCACAACCTGAGGAGCCATGCCCCTCTCGATGTCAGCGCCGATCAGCACCAGTTTGCCCGAACCGTCCGGCCACAGCTGCAACATTTCAACTGGATCGCCAATATAGAAATGGAAGATTTCGTCGGAAGCAACGCGGTGTAATGCAGAAAACGTGTTCGGCTCAAGCAGGTAGTAGATTGCGGTACTCATGTTTCGTGGGCCACTATAACGGCTTGGCAGCGATTCTTGCTTGATCAATTCCGTGGAGCGGTATGTCTCGGCGTAGCAGCCGCCCTCCGAAGGTAGAGGAACGAGATTCAAAAGGGATTTCAGCTTTTCAATATTCAAATTGCGTCTCCTGCACTCGATAACCTCGTTATACTCCGTGAACACCCGATTTTTATCCAGGATGGAGGCATGGCCTCGTAGAGCAGATTCAGAGTCAGTGTATCCGACACCATCATCGCCGGGCTAAACGCTCGGCTGCTTTACTGGACACAGCTTCCGCGAATCCGGTCTAACCCGGTTACGAGCAGTACAATTCGAGCAAGGGTGGGCTCAAAAAGGGGGCCCCGAGAATAACATGATGGACTGGAACGATCTCGCACGAGCTGTTGATCAAGAAGACGAAGCGACGCTCCGCCTGGCGGCCTCGGCGGGAGCCGCAAGAACCATTCGTTTCCTGTGTAGCCGGCTCTTTTCGGCGGACGATGGAATCAAGTGGAAGGCGGTCCGCGGCTTGGGAGTCGTTGTCAGTGAGCGTGATGTTGTATCCATCGACCGCGCCCGCGAGTTGCTACGACGATTTTTCTGGTCGCTCAAAGACGAATCCGGCACTGTTCCATTTGGCCTGCCGGAAGCCATTGGAGAGGTGCTTGCGGTTCGGACCGAGTTGCAGCCGGAGTTTCTTTCCATCCTTTGTTCCCTCGCGTACCACCCTGAACTCGTTCAAGCCGGACGAATCGAGCGCGGTGTCTTCTGGGCTTTGGGACGGTTAGGCCGGGCGTCGGCACTCTGTTCTCCAGAAGCAGTCAAGGCCGTGGCATTCGCCGCCCACGAACATCCCGATCTCGAAAGCAGAAGAATCGCGGCTTGGGCGCTAAGCCAGTTTGGTGAATACTAGCGGCTGCCAAGCGCCGATGGAAATATCCATTGCAAGCAATGGCGAGACTTCGGGATCCTGCGGCGAATTCACTTGTGGATACGCCTCAAGACGCTCGGGTAAGCGCACTGCCCGGACGCGGCGCAAGGCTTCCAAGTGCAGCCCGTGATTCCAGGCAATCGATTGATCCCAACCTGCGATGAAGTCATAATTGAAGGCTTGCATAGATCAAGGAGGCCAGGATTGAGCGATCCGAAGCCGGTGTTTCCGAAGGGACCTGTGGGGCCCGCCTCGTTCGATCGACCCGCGCTGAGCGAGGCTCGGGAGCTAATCGAGTCTCAGGGGTTGCGCTTTGAGCCGGATTTCGACGATCTGGTCGGACTGTTTGAGAGTGGCCAGCTAGTCGCGTGTGGCGCCCGCGCCGGATACGTCCTTAAGATGCTGGCCATCGCGCCCTCCCACCAGGGCACGGACGCTCTGGGCGGATTGGTGACCAAGCTCATCCTGTCGGCGATCTTCGCGGGACACACCACCGTGTTCGTCTTCACCATGCCCCAGAACGTGGCCAGCTTCGAGGCCCTGAATTTCCGTCTGCTGGTCACCCACGGTCAAACTGCGCTGTTAGAGCATGGGCCCGGCTTGGAAAACTACCTGGCCAGCCACGCCTTCCAGATCACTCAGGGGCATAACGGAGCAGTCGTCATCAACGGCAATCCCTTTACCCTCGGCCATCTTCACCTGGTGGAATGCGCTGCCAAGCGCGTTGATCGCCTCTACCTCTTCGTGGTGCGCGAGGACCGGTCGGTCTTTCCCTTTGACGTGAGATTCCGTCTGGCGCAGCAGGCCACGTCCCATATTCGCAATGTGACTGTTCTGGACACGTCCCGCTACGCGGTGAGCGCAGGCACTTTTCCGTCGTACTTTCTGAAGCGGCTCGATGAGGTTGCGGCGGCGCAAATGCAGATTGATTTGCTGCTCTTCGCCGAGCGCATCGCCCCGCGCTTCCACATCGCCTGCCGGTTTGTTGGGCAGGAGCCCCTGTGCACGACCACGGCGGCCTACAATAAGACGATGGCAGAGATTCTGGAGGCGCACGCTATCGAGTGGATGGAACTGCCTCGCATTGAAGCGGGCGGCTTGCCCATCAGCGCGACCC
The DNA here is from genome assembly GCA_049519595.1 of Candidatus Korobacteraceae bacterium. Lineage (GTDB taxonomy): Bacteria > Acidobacteriota > Terriglobia > Terriglobales > Acidobacteriaceae > CAWBRT01. Next base: position 683 of record JBEKQP010000250.1, on the reverse strand, counting down.
GGGTGCGCAAGGCCTTTGCCACGAACGACGTTGAGACCCTCCGGGCTCTGGTTCCACCGGCCACCCTTGAATTTCTGCAATCGCCGCCTGCGCGTCCCATTGCCGAGCGGCTTCGAAGCAAGATGGAGGAAGCCTAGCTATGCAAATCCGGCGCAAGGCAAGTGCGGGCACGATGCAATCCAGCGACCTGATGGTCGTGGTAGAACCCAGCGACACCCTTCGGGTCGAAATCGAATCGACCGTAAAAAAACAATACGAACACCTGATCCGCGCTCGGATCTCTTCGACCCTCGAAGAGCTCAAGGTCAGCGCGGGTTACATCCAGGTCTCGGACCGCGGCGCGCTCGACTATGCCATCGCAGCAAGGATCGAAACCGCAATCCGCCGAGCTTCAGAGGAGTAAATATGGAAAAACTCTGGTACCGGGAGTGCATTACCGGACGGCGATTCATCATTAAGATCAATCCAGGCACGAAGATTACAGAGGCCCTGGTGGACTTCGCACGCGCCAAGGAGCTTCCGTTCGCCTCTCTGGTCTCGGCGGTCGGCTCGGTTCGCGACGTGGAATTCACGGGCATCCAGGCGGGCGCCCACCTGCCCATGACCGAAGCCCGCTTCAAGACCAACCGGTTGGAAGGTCCGCTGGAATTGATGGCCCTGGAGGGCAACATCGCCCCCAACAC
>JBEKQP010000249.1:794-7851 GCA_049519595.1 Candidatus Korobacteraceae bacterium | reverse complement strand
TGGTCAGCGTTGCGGTCAGCGTAGCTCTTAAGGGTTCCACGGTTACGGACTCGCGGGTTGTCTTTGCCGGCCTGGCGCCATTCCCCACCAGGAGCGTGAAAGCCGAAAGCGCGTTGAAGGGCAAGGATCTCAAGAGTGCGGTCACCGCGGCTTGTGCCGCCTCGGTTCAAGGCGCTCAACCGCTGAGCAAGAACGCTTACAAGATCGAAGCAACCAAGGGCGTCTTGGAAGAAGCGCTGAATTATTTAGCCTGACGGTCCTGACACGCGCAACTATAGCGCGGGCTGGGACGCCGGTTATGGCGCGACAGCGGCGACAGTGGTGGTCACCTCAGCAATGCCAAAGCGTTTGCCGAGGACTTTGAATGCCCGGTTGCTTTTCTGGATACAGCTTCCGCGGAAGCGGTCTGAACGGGTGGCATTTTCGAATGCCACCTTTTCCATTCAGCGCCGCTTGTAATCGGTGATGCCATGAAGATATCGCGAGTTCATACGCAAATCGTAAACGTTCCCGAAGCGCAATCGCTGGCGGGGTTGCCGTTACAGCCACCCGTGGTCCGCCCCTTTGTCACGCTGCGGCTGGAAACCGATGAAGGCATCGACGGTATCGCAGTGAGTTTTGCTTTCTTTTCCAGCGCAATGATCAATGCACTGAAGAGTGCCGTGCACGACCTCGCGTCGCTCGCTATCGGCGGAGATCCGCTGGTTCCGGGACCGATTCTGGAGAAGCTGCGCGCTGCCGCAGGTGGATCAGGCCCTGGAGGCATCTTCATGCTGGCGTTTTCAGCCATCGACATTGCATTGTGGGATATCCGCGGCAAGGCGCTGAATCAGCCGCTTTGGAAGTTGCTTGGCGGAGTGCGGCAGCGTGTGCCAGCCTACGCGAGCGGCGTGCTTCAGCGGAACTTGTCGGACGCCGAGGTGGTTCAAGCTGCCCGTTGCCTAGTCGAGCGAGGTTTCCGGCAGATCAAAATGCAGCTCGGACTTCCCGGCGAGCATTCGCCCGCGAAGGAAGTCGAGCGCGCACGAATCGTGCGCGAGACTGTTGGTCCCGACATCAAGCTGATGGCGGATGTCAACCAACTCTGGCGCGTCGAGCAGGCAATCGATGTGGGCCGACGTGTCGAGAAGCTCCAGCTTTTTTGGCTCGAAGATGTCACGGTGCATGACGACTTTGCGGGATTGGCTCGTATCTCCGAAACTCTGGTGACACCCGTGGCCGGCGGTGAATACGTGTGGGGCATCGTTCCATTCCGGCATATGCTGGAAGCGCGTTCGGTCGACATCCTGATCATCGACGCCTTGCGGGTGGGCGGGATCACGCAATGGATGAAGGTTGCGGGCATGGCCGAGGCTTTCAACACGCGGGTATTGAACCACTGCTTTCCGGAGTTTCTGGTGCACGTGGTGGCGGCCGCTCCGAACGCATTCACGCTGGAATACATGCCATGGACGCTGCCGCTGTTCGAAGAAGTTCCGCAACTCCAGAATGGAGAAGTGATCGTGCCGGATCGTCCTGGCCTCGGACTCAAGTTTGATGAGAAGTTCATAAAACTGCACGGGGCTTGACGTTTCGCTGGGCAAGCGCAACTGCGCGGTTCAAGGTGTCATTCTGAACCCAAAGGGCAAAAAATCTGCTTTTGTTTGAAGGCGCGGGAAAAAGCAGATCCTTCGCTGCGCTCAGGATGACACCGATGGGTGAGTAGGAAAGGGAGGGGGTTTATGCAGAAAAATGGTTGGAGCCGACGGGAGTTCCTGGCAACGGTTCCTGGGATGGTTATCGGCGCGGCTGCCATGGCGCACGGCGAGTCCGGAGCGATTGTCGTCAAATGGTCTTCAGGCACGGAGCTGCCTCGGCTCAAGGTGCCGCCGAACGCGACGGACTGTCACCACCACATCTATGACTCGCGCTTCCCGCCGGATGCATCGATAAGCTTGCGGCCGGGCGATGCGCTCATCTCCGATTACCGGATGTTGCAGAAGCGGCTCGGCACAACGCGCAACGTCGTGGTCCAGCCCTCGACTTATGGCATGGACAATCGCCTGCTCGTGGAATCGCTCCAAACGTTCGGCCCGAAGACGACGCGCGGCATTGCAGTGGTGAATGATACGGTTAAGGATGACGAGCTAAAGCGGTTGGACGCGGCCGGTGTGCGCGGGGTTCGCGTTAACCTTGCGCAAGGTGGCGGGGCTACCTGGGAAATGGTGGTTCCACTTGGGAAGCGGTTTGCGGCCATCGGATGGCATATGCAGTTGAACACCATGGCGGATGACTTATTTGCCAATCGGGCGATCGTGAACCAGATCCCGTGCCAGCTTGTGTTCGACCATCTGGGCCGGCTTCCGCAGCCTATGGGCAACCAACACCCGGCGTTCGGATTGATCTGCGACTTGATGCACAAAGAGAAGGCATGGGTGAAGCTTACCGGTGCCTATCTCCTGTCCAAGGTGGGTCCGCCCACTTATGCTGATAGTACCTTGGTCGCAAAGGCCTTTGTGAAGGAAGCGCCGGAACGCCTGTTGTGGGGCAGCGATTGGCCGCATCCGACAGCTCCGGGAAGCGTGAAGCCCAACGATGCGATCCTGCTCGATTTGCTTGCCGAGTGGGCTCCCGACAAGGCAGTGAGAGACCGTATCTTGGTGGACAACCCGGCAAAGCTGTATCAGTTTTCCTGAGCGGGTCGCCGCGTTTTTCAGCGGATGATCGGCGCGCGGCGTCCACTAGCGCCGCGCCTTGGGGGTGACAATGGCGTTGAGTGAGGAGCAGGCAAGGCTGGCCTCTGATCTGCTGGTTAAGCATTGGACGGAGGGCTCGTGTCTGGCAGCACTTCCGGAGCAGCTGCGACCCAGCACCCGCGCGGAGGGTTATGCGATACAAGCCTTCCTGGAGAGACACAGCGTCCGGCCGCTGTTCGGCTGGAAGATTGCGGCGACCAGCCTCGATGGGCAGCGGCACATCGGGGTGGATGGACCTCTGGCCGGACGATTGCTTGCCGAGCGCGCTTATCATAGTGGGGCAAAACTGTCATTGACGGCAAATCATCTGCGACTTGCCGAGCCGGAATTTGCCTTTCGCATGGCCAGCGACTTGGTGCCAAGGCAGAGCGTCTACCAAGTGGATGAGGTGCTGAGGGCTGTCGAGTCGCTGCACCCCGCCCTCGAAATGCCGGACTCGCGTTTCGAGGATGTTGCCCGGGCAGGTGCGCCGCAACTGATTGCCGACAACGCTTGCGGTCATGAATTTGTGCTGGGTCCAGCCGTTGTTGCCGACTGGCGCTCGATGGACTTGGCCTCGCTCCGCGTAGACGGTTCGGTTAAGGGCAAACTCGAATGCGAAGGCCGCGGCGCCAATGTGCTCGGAGATCCGAGAATAGCCCTGACGTGGCTGGTCAACGAGCTTTCGCAGCTTGGTATCTGGCTTAAGGCGGGGCAGGTGGTCACGACTGGAACCTGTCTGAAACCGATGCCAGTCGCCCCCGGCGATACCGCGCGGGCCGGCTTTGGGGTTCTCGGGGAAGTTACGGTGAGCTTCAGCGAGTGATAAGGTCGGCTCAGACTTGTGGACTTCTCCGCATGCAGCGCAAATAATTAAAAAACGAATCGCGGTATAAGAGTTGACGGCGGCATTCATCGGGAGAAATGCGTGAGTGAAACGGTGCGGGTCGAACTGGTGCCGCTTGGAGTGTCCCTGGAGGTCAGACGCGGGGCGGCTCTCGGCAGTGTTCTGGCAGAGCAAGGGCTGGAGTTTCCTTGCGGAGGCTCCGAGCTGTGCGGCGGCTGCCGCGTACGCCTGCTTGAAGGGACGCTGACGCCAACCCCTAACGACAAGCTGGCGCTTACGGAGCAGGAGATTGCCTCCGGGTGGCGGCTCGCGTGCCAAGCCCATGCCGAGACGACGCTCAAGCTGCACGTGGAACAGTGGGGCGTTCCTATCCTCAGTGACCAAACCCGGCTGCGCGGTTCGCTGCGGAGCGGCCTGGGAATTGCGGTCGATGTCGGAACGACCACCCTTGTGGCGCAGATGATCGACCTCGCGACGGGCGATCTGCTTGGAGTTCGAACCGCACTGAATCCGCAAACCGCGTTCGGAGCCGACATCATGACGCGGTTGCGATTCGCGTTAACGAAACGGGATTTGACCCCGCTGATTCGCGAAACTGTCGGCGATATGGTCAGCCAGTTGGCGGCGGGCCGCGAGAGCGATGTCGCCGAAGCGGTACTGGTGGGTAACACGGTGATGCATCACTTGTTTGCCGGCGTTGACCTGGAGCCGCTTTCGCACGTGCCATTCGCATCCCCGGAATTGGGTGAGCAGCGGTTCACGCCCCGCGAACTGAATTGGAAGCTGCCGCAGGATTGCTGCATTCGCTTTGTCTCCTGCATCGGCGGGTTCGTTGGCTCCGATGTGCTCGCCGGCATTCTTGCCGTGAACTTGAGCACAGGCGCCGAGCTGACGGCATTAATCGATCTCGGAACAAACGGTGAGATTGCGCTGGGAAATCAGGATCGAATCCTGTGCGCTTCGACGGCAGCGGGTCCGGCCTTTGAAGCCGGCTCCATCCGGATGGGAATGCGCGCCGCTACGGGCGCTATCGCGCAGGTATCGAATCGCAGTGGCAAACTGGAGTGCGCCGTCATTGGCGATGTTGCGCCGCGCGGCATCTGCGGCAGCGGGCTGGTGGACGCAGTGGCGGCGGGACTCGAAAACGGTGCGATTCTGCCCAGCGGCCGGCTGGCAAATGGGGCGCGCGAGTTTCCCTTGATGGAGCCCGTGATCGTGTCGCAAGCCGACATCCGTGAGCTGCAGCTGGCGAAGGGAGCAATCGCCGCCGGGCTTCGCATCCTGCTGGGCCGCTGGGGCGCAACCATGCAAGATTTGCGAACGGTGTATCTGGCGGGAGCCTTTGGAAACTACGTTCGCATCGAGAGCGCCGCCAGGATTGGCTTGCTGGAGATGGCTGGCGAGCGGGTTGTATCCGCCGGCAATACGGCGCTGCGCGGGGCAAAGTTGATTTTGCTTTCCGAAGACGTATCCATGCCCAAAGTTGAACATGTGAGCCTCGCCGCCGATGCTGGGTTTCAGGAAACGTTTGTGGATTGCATGGGGTTTCCGGATGCGGCAAACATATAGGAGCGATTGCATGAAGACGCTATTCGAACATGTTGCCCAAGGCGAGATACTGATTTCCGACGGAGCGATGGGAACTTTTCTCCCGAATCATATTCCTGCCATGGCGGCGGAGGGGAAGCGGTTGGCAGCGAAGGGTTGAACGGTTCCCGAAACCCACGTATGTTGTAGAGGCGCAAAACGGCAATCAGTCTGGAGCGGTTACAGGACTAGGTGCTGCAATCTGGAGCTGGCGACGCCTGCTGCATGGTTTGGCGAAGCTGGCCTGGAGAGACTAGAAGGAGAACGAGATGACGGAACGCGAGAGGGCTCTGGCCGCCATCCGGGGTGATACTCCGGATCGGATACCGTGGATACCGCGGCTTGAATTCTGGTATCGTGCAGCCCTGCGAAAAGGAACCCTGCCCAAGGAATGGCAAGGCTTGACGCTGGAGGAGATTGCTCGCCGCCTGGGCGCCGGTCTTTACGCGCTGAACCCTGACTACACTTCGGATGTGACGGGGACAGTCGATCGGGGCCTCGGCCTTTGGCACATACCGGCGCTGCCCTACGACTTTGAGTTGGAAGGCGTCGAGCGCAGAATCTCGAAGCGCGACACAGGGAACGGGACTGAAACCACGGTCGAGTACGTTACTCCCGTGGGCACGGTGCGAACGGCCTTTCTGTTTACGGAAGAGATGTTGGACGCCGGCGCCTCGATCCCCTGGGTTTCCGAGGTGCCGATCCGCAAACCCGAGCACTTCGAGGCCGTAGGTTACATTTTTGAGCACATCAAGGTTAAGTCGAACGCGGCGGGCTACCAGGCATTGCGGGACAAGGTTGGCGACCAAGGCATTCCGGTGGCCTTTCTGCTGGGCACCGCGGGGCCTATGCACCACATCATGAAAGAGTTGATGTTCACCGAGGAATTCTATTTTGCGATGGCGGACTATCCGGAAAAGATTTACCGGTTGGCCGAGCAGATGAAGCCATTTTACGAGACGATCGGGCAGGTGGCGCTCGATTCCCCGGCTGAAGTTGTCTTTCTGGGAGGCAACTATGATGATTCGATCACGCCGCCTCCGGTGTTCAAGAAACACATCCTGCCCGATTTGAAGCGATATACCGAACGCCTGCATCAGCGAGGCAAGTATCTGCTCACGCATACCGATGGAGAAAACCGCAGGCTGATCCCGCTGTACCTGGAGGCCGGCTTCGACATCGCCGACTCGGTTTGCCCCTACCCAATGACCCGCTTGACGTTGGAAGAGACACTCGCCGCATTTGCGGGCCGCATCACAATCTGGGGCGGCATTCCGTCGACCCAGCTGTGCGTGAGCAGTACGGATGAGCAGGAGTTCCGCCGTTATGCCGACGGCCTGATCGAGCGCTATGGTCACGCGCAACGGCTGGTGCTTGGCGTGAGCGACATGGTGACGGCAGACGCCGAATTGGACCGCATCAAGTACTTGTGCGACAAGATAAACGCGCTGTGCTGATGCCGGGGCCGAAGTGAGGCAAGTGTCCGGCGACGGGCTTGGACGTTGCGGGATTGAAGTTAGTCTCTAAGAGAGCGAACTTACGGGCTGCGGCAGAAGCCGAAAAGCCTGAGGAAGACGGAAATGACTGACCTGAAAAAGCTGTACGAAGCAATCTTGATCGGTGACAACAAGGGGGCGCTGGCGGTGACACAGCAGGCGGTGTCGGAGGGCGCGCAGCCCATGGAGCTAATCACAAACTACATGATTCCAGCCATGAGCGAGGTCGGTCGGCGCTTTGAGTGCGAGGAGTATTACGTGCCTGAGCTGCTGCTGGCGGCGCGCGCCATGAAGAGCTCGCTCGAGGTACTGCGACCCTTGCTGGCTGCCAGCGGCGCGCAACCTCTGGCTCGGGTGGTCATTGGGACCGTGAAGGGCGATTTGCACGACATCGGCAAGAACCTGGTCAGTTC
>JBEKQP010000249.1:0-784 GCA_049519595.1 Candidatus Korobacteraceae bacterium | reverse complement strand
GCTTCGAGGTCATCGATCTGGGCACGGATGTGACGCCGCAGCGCTTCATTGAAGCGGTGACTGCGCACAATGCCAACATTGTTGCACTCTCGGCACTGCTTACGGTCACCATGCCCATGATGAAGAACACCATTGATGCGCTGAAGCAGGCTAGCTTGCGGGATCGCGTGAAGGTGATGGTGGGAGGGGCGCCGGTGACGCGCGAGTTCGCCGACTCGATCGGGGCCGACGGCTATAGCGAGACCGCCACCGCGGCGGTGACACTGGCCCGTCAATTGGTCGCGCCCGCGGCGTCGTGAGGAACCATAATCCATGCGCCTGAAGTTGATTGCCTGTGAGGTGCTTTATCGGGAGATGTGCGCTGCCGTGGCGCGCGCCGGTGAAATCGTCGATGTGGAATTTCTGCCCAAGGGCTTGCACGACCTGGGCGGGAAAGCGATGACCGCGAAGCTGCAAGAATGCGTGGATCGCGTGCCGGCAGGAGGCTACGACGCCATTGTTCTTGGCTATGGACTCTGCGGCAACGGACTGCACGGAATCGAAGCACGGCATACGGTGATTGTGGTGCCACGCATGCACGACTGCATCGGTCTGCTCATGGGGGGCCGGCAACGATATGAAACGTACTTCCAGGAGCACTCGGGCAGTTATTACCGTTCGACCGGCTGGCTGGAGCGGGGAGTGGACCTTCTGCAACTGGCGCCGTATCATTCCGGCACGAGCACCGATCTGACGGAACTGATTGCGAAGTATGGCGAAGACAACGGTCGCTACCTGTACGACC
>JBEKQP010000248.1:0-7098 GCA_049519595.1 Candidatus Korobacteraceae bacterium | reverse complement strand
AGCGCGTCCAGGCCGGGGCGCCGCTCTCGGAGAAGCAGGGCTACACGCATAAGTTGATCGTGCCGCACGTGGCCCGCCTGGAGGCAGGTCGCGCCTACATCGAAGAGACCGCGGAACGCATCGACGCCGGCGAAGGCGAGAACGGCAAGCTCAACACCGAAGGCGCTATTGCCAAATACATGGCGACCGAGGCCGGTAACATGGCCGCCGACGCCAGCATTCAGGCGCTGGGCGGGTACGGTTATACCCACGAATACATGGTTGAGAAAATTAAGCGTGACGTGCGCATCACCACGATCTACGAGGGTACTTCCGAGATCATGGAGATGACAATCAGCCGTGACCGCTGGCAGTTACACCTGAAGACGCGCGGGCAGTACTATCACGACCAGGCGCGTCAACTCGAACAGCTGCACCTTACCCATCCAAACGTGGGCGCGAACGTTGCGGCTCTGGCTCTGCACGCGTTGGCCGAGGTCATGGAGAAGGCTCGTTCCGCGCGACTCACCCGTCACCAACATATTCTGCTGCGGCTTGGCGAGCTGATTGCCTATGCCGAGTGCGCAGGCTGCTTGGCCCGCCGCGCCGCGCGTATGGCCGAGGGCAAGCTCAACGAGAAAGCAAACACCCGCTTCGACGCGAACGCATTGGCGGCACTGAGCCGAATCTTTGCGCGTGAGGCGGCGCTCAAGGTAAGCGAAGAGGGGCTCCGGTGGGTGTGCGCCGGCGATGGCGTGGGCGATTCCGAGATGGCTGCGTTTGAAGCGGGTTTACGACTGCCCGAAATCCATCGTGCGCAGGCCGGCTTGATTTCGGACATGGATCGCGTTGCCGACGTGCTTTATAACCGCACGGCGAAGAGTGTAGGAGCATCTGCCTAGAGCTTGTTTAAAAAAATAGTGCTTTGAAGGGGCGTGGCTTCGGCCACGCCATCCAGAGCCAACGAAAATGCTGGTTTCAGTCCCTGAGGGAACATGCATTACTTCTGAGGAACGAAACAAGCGCTGGAGAATTTAGAACGAGGTCTGACCGTCACAGGCCAGACGCCAATTCGAGTCATATAGAGGAAGTGCCATCATGGAAGATACCGCTTATAAAGCGATTGCGATTGTCGGCGCGGGCGCGGTTATGCCTGATGCTCCGAATGTGGCAGCCTTCTGGAGCAACGTGAAAAACGGCCGTTACTCCATCAGTGAGGTTCCCGCCGACCGTTGGGACCCAGCCCTTTACTTTGATTCCGATCACGGCGCGCCCGATAAAACCTACTCGAAGATCGGTGGCTGGGTGCGCGAGTTCATCTGGGATCCCATGAAGTGGCGACTCCCTCTTCCGCCGCGTGTTGTCAATGGCATGGATGACGCGCAAAAATGGGCGATCGCCTGCGCTCGCGAGGCGTTAGAAGACTACGGCTACCCCAAGCGTCCGCTGGACGGCGAGCGCACGGCGGTCATTCTCGGCAGTGCCTTGGGCGGGGAAAAGCACTATCTCACTTGCTTGCGCGTGTACTTTCCGGAATACGCCCGCGAACTGAGCGACAGCACCAGCTTCGCCGCGCTGCCCGAAAACATGCGACGTGACATCACGCGCGAGTTGCACAACCGCATAGAAAAGTGTCTTCCCGAAGTCACGGAAGATTCGATGCCCGGCGAATTGTCCAACTGCCTTGCCGGACGCATTGCGAACATTTACAACTTTCGCGGCCCCAATTTCACGACGGATGCGGCATGCGCATCAGCGATGGCGGCAATAACCTCAGCCGCACACGGACTGGTGGCGAATGATTTTGACGTGGCCATTGCTGGCGGCATCGACCGCAATATGGGAGCTCCGAGCTTCGTTAAGTTCTGCAAGATCGGCGCGCTTTCAGCAACCGGTACTCGCCCCTATGCGGAGGGCGCCGACGGTTTTGTCATGGGCGAAGGCGCGGCTATCTTTTTGCTCAAACGTTTAGCGGATGCCGAGCGGGACAAGGACAAGATCTACGCTGTGCTGCGCGGTATTGCCGGCTCAAGCGATGGAAAAGGGAAAGGAATTACGGCGCCCAACCCGGTCGGACAAAAACTCGCTGTCGCACGGGCTTGGCGCAATGCCGGAGTATCGCCCACAGCGGGGACATTGATTGAAGGTCACGGTACATCGACTAAGGTTGGTGATGTCGTCGAAACGCAGAGCATGGCTGAGGTGCTCAGCAGTTTCAATCTCCCCGTTGGCTCGGTAGCACTCGGCTCGGTCAAGTCTAATATCGGCCATCTCAAAGGGGCCGCTGGAGCCGCAGGTTTGCTGAAGGCTGTGCTGGCGCTTCGCGATAAGGTGCTGCCGCCAAGTGTGAATTGTCCGCGTCCCAATCCGGATATTGATTTTGCCCACTCTCCTCTTTATGTAAATACCGAGCTCAAGCCGTGGACGGTTGCGGCTGATGGCGTGCGGCGTGCCGGCTTGAGTGCCTTTGGTTTTGGCGGCACCAACTTCCACGCTGTGCTGGAAGAGTACATTCCTAACAAGATTACCGGCGGCAACGGGAAGCGATCGGTCGCGGTCGGCGGGAGCCTCTCGATGTCGATGCAACAGAATGGAGCCATGAATGCGCAGGATTCCCGCACGGCTCAGATCGTATCCTCTTGTAAGCCGCCGCTTCGTGGGGCGCTGGTAATCGGCGCTGCCTCAGCGACTGCGCTGGCCGAGCGTCTGCGTGCGGTGCAGAAGTCGGCTGCGGCGGGTTTCGCGCCTGCCATTGCCGCGCCTGCTGAGTCGGACCTGCGCGCCACCGAGCGCCTGGCGATCGACTATGCTGATGCTGCCGATTTGGCGGATAAGTCCGCCAAGGCACTCAAGGCGCTGGCGGCCAACCAGCCGCCAATCTGGAAGGCTCTCCGCGCACAAGGTATTTTCCGCGGCCAGGGGCCTGCTCCCAAAGTGGCATTCCTCTACACAGGACAAGGCTCGCAGTATGGCAACATGCTCAAAGCGCTCCGCGACGTTGAACCGATTGTGGCGGAAACTTTCGCCGAAGCGGACGGCGTTTTGACTCCCATCCTGGGCAAGCCGCTCAGCGAATTCATCTTCGTTGACGAAACCGATGCCGCAGCCGTCGCCCGAGCCGAAGTAGATATACGCCAGACCGCGATTACTCAGCCTGCGGTGATTGCGAGCGACATTGCATTGACCAGGTTGGCGGCCGCTTACGGCATTCAGCCCGACATGGCAATGGGCCATAGTGTGGGCGAATACGGAGCCTTGGTGGCGGCGGGCTCGCTCCCATTCGTGGATGCCATGGAAGCCGTCAGTGCGCGTGGGCGCGAAATGACGCGCGTGTCATTCGAAGACAACGGCAAGATGGCAGCCGTCTTTGCCCCGCTGGATGAAATTGATCGGATACTCAAGACAATCGACGGTTATGTGGTTACCGCGAATATCAACAGTAACGGCCAAGCGGTCATAGGCGGGACCAGCAAGGCGGTCGAGCAAGCGGTCGAAGCATTCCTTAAAGCCGGTTACAACGCCATGCCATTGCCGGTCAGCCATGCTTTCCATACAAAGATTGTGGCTCCGGCCAGCGTGCCGTTCGGCCAGATGCTGGCACGACTGCGTATGCAACCGCCGCAGCTGCCGATCATTTCGAATATCGACGGTGAGTTTTATCCCATGGGACCGAACGTCGTGCCGAAGATGCTGGACATGCTGGCGACGCAGATCGCTTCTCCCGTGCAGTTTGTAAAGGGCCTGGAGACGCTATACGCCGCCGGTGCCCGTGTATTTGTGGAAATGGGGCCGAAGAAGGCTCTGCAGGGATTTGCCGATGACGTGCTCGGCGGTCGCGGCGATGTGGTTTCGCTGTTCACGAATCATCCAAAGGTCGGCGATATTGCGTCCTTCAACCAGGCGCTGTGTGGCCTTTACGCTGCTGGATTGGGTCGCGGGCAGGCCGAGACATCGCGCGATACCTCGGTGGTGTCAGTGCAAGGGCAGAATGCTGCCAGCGCATGGCTCCCGGTGACGATTACCGGAGCGGCGCTGGGTCTGCCGGGAACTGAGCGCATCTTCGATGATGCCAATGTCAGCCGCATGTTCCGGGGCGAGCAGTTCATCGATGTGGTCCCCACTCGTTTTCGCCGCGCCATGCTCGAAAAAAACATCACGCGGCTGGTGAAAAGCGACAATGGCGGGCCAGTATTCGAATCCATTACGAGTACGTCGGATGTGATCCGGTTGGCGGCGCGTGGCGGCGCCTTCGAACTGGACAAGGAATTCGGAGTTTCAGCCGATCGCCTGGCTGCCCTCGACCAGACCACACGACTTGCTATGGGGGCTGGGCTTGACGCGTTACATGATGCCGGCATCCCGCTGGTCATGCACTACAAAACCACCAGCAAAGGCACGAAGTTGCCGGAGCGGTGGGGATTGCCCGACGCTCTGCGCGACGATACTGGGGTGATTTTCGCCTCCGCTTTCCCCGGCTGCGACTCTTTTGCCGATGAGATGGCGCGTTTTTACGCGGACCAAAGCCGCCGGGAGCAACTGGCCATGCTGGAGAATCTGCGCCTAAGGGCGGCGGGTTCAAACGGCCTCGGGGAAGAGATAGGCCGCCGCATCGACGAGTTGCGTGCCACCATCGAAAAAGAGCCGTATGTCTTCGACCGGCGCTTCTTGCTCAGAGTTCTGCCGATGGGACATTCGCAATTCGCGGAATTCATCGGCGCCCGCGGCCCGAATACGCAGATCAACGCAGCCTGTGCGAGCACCACGCAAGGCGTCTCACTTGCGGAAGACTGGATTCGCGCCGGGCGATGCCGCCGGGTAATCATCATCTCGGCGGATGACGTCACCTCCGATCACCTCATGGGATGGATGGGCGCTGGCTTTTTGGCTTCTGGAGCAGCGGCCACCGACGAGGTGGTGGAAGAGGCCGCACTCCCCTTCGACCGCCGCCGGCACGGTTTGATTATGGGCATGGGCGCGGCGTCACTTGTGGTTGAGAGCGCGGACTCCGCGCGCGAACGTGGAATCCGACCCATCTGCGAGGTGTTGAGCACAGTCGCTGCCAATAGCGCCTTCCATGGCACGCGTCTCGATGTCCAACACATCGGCGGGTTGATGGAGCGCCTCGTATCCCAGGCGGAAGAACACGCAGGTGTTTCACGTCGTCAAATGGCATCGCAAACCGTATTCGTCTCCCACGAAACGTACACGCCGGCGCGAGGCGGCAGCGCTTCTGCGGAGATCAACGCCCTGCGTCGCGTCTTCGGCGAAGACGCGGACCAAATCGTAATCGCCAATACCAAGGGCTTTACCGGCCACGCTATGGCCACAGGCATTGAAGATGTCGTCGCGGTGAAAGCGCTTGAAACCGGTTGCGTGCCGCCGGTTGCCAACTTCAAGGAAATCGACCCTGAGCTGGGCTCTTTGAATTTATCCAAGGGTGGCGCGTACCCCGTCGAGTATGCGTTACGTTTGGGTGCCGGGTTTGGCTCGCAGATATGCTTGTCACTAATCCGCTGGGTAAAGACTAAGGACGGTAGCCGTACCCGCCCGAATGCTTTGGGCTACAGCTCGCGCATTGCTGACGCGGATATCTGGAAGGCTTGGCTGGAGCGTGTGGCTGGCCATCCGGCGGCGGATCTGGAAGTGGTACAGCGCACGCTGCGGGTGCGGGACCAAGTGGCCGCGGCAAGGCTCGCCGAAGCCGCTTTGGACTCTCGGCCAACGCCAGTTCCCGCGCTTAAAATGTCGGATTCGCCAAAGCCCGTGCTTGCTGCAGTCCCCGCGGCAATCCCGTCACTCAGTGATGTGGCCAAGCCAAGCGCAAAAGTGGCAGCCGCAGTGCCCGCGCCTTCCTCTTCGGCGAAACCTATTGTGGAAGTCGATCCGGTGAAGGAGCGCCTCCTTGCACTCGTAGTCGAAAAGACTGGCTACCCCATAGACATGCTGGACCTGGACCTGGATATGGAAGCCGACCTCGGGGTCGACACCGTTAAGCAGGCGGAGTTGTTCGCGGCCATTCGCGAGATCTACAACATTGAGCGCGACCCGAACCTCAAGCTGAGGGATTTCCCGACGCTGAAGCATGTCATCGGCTTTGTATACGGCAAGCGGCCCGACCTGGCCGTCGCGAAGGTGATCCCGGCGCAGAAAGCAACAGCGCTGGAGTTGCCGGATGTCGTTGCTCCTGCCCCATCCACAGCGGCGAGTGCAGTCGCGGACGATCCGGTGAGGGAACGCATCCTGGCCTTGGTTGTCGAAAAGACCGGCTACCCAATGGACATGCTGGACCTGGACCTGGATATGGAAGCCGACCTCGGGGTTGACACCGTTAAGCAGGCGGAACTGATGGCGGCCATTCGCGAGATCTACACCATTGAGCGCGACCCGAACCTCAAGCTGAGGGATTTCCCGACACTGAAGCACGTCATCGGCTTTGTGTATGGCAAGCGTCCCGACTTGGCGGTTGCGCCTCTCCCGTCCCGCATCGTCGCCCTGCCTGCGCCCACGCCTGCGGCTGTTGCCGTCGAAGCGGTCGCGGACGATCCGGTGAGGGAAGCGATCCTGGCCCTGGTAGTCGAAAAGACCGGCTATCCCAAAGACATGCTGGACTTGGATTTGGATCTGGAAGCCGACCTCGGGGTTGACACCGTTAAGCAGGCGGAGCTGATGGCGGCCATTCGCGAGATCTACACCATTGAGCGCGACCCGAACCTCAAGCTGAGGGATTTTCCGACGCTTAAGCATGTCATCGGCTTCGTGTATAGCAAGCGTCCCGACTTGGTGGTTGCGCCGGCCCCGTCCCGGACAGTCGCGCTGCCCACGCCCGTGCCTACTCCCACGCCGGTGTCGGCTGTTGCCGTCGAAGCGGTCGCGGACGATCCGGTGAGGGAAGCGATCCTGGCCTTGGTAGTCGAAAAGACCGGCTATCCCAAAGACATGCTGGACTTGGATTTAGATCTGGAAGCCGACCTCGGGGTCGACACGGTTAAGCAGGCGGAACTGATGGCGGCCATTCGCGGGATCTACAACATCCAGCGCGATGAAAACCTCAAGCTGAGGGATTTCCCGACGCTGAAGCATGTCATCGGCTTCGTGTATAGCAAGCGTCCCGACTTGGTG
>JBEKQP010000247.1:0-12534 GCA_049519595.1 Candidatus Korobacteraceae bacterium | reverse complement strand
ATGTTGACTTGCCGGATGAACTTGTAGCGGTTTGGTGTCCGGTGGAGGCCGTTCGCGTCGGGGAAAATGCTTACGAGATTATCGAGGTAAATACCGACCCGGTGGACACGCGTTGGGCCTTTCCCACTGGCGCGAAGGTCCGGTGCAGGCCAACGTTGACCCGTGATGGAAAGGAAACCATCCTCGTTGCGTATGAAGAAGTATCGAGTTAGCCAACTACGTCATCCCCATTTGCCCAATCTCCCTCGCCCTCCCTACAATAGAAGTTTCACCCAATTCCCATGATTCATTTTCCGGTTCCCGAAGCCCTTACTTTCGACGACGTTCTCCTCGTTCCCTCGCGCTCCGAGGTCGTGCCCGCCGGCGTCAATACCCAGACGCAAATCTCGCGCAATATTCATCTCAACATCCCCATCATCAGCGCCGCCATGGACACGGTCACCGAATCCCACATGGCCATCGCGCTCGCCCAGCAAGGCGGACTCGGCATCGTCCATCGCAATCTCACCATCGACCAGCAGGCCAATGAAGTCGACAAGGTAAAGCGCTCCGAGAGCGGCATGATCGTCGATCCGATCACGATGTCGCCCGACGAAAAAATCTCCGATGCGCTGGAAGTGATGCGCCGCTATCGAATTTCCGGCGTGCCGATTACGAAGGATCGCAAGCTGGTTGGAATTCTCACCAATCGTGATCTGCGTTTTGAAAGCCGCACCGAGATTCCAATCCACGAAGTGATGACCAAGGATAATCTCATCACGGTCCCCGTCGGCACAACATTGCTGGAGGCCGAAAGGATACTGCATCGGCACCGGGTCGAGAAGTTGCTGGTCGTGGACGACAAGTACGAACTCAAGGGCCTGATCACGGTCAAAGATATCCAGAAGAAGTTGAAGTATCCGGGCGCGGCCAAGGACCCACAAGGCCGATTGCGGGTTGGCGCCGCGATCGGGGCCACCGGAGACTTTCTGGAGCGTGCGCAGGAGTTGATTCGGAACAAGGTTGACTTGATAGCCATTGACAGTGCTCATGGCCATTCGACGCGCGTGCTGGAAGCCGTGCGTTGCGTGAAGGCCAGATTTCCTGATGTCGACCTGATTGCGGGCAACGTTGGCACCTACGAGGGAACGGCCGAATTAATCTCCGCTGGCGCCGACGCGGTCAAGATCGGAATCGGCCCGGGCTCAATTTGCACGACGCGTGTCGTGACCGGGGCCGGCGTGCCACAAATTACGGCGATTGCCGAAGCCGCCCGTGCCGCGCGCGACACCAACGTTCCGATCATCGCCGACGGAGGTATCAAATATTCCGGCGACGTCACGAAGGCTCTGGCCGCCGGGGCGGATCTGGTGATGATTGGTTCTCTGCTGGCCGGAACCGAGGAGAGTCCGGGCGAAACCATCCTCTACCAGGGTCGCACGTTCAAGGCATACCGTGGTATGGGCTCGCTTGCGGCGATGGCCGCCGGTTCCAGCGAACGCTATTTTCAAAGCTTGGATAGCGGCGGCGAGGGCGGCAATTTCACCACCCGGCTCGAGGGTGAAAACGATGGCAACAGGCTGGCGAAGCTGGTTCCGGAGGGAATCGAAGGCCGCGTGCCCTATCGCGGTACGGTTGCGATGATGATTCTGCAACTGGTAGGCGGTCTACGCAGCGGAATGGGCTACGTTGGCTGCGCCGATATCAAGGAACTTCAGCAGAAGGCACGGTTCATTCGAATCAGCAATGCCGGATTGCGCGAGAGCCACGTGCACGATGTCACGATTACGCGGGAGGCTCCGAACTACCGGGTCGAGTAACGAGGGACCGATTGCCAAGATTAACAATCCGTGGTGTTCTGACGTTCTGGTTACCGGCCATGATCATGCTCGCGATCATCGCCGTCGAATCCACGGATCACTTTTCGAGCGCCCATACGCGGGAGATGCTGCGCTCTTTGCTCGCCTGGTTCTCCATCCACCCGAGCTTGCGAGCAATCAACAAGGCGAATTTGGCCCTGCGCAAGTGCGGCCACGTTGTCGGATACGGACTGCTGAGCTTCCTTTTCTTTCGAGCCTGCCGCGGCACCTTTCGCGCACTTGCGGGATACTACGATTGGCGTACTTCCCGGGTGACGAGATTGCCGCGTCCGCACGCCTTTCACTTCCTCTGGCGATTGCCGTGGGCGCTGCTGGCCATGGCGATAACGGGATTGACGGCCACGGCAGACGAGTTGCACCAGATGACGATTCCATCACGCACCGGCACCTGGTGGGATGTGCTGCTCGATAGTTGCGCCGGCTTGCTGGCGCAGATTCTAATCTTCTGCTTCGCGGCGCGAAACTCCCGGCGCGCCGAGCGCACGCAACTTGCCGGCGATGATGCACGAGTGCACGTGCATAGGTAAGCGAACAAACATAGAAAAGGCGTACCAGCTAATGCCGGTACGCCCATAAACCTATTTGGTCAGCCGCCCGCGGGGCGAGCAGCAATCCTTACAATCAACGCGTCGGGTTGAGGAGTATCGTGGCGGCCTAGCCTTACTCCTTCTCCTTTTCCTTCGGCTCGCCGCCGGCTTCTGCCGGTGGCTGCTGTTCGGCGCGCGCCTCTTCCATGGCCTTGCGGGTCTCCTCCGTGCGCTTGGCACGCGCTTCGGCACGCTTCTCACGCTTGGCATCAATGGTTTTTTCGCTGCCGAGCAGTTCGATGAAAGCCTTCTGCCCGCCATCGCCTTTGCGCAAGCCGGTGAGCACGATGCGAGTGTACCCGCCTTCGCGATCGCCGAAGCGGGGCGAAATCGTATCAAAGAGCTTGTCGACGGCAGAGCGGGTCATGAGATACGCGGCAGCAAGGCGCCGCGCGGCTACATCGCCACGCTTGCCGAGCGTGATCATCTTTTCAACATGAGAGCGCATGGCCTTAGCCTTGGTGACAGTGGTCTCGATGCGCTCTTCCACAATGAGCGAGGTCACCAGGTTGCGCAAAAGCGCGCGCCGATGTTCAGTGTTCCGGCCTAGTTTCCATCCTGCTACACGATGACGCATATCGCTAATCCTTATGACTATCGGGGTCCCCGGGCGATTTGGCTTGCCCAGGCGCCAAGCTCTTTCAGGAGCCGGCTATTGCTATCGCCGGAAGATCCAGCTCTCCGGCAAGCCATACTCGCCGGGAGTGTCTCTCTACTGGCCGGCGGCCACACCATTCAGAACGACGAATTACTTTCGCCCGCGCCCAACGGCGAGGAGGCGTTGCCGACCGTACTTGCCTGCGTAGGAACGGCATTGCCGTGTTCGTCGATCTTCATGCCAAGACTCAACCCCATCGAGGAGAGGATTTCCTTGATTTCGTTGAGCGACTTACGGCCGAAGTTTTTCGTCTTCAGCATTTCGGCTTCGCTCTTCTGGACCAGTTCGCCGATGGTCTGAATATTGGCATTCTTGAGGCAGTTATAACTGCGAACCGAGAGTTCAAGCTCTTCGACCGAACGATTCAGGTTCTCGTTGCGGATCTCCGGCTTACGCTCCTCGGAGCTGAGGGTGGCCTCAACCTCCTCTTCGAAGTTGATGAAGATGTTCATGTGATCTTTCAGCAACTTCGCCGCCAGTCCCAGCGCATCCTGCGGATTGACCGAGCCATTTGTCCAGATCTCGATCGACAGCTTGTCATAATCCGTGATCTGCCCCAAGCGAGCGGCTTCGACCGAGTAGTTGACCTTGCGAACCGGCGAGTGCACGGAGTCGATTGGTATGAATCCCAGTCCGAGATCCTCGTCAAAATTCTTGTCGGCTGAAACGTATCCGCGGCCCTTTTTGAGGCGCATCTCCATATCGAGTTTGCCGCCTTCGCTCACGGTTGCGACGTAAACTTCCTTGTCGAGGACCTCCACATCGGCATCGGCCTCGATCATGCCGGAAGTGACGACTCCTGGCTGGTCGGCCCGCAGGTAAATTGCCTTCGGAGCGTCCCCGTTCAGCTTGAACGGAATCTGTTTCAAATTAAGGATGATGTCAGTGGCATCTTCCACAACGCCGGGGATCGACTGGAACTCGTGGAGTACTCCTTCGATCTTGACGGCGGTAATGGCGGCGCCCTCGATTGAGGAGAGCAGCACACGACGCAGAGCGTTGCCGATCGTGGTCCCAAAGCCGCGTTCAAACGGCTGCGCCCAGAAATGACCGAACTTGTCGGTCAGTGATTCACTGTCAAACGCCAGGCGTTTCGGTTTCTGAAAACCCTTCCAGAGCATTTCGCATTCTCCTGATCATTCGCGCCATGCTGCACAGCGGCAATGGTAAAGCGCACCGGCTGATCTGGCTCGAGATAAGGGGTGCGACGGTCAAGCCGTCCTTGACGGGCATGAACGCCGCACACGTTTATAGTTCAAAACTCGTTTTCGCGAGATCGCACAACCAAGGGAGACCCCAAAGGCCCTCCCAACGACCGGCCAATCCGGCTCGCAATAAAGCGACTCCCGAACCTTGCTGGCCGCTGATACATGTCCCTACTTGCTGTACAACTCGACGATTAGCTGCTCGTTGATCGGCAGGTTGATCTCTTCGCGCTTAGGCAACGAGAGAATGCGACCGCGAAAATTCTCTCGGTCGATTTCAAGCCAACTCGGAGCAGTTTGATGGCTGCTGAACTCCTTTGCCAATTCGAGCACCGGGAGCTTACGGCTGTTTTCCCGGATCATAACCTCGTCACCGGATTCCACCTGGAAGGACGGAATGTCGACCTTGCGCCCGTTCACTTGCACGTGCCCATGGCGAACCAGCTGGCGAGCCTGACGGCGAGCTACGGCAAACCCCAGACGGTAGACAACGTTGTCCAAACGCCGCTCGAGTTGCTGCAACAGCATCTCGCCCGTCACGCCCTTGGCGCGAACCGCCTTCTCGAAATAATTTCGGAACTGGCCTTCCTGGGTGAAATAGATACGCTTTGCTTTCTGCTTTTCGCGAAGCTGCAGACCATACCCGACAACCTTCGCCTTACGATCTTTGCCGTGCTGGCCGGGGGCGAAGTTGCGCTTCTCGATGGGACACTTATCGGTAAAACACTTTCCGCCCTTCAGAAACAGCTTGATGCCCTCGCGGCGGCAAAGACGGCATACTGCATCCTTGTAACGTGCCAATGTTCCTCTCCTGTTGAGTCGATCGGTTTACGGGGTTGGCGCTCCTGTCGTCCCGATCAATAGTTTTAGATTCAAACAACGTACGGACGTTTCAAACGGGGTCCCAGCATGCACCGTTGCGCGTGTTGGGGCAGCCCCTCACACTCTGCGGCGCTTGGCCGGGCGGCAGCCATTATGCGGAACCGGCGTCGAGTCTTTAATGGTGCGAACATCCAGCCCTGCCGCTGCCAACGCGCGAATTGCCGACTCGCGGCCCGATCCGGGACCGCTGACACGCACGTCGACGCTGCGAAGACCATGTTCGCGTGCCGTGTTGGCAGCATCACGTTGCCGGACGGATCCGAAATCGTGACAATCGTGTTGTTGAAGGAGGCGTTGATGGTCACCAGCCCGTGAGGGACGTGCTTACGCTCCTTGCGCTTGAACTTCTTTGTCTTTCCCTTTTTTTCCGGCGTCGCACCGGCACTGCCACCTGCTTTTGCCATAAGAACCTTGCCTTCGCTCCCGCTCCACCAGACGCAAATCAAAGCGCCCGGATCCTGTAAACCTTAGCTTCGCCGCACCACCAGAAACCGGTGCGTCGCTGGCGCACCACTCGAACAAACGGTTTGCGGACCTGTCATCAGCCGACCGACTAAGTTTTGGCCGCCGTCTTCTTCTTGTTGGCGACTGTGCCTTTGCGCGGACCTTTGCGCGTGCGCGCATTGGTGTGCGTACGCTGCCCGCGAACCGGCAAACTGCGCCGATGACGATAGCCGCGGTACGAGCCGATTTCGATCAGCCGTTTGATATGCATCGTAACGTCTTTGCGGAGATCGCCTTCGACGTTGCCTTCATTTTCGATGACCTGGCGAATGCGATTTACCTCATCTTCGGTCAGATCAGAGATCTTCTTGAAGCCGTCCACGTTGGCGGTCTCGGCGATCTTCCGTGCCCGCGGCAGGCCAATACCGAAAATATAAGTCAGCGCAATCCGTGTCTGCTTGTTGCGTGGCAAGTCAATGCCTGCAATACGTGCCATAGTCCTACCCTACTCCTTGAGAATCCGTCCCACTCTTCACGGCCGGGGTCCCGGTGAGCGCCATTAATGCGCGTCGCGGGGAAAAATCAGCCCTGGCGCTGCTTATGCTTGGAGTTTTCACAGATCACCCGCACCACACCATGGCGGCGGATGACCTTGCACTTGTCACAAATCTTCTTTACCGATGCCCGTACCTTCATATCCTGTTCCCAGCTTCCAATCTTTAATTCTAGTTCTCAGACGGCTCAAAACTGCATATATGGCACATGGTCACCCCTTTTAATCTGGGGAAAACCTCGCCTGCAGCCCGTTCATTTGTAGCGATACACAATGCGCCCGCGGGTCAGATCATAAGGAGACAGCTCCACGGCCACACGATCACCCGGAAGAATACGAATGAAGTTCTTACGCATCTTGCCAGAGACATGCGCCAGCACCTGGTGATTGTTCTCCAGCTTTACCTTGAACATGGCATTCGGCAGTGGTTCCACTACGATAGCCATCACTTCAATCGCGTCTTCCTTGCTCATGCGCTCCTTATGTTCGTTCCAGCCCTGCTTTACTTCCAGCCATTCCTATCGCCCGCCCTATGCGGTCAGGATCACCGGCCCGTTCCTGGTGATCGCCACGCAATGCTCGAAATGCGCGCTCGCGCGCCCATCTTCGGTGACTGCTGTCCACTTATCGTCTAACACCCGAACCCCCGGACCACCGGCGTTGACCATGGGTTCGATTGCCAACACCATGCCTTCGCGCAGCTTCGGTCCGTGCCCGGGCACGCCATAATTTGGAACTTGCGGGTCCTCGTGCAACCGTGTGCCGATACCGTGTCCCACAAATTCCCGGACGACGCTGAACCCGTTCGATTCGACCAGTTGCTGCACGGCTGAGCCGACATCCCCGATCGTATTTCCCACCCGGGCAGCTTCAATCCCCAGATACAGCGACTGTTCCGTCACCTTCAACAACTTAGCGAGTTCCGGCGAAATGCCGTCGCCAACCGGAACGGTGATCGCCGCGTCGCCGTAGTACCCGTCCAGAACCACGCCGCAGTCAATGGAGACAATATCTCCGGCCGCCAGCACCCGCTCGCTGGACGGAATGCCGTGGACTACCTCCTGGTTGATCGACGTGCAAAGCACGCAAGGGTAGTCGTAATACCCCTTGAATGCAGGCTTCGCCCCGGCCTCACGAATACACCTTTCGGCCGTTTTTTCCAAATCCATGGTGGATACCCCGGGGCGAACCAAAGCCTCCACGCTCTCCAAAACTTGGCGGACTATATGCCCGCTCCGGCGCATCTTTTCGATTTCGCCGGAAGACTTACAAACAATTGCCATTCTTGATTGCCTTCAACGCCTCCGCAGTCACGTCGTCGGGCGCCAAATCACCATTTACGTCCAACAGCCGTCCACGGCGGCGATAGTAGTCCGCCAGGGGAAGTGTCTGCTGTTCATAGGCCTTCAGGCGTTCAATGATCACTTCTTCACGGTCATCGCGCCGCGTCTCCAGACCAGTGCCATCTACATCACAGACGCCGGCGACGCGAGGTGGCTGAAGGTAAATATTATAGATTCGCCCACAGGTGGGACAGGTTCGACGTCCGGTAAGCCTTTGCAAGAGCGAATTATACTCCACGCCGAGCTGAATCACAATTGGCTGCGCCTCGAAGAGCTTGCCCTCCAGCAGGTACCGGTCGAGCCACTCAGCCTGAGCGACGGTGCGCGGAAAACCATCGAGAATGCACCCTTCGGAGCAATCTGGTTGCCGCAGCCTTTCGGCCACCATGTCGCACACCAACTGGTCGGAAACCAGTTCACCCCGGTTCATTGCCTGCTTGGCTTTGCGGCCCAACTCCGTACCTCGCGAGACGTTATCCCGTAGCAGATCGCCGGTCGAAATGTGCGGAACGCCCAATACCTGGGCGATCCGTTTCGCCTGTGTTCCTTTGCCCGAGCCGGGGGCCCCGACCAGGATGATTGCCCCGGTGGTCTTTGCAGCACTCTTTGCCATTCCCGTCGCCTGTGAAGTCATTATCTAGTCCCTAACTCCGAGCTACCTGAACCCCTTGTCTTACCAAGTTCTGCGGCCACGAATGCGTCCACTGCGAGGCGTAAAGCCCTCGTAATGACGCATGATCAACTGCGATTCAATCTGGTTTACGGTATCCATCGCGACGCCCACGACGATCAGCAGGGAAGTGCCGCCAAAGTAAAAGGTCACGCCCAAGCCATTCGTTACCCAGGACGGCAGCTTGTCAAACAGCGCCCCGCCCAACCAGAACGGTAGGTGGTTGAGGTGGATGCCTGCAATCATCCACTCTGGAATCAGCGAGATGATGATCAAATAGAAGGCGCCCACCAAAGTGATACGCGTGAGAATATCGTTAATGTGATCGCTGGTGCGTTTGCCTGGCCGTATGCCCGGGATGAAACCGCCATACTTGCGCATGTCGTCGGCCACTTGCACCGGGTTAAAAACGATCGAGACGTAGAAGTAGGCGAAGAAAATGATCCCCAGGGCGTAAAGCAGGGTATAGAACGGTTCGCCCCAGTTGAACTGCTGGATCAAAGCGTCCAGATGCGGGCTCTTGCCTTTTATGGCATAACCAAGCGTCTGAGGCAAGGTGAGCACCGACGAAGCAAAAATGACGGGCATCACACCACCGGAGTTCACCCGCAACGGGAGGTGAGTGGATTGTCCGCCCATAACTTTGCGGCCAACCACGCGCTTCGCGTATTGCACCGGAATACGCCGCTCGCTGCGTTCGACGAACACGATGAAGGCCACGACAGCGATCATCACTGCCATCAGGAGGAGCAAGGCCGGCGCGGTGAATACGCCCCATGCACTGTTTCTGGCTTTTTCCACAAGGTCGGCAACGGCTCTTGGCAGTCCGACCACGATGCCCGTAAAAATCAGCAGCGACATGCCGTTGCCGATGCCGCGCTCGGTGATCTGCTCGCCCAGCCACATGATGAACGCCGATCCTGTGGTCAAAGTCAGCATCGTCATCAGGATGAAGCCGATGCCGGGAGTGAGCACCAGTCGCTCGCCACCGGTTCCGCTAGAACGCTGCAACATGAGCGCGATGCCGAGTGACTGCACGGAGCTGAGCGCCACCGTCAGGTAGCGGGTCCACTGGGTAATCTTCTTACGACCTAGTTCGCCTTCCTTCTGCAAGCGCGCCAGCGGTTCATAAACCACAGTCAGCAGCTGCAGGATGATCGACGCCGTAATGTAAGGCATGATGCCGAGGGCGAAAATCGTCAGCCGGCGCAGGTTGCCGCCGCTGAACAGGTCGACGAATCCCAGCATGGAGCCGCGCTGCGACTCGAACAAACGCTGGAGTGCGGCGGTATCGATCCCCGGGGTGGGGAAGTGGGCGCCAATGCGATAGACCGCAAGCAGGGCCAGCGTGAAGAGCACCCGCTTACGCAGGTCCGGAATCCGGAAGATGTTCGCAAGCTTCTCGAACATAAGATGTAAAGCCTCTTTTGCTGCCGTTCATCACCAGCGTACGGAAGCCTGACCTTCGCCCCGGCGGCACGCCATCGCGCGTGCACCGGAACTTGGCTCCGCACTCCGGAGATTTCAGGCGATTACTTCAAACTTGCCGCCAGCCTTGGTGATCTTCTCCTGAGCCGACTCGGAAAACTTATGGGCGCGAACATTCAGCGCCTTGCTGAGTTCGCCAACCCCAAGAATCTTCACCAGTCCATCTTTCTTCTTCAGAACGCCACGTTCGAACAGCACTTCCGGGGTAATCTCGCTCGTCTCCAACTGGACGAGCCTGGCAACGTTCACGACCGTGTATTCCTGCTTGAAGATGTTGGTAAAGCCGCGCTTGGGCAGACGACGATGCAGCGGCATCTGGCCGCCTTCAAAGCCGCGCATCATGCGCGAACCGCTGCGCGAGCGCTGACCCTTGTGGCCACGAGTCGAGGTCTTGCCCATCCCCGAGCCCATACCGCGGCCGACGCGCTTGCGCTTTTCCGAAGAACCTTTCGGTGCATGTATATTCGACAAATTCATATCTAGTCCCATCACTGCGGCACAAGGCCGCGAAGGAGAGGCCGTAGAGAACCAGGAGCCAGCGCCACGCGACGCAATCCCGGAGTCCGTGCAGGCCTGTTTACTTCGCCTCGACGATCTCGACCAGGTGCGGCACCTTGGCAACCATGCCGCGAATCGAAGGCGTGTCCTCACGCTCGACCACCTGATTCAGCCGAGTGAACCCGAGTCCTCTAACTACCAGTCTGTGCTTCACCGGACAGCTATTCATCGAGCGTACGTACTTCAAGTGGATCTTCGCTCCAGCCTCTGCCTGCGGTTTTGCCGTTTTGTTCCGTGTGCGCGCCATGATCAGAGCTCCTCGACGGCCTTGCCGCGATTGCTGGCTACTTCGTTGCGGTCGCGCAGCTTGCGCAGTGCATCGAAGGTAGCTTTCACCACGTTGTGCGGGTTGGTCGTGCCAATCGACTTGGTCAGCACGTTCTGGACACCGGCCGAAGTCATGACGGCGCGAACCGCGCCGCCGGCGATCACGCCCGTGCCTTCCGGAGCCGGCTTGAGCAGCACCATGCCGGAGCCGTAGCGCCCGAGCGAGATGTGAGGAATCGAGGTCTGCGAGAGGTTTACCCGAATGAGGTTCTTCTTCGCGGCTTCAATGCCCTTGCGGATCGCCTGGGGGACTTCCTTCGCCTTGCCGGAACCATAGCCAACCACGGCGGAAGCCGGATCACCGATCACCACCAGTGCAGCAAAGGACATGTTCTTACCGCCCTTGACCACCTTGGTGACGCGGTTGATACTCACAACCTGGTCCTTAAGGTTGAACTGAGCGGCATCGATTTTCTTCTTAACGATTGCCATTACTGTCGATTCTCCTGGCGCGCATCCGGGGTTCCCCGCAAACTCGCGTTTGGCTTACCGGGGTACTCGGTTGATGCTGCCGTTAACTCTAGAACTCGAGACCCGCTTCCCGGGCCGCCTCGGCCAGGGCTTTGACCCGCCCGTGATAAAGATAGCCTCCGCGATCGAAGACGACCTTGCGAATACCGCTCTGCTTGGCGCGATCGGCAATTGACTTGCCGACTTGCTTGGCCGCCGCAAGGTTGCCGCCGGTCACGTGAGTCTTGCCATCGGCCGCCTTGCCGAGTTCCAGCGAGCTGGCCGATACTACCGTCGCGCCCTTGGAATCGTCGATGACCTGGGCGTATATATGGCCCACCGAGCGATAAATGTTCAACCGCGGCCGCTCCGTCGTTCCCTGGAGCCGTTTGCGAATGCGGCTGTGAATCTTCTGCCGCGTGTCATTCTTTGAAGCCTTCCTAATCATCGTCGCTGTCCTCGCCGGATTCCGTTCCGGCTCTGTCCCGGGGTTCTATACCGGGGAGAGGACGGTTTCTCAACCGCTCCTCCTGAAAACTCTGGGTCAACCTGAGATCCTTCGCCGTTTACGCGGCTCAGGATGACCTCGCTCAGGCGGCTCGCTTAGCGCGCACTATTTCGCGCCGGTCTTGCCGACCTTCTTCTTCAGTTTCTCGCCTGCGTAGCGAACGCCCTTTTGCTTATACGGATCAGGTTTACGCAAAGAGCGCATCTCCGCCGCAACCTGCCCGACCTGCTGCCGGTCGATACCGCTGATCGTCAACTTTGCCTGTTTGGGATCGACCGTAACTTCGATCCCCGAGGGCAGCGGATACTCGATCGGGTGCGAGTATCCCAACGTGAACACGACCGTGCCCTTGCCCTTCATTTCGGCGCGGTAGCCGATGCCGACGATCTCCAGATCCTTGGTCCATCCGGTGGTGACGCCACGCACCGCGTTGTTGACCAGAGCACGCACTAAACCATGAATGGCGCGTTTGGATTCGTCTTCGCGAGTGACCACGATATGGCCGTCCTGCTGTGCCAGGGCCACACCGCCAGGCAGGTGGTTCGTCACCGTGCCCTTCGGCCCTTTGACCGTCACGGTATTGCCGTCAACGGCAAAGGTGACGCCCTTGGGCACTGGAATCGGCTTTTTTCCAATTCTCGACATACCTGTTCTCCACACCGGAGCCTTCGCGGTCCCGGGCTTCCGGCCTTTGTCCTCGGACTCAGGCTCGTCTGCTCGCATCGCGCCGTTCGCGATGCTGTCGGTTGCAATCCCCGCGGCTTCAGTCGCCGCGAACAGCTAGACCGGGCGCTAGTAGATCTCGCAGAGAATCTCTCCGCCCAGACCCTGTTTACGCGCCTGCCTGCCCGTCATCACGCCCTTCGGCGTGGTCAGGATATTAATCCCCAAACCGCCCAGAACTCGCGGTATCTCGGAATGGCCGACATACACGCGGCATCCCGGACGTGAAATCCGCGACACGTTTGTGATCGACGCCTGATTGTCGCTGCCGTACTTCAG
>JBEKQP010000246.1:0-7513 GCA_049519595.1 Candidatus Korobacteraceae bacterium | reverse complement strand
GGCTTTGCGGAAGAGCATGGAATCGGATATCCGCTGCTCTCGGATCGCGATAGCACCGTGATCCGCCGCTTTGGGATCTTCAACTTCAACATTGCTCCAGAGCTACGTGCCTACGGTGTGCCGCATCCAGTGAACTACCTGGTCGCCTCGGACGGCATAGTGATCCGGAAATATTTCGTGCCGAATTACCAGCACCGGGTAACTGCGTCCGCAGTGGTTCTGCAGGAATTCGGAGCGGTTGGTGAGGACGCTGTGAAGGTGGTTCTCCGGAGCAGCGCGCTCACGGTCGAAATCGGACTTTCCGCCGGAAAGGCGTTTGCGGGCCAAGAGATTAGTTTCTACGCGCGATTCAAACTGGAGCCCGGATGGCACGTCTACGGCACCCCTCTGCCAGAGGCGTATACGGCCACATCGATTGCTTTCGACGATCCCAAAATCGTTCGCCAATCTTTTGGGCTTCCCGAAGCCAAGCCGATGATAATCGCGGCGCTAAGTGAAACTCTCCCTGTGTATGATGGCTCTTTCCAGGGCCGGGGGTCGCTGCTTCTCAAATTCCCGCTCGAAGCAGGCCGCATTGTCTTGTCGGGCAAACTCCGTTTTCAGCAGTGTGGCGACACCGTTTGCGAAGCGCCGGAGGCGGTCCCGTTCGAGCTGCCGCTGACCATCGAACCGTTTGTGGTTCCAACCCCGAAGAAATAATTCGTCCTGCGTCGCTCGGCCATGCGCCAGCGGCGAAGCCGGGAGCTGCTGGCCCGCGACCTCTACTTGCCGAACACCTCGAGCGCAATCGCAGCGGGCGATGTCACTTGGCAGCAACTCCCCGGATCAGATCGGGGAACCAGATAGCGATCCCTGGAAAGACGCAGAGCAACACCACGGCAAATGCCATCAGCGCGACAAAAGGCACCGTGCCCCAGATAACGTCCTTCAGTGGAATGTCCGGCGCAACGTTCTTGATGACGAAAATATTCAGCCCCACCGGCGGATGGATTAGCCCCATCTCCATCACCACAGTCATGACCACGCCAAACCAAACCAGATCAAAACCTGCCACCTTGAGCGGGGGCAAAATGATCGGCGCTGTCATCAGGATGATCGAGACCGGCGGCAGGAAGAAACCGAGCACAACGACAAAGACAAGAATGACCGCCAGTAGCACCCACCTCGACAGTTCCATGGCCACGATCCACTCCGCCGCCGACTGGCTTATGTGGAGGTAGCTCATCACGTAGGAATACAGCAGCGACATGCCGATGATGAACATCAGCATCGTCGATTCCTTCAGCGTGGTCAAATAAATGATCTTCGAGTCCTTCGGGCGCCATACCCTGTACACGACCGCAATCAGGATAAGCGCCAGAACTGCGCCCAATCCCGCCGTCTCCGATGGGGTGGCATAGCCGCCGTAGAGCGCTACCATAACGCCTGTGAGCAGAATCACGAACGGCAGCACCTTCACCAGCATTTTGGCCTTATCAGAGAAGGTATATGTCGTCTCATCGAGATAAGCGGACTTGTTGCCACCGCCTTCGTACATCGCGAGAGCGGCCTTGTACTCCCTCTTGTACTTCCAGGCGGCGTAGCTCGAGAACAGCAGTACCAGCAGCAGGCCCGGACCGATACCAGCCAGGAACAATCGGCCAAGTGACTGTTCCGCCGCGACCGCGTAAAGAATCATCGTGATCGAAGGGGGCAGCAGGATGCCAAGCGTGCCGCCGGCAGCGATGATCCCTGCCGCGAAACCGCCGGAGTACCCCCGTCGCCGCATCTCGGGAATTCCTGCACTGCCAATTGCCGAGCAGGTCGCCGGGCTCGACCCCGCCATTGCGGCGAAAAGGGCGCAGGCAAAAACGTTCGCGATGCCCAAGCCACCAGGAATTTTGTGCATCCACGCATGAATCGCTGAATACAGATCGGCTCCGGCCCGCGATTTCCCGATGGCCGCACCCTTCAAGATGAAGAGCGGGATAGACAATAGCGTAATGCTCGCCATCTCCTCATAAACGTTCTGCGTGATCGTATCAAGCGCCGCGCCCGGCATGAAGAAATACATGAAGCCGACAGCAACCGCGCCAAGCGCAAAGGCAATCGGCATGCCCGAGAACATGACGATCAGGGTGACGACGCCGTACAGGATGCCAATGGCTCCTTCGCTCATGGGGTTTGCCTCTTGCGGGTAAAATGCGCGGCCACTTGCACCAGCAGTTGCAACGACAGGTTCGCCATCCCCAAAGCCAGCAGCCCGTAAGGAATCCATAACGGCGGAGCCCAGGTCGACTCGGTCCTGTACCCTCCCGAAAAGGCCTCGTGGAACATCTGCCACGATTTCCAGGAAAAGAAGGCACAGAAGGCAAACGAGGCGATGTCGATCACCGCCTTTCGAACCCGATTGACGCTCGCTGGCAAAATCGTCGCCAGCGCTTCGATCCCCACATGGCCCCGTTGCGATTGCACATAGGCCCCGCACATGAAGATCGAACCCACAATCAGGAAAACCGAAGCCTCATCCTGCCAATCGGTGGACACTTTCAGAAAATAGCGGGTCACCACACCGTAGGTGAGAACCAAGGCGGCGCCCAGCAGGGCCACCGAGGCCACGATCATAATGCCGTAGTTCACACGATCCAACACTCGCGTGATCGCCGCCAGCGCGCCCGCTTTCTCCTCCTGCTTCACCGCCGTCGACGGCGTAAGCTGGGTCGCCGCCGCACGTTCATTCCCTGTTCCTTGACTCATAGCAGCTTCTCGGCCGCTTGCAGCAGACGGGCGCAACGCTCGTTCCGGGCAGCATAATCCTTCCACGCCGTTTCCCGGGCAATCGCCTGCCAGCGCTTCACCGTCGCCGCCGACAGATCATAGACCTTGCCTCCGGCCTTCTGATAAACCTTGGCCACAGCCTGGTCGTCGGCCTTGGCGGCTTCGGTGCCATACTTCTCCAACTCGGCTCCGACGGTCATCACCACCATCTGCATATCCTTCGGCAGTGTTTCAAATACTTTGCGCGATATGAGCAGCGGTTCCAACATGAACCAGTAGGCTTTGCCGCGGCCCGTTGTCAGATGCTTGGCGACCTCCTCCAGCCGGAAGGAGATTAGGCTTGTCGACGATGTCATCGCGGCATCGAGCGCACCGCTCTGCACCGACTGATAGATCTCGTTCGACGGCAGGGAAACCACCGACGCTCCCGCCGCTTTTAACACCATATCCATCTCGCGGCTCCCGCCCCGGATCTTCAGTCCCTTGGAGTCCTCCGGTTCGACAATCGCCTTGGCACGGCTAGCCACACCTCCCGCCTGCCAGACCCAGCTCACAAACAGCACGCCTTTATCGGAGAGCACTTGCGAGAGCAGTTTGCCCGCCTCGGCATTCTTCCACGCCAATCCCTGCTCGTAAGAAGTCACGATCCCCGGCATCAACCCGATGTTCAACTCCGGGATCTCGCCACCCGCGTAGGAAATCGGGAACAGCGACATGTCGAGCGAACCCCCGCGCACGGCGTTCAGCTGGGCATTCGTCTTCATCATCGACGACCCCGGCCAGACTGTCGCGGTGAGTGCGCCGTTGGTTCGTTTCTTGATCTCATCGGCGAACTTGTGGCAGATGCGGTCACGGAAATCACCCTCCAGGCCCGTGCTCGCCGGAAACTGATGCGAAATCTTGAGATTCTGCGTCGGCACTGCCAAGCCGTAGCGGCTCAGCATTGCCAGCGTTGGCGTTGCCAGCGCCCCGAGGACAAAACCGCGCCTGGTGACTGTCATAGTCTGTTCCTCTCAATTCAATCAATTTTATCGCTTGCGCTCAGTAGAATACCTTAGAATGGTAATCGCGCGGAGTCTATCGGAGCCATCCTACACTGTCTAGCCCTTTTTATCACAGGCCATTGTGACGCTAAGCACTCAAACGGGAAATTGCAGCCCGCCAAACGCTTGCGCCGAGGCTGGGACGCTCGCTCGACAGCAGCATTAGCGACGATATCAGTTTAGGAGCGACCTCCTCGATGATCTTCAAGCTTGTCTGGCAGAGCCCCAACCGTGATCGACTGCGGGATTCAACTTCCTATCATTTGCTGAGATATTTCATCCCGGTGTCGCACATGACGGTAACAATGGTTGCGCCAGGTCCAAGTTGTTCGGCTAACCGCAAAGCGGCTATGACATTGCAACCAGTGGAGGTCCCCGCAAAAAGGCCTTCTTCCCGGGCCAGCCGAATGACCATGGCCAGAGCCGCTTCCGTGGAAACCTGTTCAATCTGATCGGCGATGTCCTTCTGCCAGAGCGGTACTACAAAACCCGCTCCGATTCCATCAATCTTATGAGCGCCTGACTGGCCGCCCGACAGGACCGCGGATTCAGAGGGCTCCACGGCGACGATTCTGATTTGTTCATTGTGACAACGTAAGGCTTCCCCGGTACCTTTAAGAGACGCCGCGGTACCCACACTTTGGACGAAGCCGTCGATCTCTCCGTCTGTCTGAATCCAGATTTCCTCCGCCATTTTGTGATAGGCCGCAAGCTGGTCCCTGTTTTTCATCTGATCGGTCCAGAAGGCTCCGGTCTTTGCTGCGACTATGCCGGCGGCTTCGATCATGTCCCGGGTTAGTTTCTCCGTCATGCGCCCAGTCTCGCTTCGCACGAGTTGAAGCTTGGCGCCGAGAATTTTCATATGCTCGAGTTTTTCTCGGGCGAAGGCATCGGAAGTTACGATATGCAGGGGATATTTCTTCACCGCGCAGACTAGAGACAAGGACACGCCGGTGCTGCCGCCGGTATATTCGACGACAGAACCATCCGCTGTGAGACGTCCGTCCGCCTCTGCCGCTTCGATCATGGCAAGCGCCATCCGGTCCTTCATGCTGCCTGTGGGGTTCTCGTTTTCCAGTTTCAGCAAGATGCGGGAGCCGTTCTCGGGCACGATGTTGCGCAAGGCCAGCAAAGAGGTGTCGCCGATACAGTGCAGTATGTCGCGCGGCAATTCGTTCATGATGCCTGTCCCTTCCCTCGACTTACAGCGCAAGCAGTCGCAGACCAGCGATAATGAACCGCTGGCCTCAAAACGTCATTCGCATTTCGTTCGTGTCCTTAAAGCCCAGAGATTCGTAGAGCGCACGTCCGAGCGAACTTGCATGCAGGACCACCGTGTCGATGCCATTTCCGCGACACCATTCAATAATGATTTCCATCAGGTGCCGGGATAATCCGCCGCGACGGAATTCACGTTCTGTGAAAACATTCAAAATATATCCCCGCCGGGTCCCTGACCCGACCATGTGCGGAGGCCAATCCATCAGCCACAGACCCGCACTGGCCACCACCGAATCCCTAGTGTCAGCGACCAACCACGCGAGGTATTCGCCCGAGTTCATCCTTGCCAACGCCCACGGCTGGAACTTCGCCGACATCAAGTCCAGCGCAGCTTCATCGTGGTAGCCCATGTCATAGAACATGCCACGTCGGTGGGCAACAATCGTCGCCATGTCGTCTGTCGAGGCGCGACGAATTGTGAATCCTTCCGGTATGCCCATGGCTCCTGCCGCTGTACACGTTCTCTTAGGAATCAGCGCCCGACTCTCAAAGCTCAAAACAAATCAAACATGGCTCTGCTGGCTGCAAGGACTTTACCCCGCTATTTCGCACATCGATATGAACGTCCGAGCATGTTTCTGTCAAGGCGTTGGTGCGACAAACATTATAGTTCGGGTCCCCTCGGCTCGACCGAAAAAGTCACGTCTGGTTGTGATCTCAATCACGGACATCAGTTCCTTTTATGTGCAAAGTTTCATCGCCATTTTCCGCAGAAAACTCTAGCCGGAAAGCAATGTCCGGTTACCAACGGACATTAAGGCGCGGTAACTGGGATGAGGATATCTGCATGAAAAACAAGTCTCTGATCGGCGCAGCAATATTGTTCGCGATCGCTAGCGTTATGTGGCTATTGAATCTGCCTCCTCACCTTGTGCAGGTGATCCGCTGGGCGGGAATAGCCGCTCTTTGTTTGTACGGTATTGAAAAACGCTCGGGAACCACCTGGATATTTATCGCCATGCTAATCGGGGCCTGTATGGGCCATGACTGGCCAGGGGTTGGTCCGGGCTGCCGGACAGTAAGTTTGATCTTTCTCCGGTTGGTCAAGACCCTCATCGCGCCACTGATATTCGCCATGGTGGTCCAAGGCCTTGCGCAGCATTCAGACCTAAAGAAGACCGGCCGTATGGGACTGAAGGCCATCATCTACTTCGAAGTTATCTCTACCCTCGCGATTGTTATTGGCCTTGTCGCAATCCAAATGACCAAGCCAGGAGTGGGCATTCACCTGCCAGCGGAGGCGTCACAGGTCCAGGTAGCGAAGCTGACCGCGTCCAGCGCAATCCTGAACGTGTTTCCTGAAAACATAGGCAAGGCGGTTGCTGAAGGACAGACCTTGCAGATCCTAGTGTTCAGCCTGTTGTTCGGAATCGGCTTGGCGATGGCACCTGAAGAGAAGCGGACGCTTCTCCTTAAGTTCTGCGACGGCCTTGCGGCCACGATGTTCAAGGTGACAAACATTGTGATGATGTTTGCTCCATTCGGTGTCGGAGCGGCTATCGCCAACTCGGTCAGCCACACCGGTTTGAGCGTCTTGCTCAACATGGCGAAGCTGGTGATGACTGTCTATGGCGCGCTCCTAGTGCTGATATTCGGCGTAATGCTGCCGATCGCCCTCCTCTTTCGAGTGCCGATTCGCAGGTTTGTGAAGGCACTCGCTGAACCATGGACGATAGCGTTTGCGACGACGAGTTCCGAACCCGCTATGCCGCGTGCTATGGAAAACCTCGAAGCGATGGGGGTCTCGAAACGTGCGATTGGATTGGTGCTGCCGACTGGCTACACCTTGAACCTGGACGGCTCTTGCATCTACCTCTCAATAGGAATGATATTCGTCGCACAAGTTGCCGGAATTCAACTGACCATACAGCACCAGATATGGGCAGTTCTTCCCTCGCGGCTCGTGGGTCGTTCTGGCCGCAACCATTACCAGCGTTGGGCTGCCGCTTGAACCGGTCTTTCTCCTGCTCGCGATTGACGAGATTAATGATATGGCACGGACCTCGACCAATCTAATGGGCAACATGCTGGCAACGGTTGTGGTGGCCAAATGGGAAGGCGAGTTCGAGTTGAAACCGGAGGCACAGCCAGCAGCCATGGCAGCTGCAGCTTCCTGAGTCGCCAAATGGAATGACATTGCGGATCGTCTCCCAAAGGTCGGTGGCGTACCTTGCTTTTGCCAGCGCGATGGCTGCTGTGCTACGGCACTCGGGGGGCGCAAACGTAGTGGTTCTAGTTGTCGTTTTCATGTTTTTCAATTCTTAATTGCCTAACGGCAGATGGAGCGGTGATATGCAGAAAAGGATAAGGGTTGTACAGATGGGGCTAGGTCCTATCGGCAACAAAGAGACGCAGTTTCTTTCGGAAAAAGCAAATATTGAAATCGTTGGGGCTATCGATACCGATCCTGCAAAGATAGGGAAGGATGTTGG
>JBEKQP010000245.1:0-12285 GCA_049519595.1 Candidatus Korobacteraceae bacterium | reverse complement strand
GGCAAAAGCGGACCCTATCGGCTCATCTTCAAGCAGCAGACTTACGATCCGCTGACATTTCAGGAGCGCGTAGCAACCGGACCAACACTCGAAGGACCCTGGAGCAACATCTCAGGGCCGATCAACGAAAGCTGGTCGGAAGGTCCATCAGCTATTCAGGTTGGCAAGCGATACATTGTGTTCTACGACCACTATCGCGCGCCGCGCGCCCGCTTCGAGGCCGTGGCCACAACCGACTGGAAGCATTGGCAGGACATCACCGCGCAAACATCGTTGCCGCCCTATTCGAAGCACGGAAGTTTTCTGCATATTACTGACGAAGAAGCAGCGCGGCTGCTCGCGCGCCACGATGCTCCCGCAAACGCGCAGCCTCCGCCAGCACAATAAGCGCATGGTCCGCAATCATCGCGCGGATCCCCTCAATCAAGCTGACGGCTGAAACCCAATAGCTAAGAGCTGTATCACTCAAACAGCCAATCCAGATTCGGCTGGCCTGCGCCGTTGCCTGTCTGCGCGAAGTTCACGTGTGGAGACACGTGGTCATCGGCGGGGATGAAGCCGAGGATCACGTATTGACCTTTGCCGAGGTCGAGTTCATTTGCGCCGGCCGGTAACGGCTTGGCCCACACTGCCATGGCGGGCACCTTGGGCGCGGCAATCGCATTCAGCAGCACGAGGTTCCACTGCTCGGTTTCGGGATCGAGCACCGAATTCTTCTTCGACGCGTTGTTCACAAAACCAACCAGAATCTGCGCCGGTTGCGCAAGATCGAAGTGCAACGTTCCGCCCTCGCTGGGTGCGATGCGGATTCCCTTCATCCCTGCAATTTCCGGTGCGAGATCGCTGATGGCTCCGCTGGCGCCCACAAAAAGGTTCGCGCCTTTCTCCACGGTAAATGCTTCGCCCGCGCCGGGCTGCAGCGTGAATGCAACCTGCGGCAGCGTTTCGACCGGCTTGTTCTCATCAATCTTCGCGCCAGTGCTCAACTGGATCAGCCGCTGTCGGAACGTCGCCAGCTCTTTCTCGTACATCGGCAAGCACTGCTGCCAATTAGGAAACTGATTCATGCCGCCGCGAAACGGAATCTGGCGCTGCGTCGTCTCCATGCTTGTCGCGGTGCGGTATGCCGGGCCCGCAATCTGGGTCAGCTCCCCGAAACGGTCGACACTCGCGGCGAGCAGTGCTTCGGCCTCGTTCAGGTGCGACGTTTCGTGATCGTACCCGTAAAGCAAAACCTGCTCCGCCGCTTTTGTCTTCGCGTTGTAGAACTCCATCAGCAATTCGATCGCGCGCATGTCGTTGACGATGCGTCCGTACTCCGCCTTATTCTTCGTCACAAAAGGTTTGGCCGCGCTTGCTGCGTCGAATGCCTTCCGCGATGCGTCCACAGTTTCGTCGCTTACGCCAATCGGCGTCTCGCCGTGGTGCGGCTCGTTCTTCACTTCCTCGGCGACATATTCGTCCAGCCGCTCGCCCGGAGGCGCGTCGCCCGTCCACAGCGGCACCGCAGGATTGAAGCGGGCAGGATCGATCAGCTGCGGCATGGTCATGCCCAAAGTGAGCGCCTCGCGATTTCCTTCCGTGATGCCAATGCGCGGCAGAAGTCTCGGCTGACACGGCCCGGCCAGTGTGTAGGCGGCAAGGATTTTTTCGCCCGCCTCGGCTGAACCGTATCGCTCGGCAAAGCGCGACACCCAGTAGTCATGCTCTTTCCCAGGATCGCGATTCGGATTCCACGCGTAGCGCCCCCACGCTTCAAACCAGATCCAGTCGCGATCGGTCTGCAACAGCTGGGGCTGGGTGTTGTCGCCCGCATACGGCCAGTCCCAGTAACGCAGCGGATACACATGCAGCCCTTCGATGCCGATGCGCTGAAAGTTCGTCTCCGTCTGGCGGATGAAATCCGGGTCGCCCCAGCGGAATGGCTCGAGATTCGAGAGCAAGTGCACGTTCGCGTTGGTTACGTTCGAGGATTCGACGAGCATTTTGAATTCGTCGAGCACCGGGCCGCGCACGTTGGTCCACGTTAGCGATTCCCCATTCCACTTGAACATGGTGTCGATGTTCGAGTAGAGCGGCGTGACCGCCTTCATCACCGCGCCGATGTCCGTGGCGTGTGCGCGCACCACTATGGGCGGCTCCTCGGTGATGCCGAGTTCCTTCAGCCCATCTTTCACGCCGGGAATAATCGTCTGCGCGAGCCACTCCGCTCCATAACGCGGGCTCAACGCTTCGCCCAACGTCATCATCAGGCCGGCGTGCGGATACTCGCGCACAAACTCCGAGATCGCGTAGCGCGTGTAGGCGCTCGCCTCGTCGTTGGGCGCCGACAAATGGTACGGAAGATGATGCGCGCGGGCAAAAGTATGCGACAGATGGATATTGTAAAAGCCCTGCAGCACCCAGATGCCGCGCCGGTCGGCCTCTGCCGTGAGCCACTTGAACAGCGCAATGTTTTGCTCGAGCTGCGCTGTCGGCAATTCCTGCGCCTCGGGGTATTTCGGCAATTTCAGCAGGCTCGTGAAGGGATGGCCGTTCCAAAGATAGAGCGTGTTGTAACGCTCTTCGGCGAGCATGTCGAGATACTTGATCCACGCTGCCTTGTCGTAAAAAAACGGAAAATTCTGCGGCGTGTATGGATAGTCGTACTCGGCGCCGTCGTATGTGATCTCCTGCTTCTGCATGCCGATGCAAGTCCCGCGCAGCTTCAGGGCCGGATGCTCCATGTCGTCGATGCCGGCCGGCAGCGCCTTCGCCGCGCGGATGCGATCGGCCAGCTCCAGTTCGCCATAGAGAATGCCGGAGGCATCGGAGCCCGTGACGATCCATGTCTTGCCGATCTGCTTGATGAGAAACGCTTCCTCGGCCTGCGGCCAGAACTCAGGCAGATCGAAGTGTGCGAGTTCCGGCGCGCTGCGCATTGCGGCCAGTACACGCGCACCCGTCGGCGCGGTCTTCAACTCAGAAAGCGCAGTGCGCAGTTGCCGCGCGCCGTAGAGCTCGCGCGGCGACGCGCCCTTTGCCGTGACCACTGTGACGGCACGAGCCGATGCGCAGAAAGCAAGCACAAACAATGAAGCGCAAAGAGAGCGTGCGATACGGCTTGAACGAAGCCTCATGTTTTCGACCTTACGCCTTTTCAAACAGCACAGCCATATACGGCTTGCCGGTTAGCGTGATTTTGCTTTTGCCGCTGAAGGTTCCGGGCAGCGGCGATTCCGTCATTGCCCACGGATCGATCATGGTGGCTTTGAATTTCACATTCTCAGGCAGTGGAAACTCGTATTCGCCCACGCAGTGATAGTCGAAGTAGTAGAGAACGACCGTGCCGGGATTGCCGGCATTCAGGTAGTACGGATTCTCGGCCGCCATCAGCCCCGTGGTGCCGGATTTCTCCAGCAACTTGCGCAGGAACGTGATGCGCGCTGGACTGGTTCCATGCAGCTCGCCGGCATCGGACCAGACTGGGCTCCCGTCCGTCACCATATACGTTTCGCCGTGCGTTGCGTACACGCCGTACACAATGGCGCGCCAGAAGCGGTGCGTCATCTCTTCCGGGGAAAGATTGCCCCAGCGGCGCGAGATGTTGCCTTCGTACTGAATCTCGTCGTAGATGATGGGCTTGTTCCAGGCAGCGAATTTCTCGGCAGCTTTTTCGAAGTCGTACTCCTGCAGGCTGGCGTGCGTGCACCAGGGTTTCGAGTGGTCGTACACCACGCGGCTGTGATGAATCGACCGCAACCGGCTGTACGGATCAGCCTCCTGCACGATGCGGAAGAAACGGTCCCAATCGGTCATCGATTTCGATCGCACCAGGTCGTATTCGTTGGCGATCGACCACCACACGTTCCGGTATGCGGAAAGCCGCGCCACAGCGTAGCGCAAGTAACGGTCGTCCGCCTCCTGGCCCATGGCCTTGAATCCCCAGGCATCGTAGGGATGAAACAGAATGACGTCGGCTTCGATGCCGGCAGCCATCAGATCCTGAATGCGCGCCTCGAAATGCTGAAAGTAAGCAGGATTGAATCGCCCAAGATCAAACTTTTCTTTACTGGTTTCGCTGTCCGGGCTGGCTTCGTCGCCGGCGAGATTTTCCGCGCCCGGCGGCAAAGCTTCTCCAATCCGCTCGAAAGGCATGGCCACCGGCTGCAATTTACCCAGAGG
Source organism: Candidatus Korobacteraceae bacterium (assembly GCA_049519595.1). Classification (GTDB taxonomy): domain Bacteria; phylum Acidobacteriota; class Terriglobia; order Terriglobales; family Acidobacteriaceae; genus CAWBRT01. The sequence goes on along the minus strand of JBEKQP010000245.1, from coordinate 8,121 downwards.
CTTGGGCAGCAAACAGATGCGCACCTTGTTGAATCCCGCGGCTTTCAGATTTCTTAGAGTGTCGTCGCCGTAAGGCGAGCCAATAAATCCGTACGAATAGCAGGTGGTTCCAAACGGGAAGTACGGCGTTCCGTCGGCATATTGAAAGTGGAACTGGTGTGCCGTCCCCACCGGCCCGCGATTGCCTGCCGACGCCGCTACGCATTCAAACGCGCCGGTGAGGCCGGCGAGATCCTTTAAACTGCTGGTGGTTTCGTAGCTCCAGCGCCCTGCCGTATCTGGCGAGAAACGTGCTTTGTAGATTCCGTTGCCGTCGTAAAAGCCGGCTGCGTCTACGCTCCGATGGCCCAGCGTAAATCGAGCGCCAAACTGAATATCCACAAAGGGATTCCCGGCCGAAGGCCCTTGCGCTTTGACTTCAAAAACACCCCACTGTTCCACTTTCTCGCTGCCGGGGCTTGCCGGCGCAGCCGCGGCGCCGGAAGCAAACCCTGTCACCACCGCTCCCGCTCCCAATTTCATCAGCTCTCTACGATTCACTGCTCCTCACTTTCCTGGCAGCTGCGGATCACCCGACCGTCGCACCAGAAGTGCCGATTCGCCGCCATTTGAGCCCCAATCAAGACCCCTCACCCGAACCCGTGACCGGGCAAAGCCTGTTCTACACAGCTTCCACCAGAGTGTCAAACCAAATCTAAAAAATGAAAATTATTGCACGCGGGGCTCTGAACAGCGTATAAATTGCAAGACCACGCTTCGAACGTCTCAATGTAAAGGTGCGGCCCCCCGATGAAAGGCAAGACCGAACTCTCCTCAGTGCAACGCAAAACCACGCGGCGGCGCATTCCCAAATGGGCGCTCCATTCCAACGACCCGGCAGCCAACGAGCAGTACTACCTGCGCTCGATTGGGCGGGCGCTTGAGGTTCTGGACTGCTTCGACGGCAAGGCGCCGCTGTCGCTGAAGGAAATCTGCATCTCTACGAAGCACGGCTACCTGAAGCAGGCAGTGGACGGAACCTACCAGCTCGCGCCCAAGCTCCGCTTTGGCTGGCTCATTGAGCAGGCCAACGCGCTGCGCGACAAGGTGCGTCCCGAATTGGAGCGGCTCACTCGGCGCTTCAATGAAACCGCCAGCATCGCCTACCTTTACGACGATCGTATCCACGTGCTCGACTCCATCGAATCTTTTCATGAAATTCGCATCTCCAATCGTATCGGTCGCGTCCTGCCGCCGCATTGCAGTGCGCTGGGCAAGGCCATCACCGCGTTCCAGGACCGCGTCCTTGCTGAGCAGATCGTTGAGGTCTACGGCCTTGCGCGCCGCACCGACTTCACCATCACGGATCGTGCGCGCCTGTTCGATGAATTCGCCCATATCCGCTCGACGGGTATCGCCTGCGATCGCCAGGAATCGATCCTGGGCGGTATCTGCTATAGCTCCGCCCTCCGCCCCGCCGAAGGTCCAGTGGTCGCAGCCATTAGCCTCTCAACTCCCGTCGTCCGCATGACGCCCGAGCGTGAGGAAGAGACCCGCAAGGCCGTGCTCGAGGCCGCGATCCGCGCCTCGCAACTCTAAACTGCGTTCGCAGCAGCAGTTGAGAATTGGCTGAAGCAATTTCCGTAGCGCCCCTGCACTCGGCCGTCTTTCACTCCTTTCGCCTTCGAGATGCGCCTCGGCCCGCCCTGCCCGAACGCCCTTTTCCCACGCCATCGCGGTCGAGTCTTCGCGCCATTCGAATCTCTCAAGGCCAGGCCGGCAAGGGGGTTGCCGGCATTCCTTGTGCGGCGAGCGGCACTGGAATTCGGAAGAATTCGTTCCGATTCGCGGAATTCGACAGGCTTCTTTGCCGGGTATTCCGCGAAGATTCCCCGCATTTCAGCGCAGTTACGGATTCAAAGGCCTTAATTTTCAAAAAGCATTGTTAGTTCTCCGAATTCTCTTGACACTCGCATCTCTGCCTCATTATCTTGGCTGGTGTTCCAGTAACCGTTAACTGCCGGCATGGCAAATCAGGCAAAAAATAAGATGTTCCGTATGAAGCGTTCTCTCGTGATCGATGTCACTGTCGATTCACTGGCCGCCTACGCGTGCCGGGAAACGCGCGACACGCGCTTGATCGCTGGGAATTCAAGCTCATCGGACTTTCAAAGAAAACGCAACAGTGAATAGGAGGCATCGAGTGAAGCGCTTTGTATTGTTTCTTCTGGTTCTGGCGGGAGCAACCGCCTATGCACAGGAATTCCGCGGGGCATTGACCGGGCAGGTAACGGACCCAACCGGCGCCGCAATCGCGAACGTCCCGGTGGCGGTAACCAGCACAGCCACGGGCGCAACCAGCCACACCGTAACCGGTTCGCAGGGTTTCTACAATGTGCCCTTTCTTGCCCCCGGCGAGTATCAGATCTCTGTCGACGCTCCCGGCTTTAAGAAATATACGCAGACAGGCATCAATGTTCTCACCGCGCAGACGATGACGGTGAACGTGAAAATGGAGTTGGGGAGTGAATCTGCGTCGGTTACGGTTCACGCGGACGCAGCATTGCTTGACATCGGAGACGCCTCTGCGGGCGAGGTGATGACCGCCGATGAGCTTTCCGATTTGCCCAGCAACGGCCGCACGCCGCTGGGTTTCGCGCGCGATGCCTATGGGGCGATCCCGAAGATGAAGCACGCCACGGCCTCGGCGACGCCATTCCAGGGCTCAACAGCCGATGACTTCTCCCTGGGCGGCGGGCTTTCATCATCGAACGAATTGCTGCTGAACGGCGTGCCCAACATGCAGGACAGCTCACGCACCGCGTTGTTCAGTCCGCAGATGGACTCGGTAAGTTCGGTGCGCGTGGATGAATTCAACGCCAACGCCTCAATGGGCGACACTTCGGGCGGCACCATCGACATTACCACCAAGGCAGGCACGAATCAGTTTCACGGCGCTGCCTCAGAGTATTACCAGGACACGAGGGTGGGCAGCGCCAAGCCGTTTCTGACGATCCCTGGCGCATCGATAGTCAGTTCGCATGACAGCCAGTATGGCGGGGCCATCGGCGGTCCGGTGTGGATCCCCAAGATCTTCAATGGCAGAAACAAGCTGTTCTTCGAATATGCGTACGAGGGATACGTCGGCTCAGTTCCGCCCACTTCGACCGTGAGCGAAGTGCCGACTTGCGCGGAACGCGGCCAAAATGCTCCCACAGGCAGCAGCCTGTTCTGTACGGACAACCCGTCTGGCACGCCCGATTACCCCGATTTTTCGGCGCTGCTTGCGGCCAATTCCACCTATCAGCTTTACGATCCGTTTTCGTCCACGGGAACCGGCGCCACGTTTGCGCGTGCCAAGATTCCCAACAACCAGTTTGTGAACGCAACGAACGCAGCCGGTGGAACCGGGATCGCGCTGGATCCGATCGCCCGCAATTTGCTGCAATACGTCCCCGCGCCGAACACTGCGGCTACGGCGACTTCAACAGGCGAGAACAACTACACGACCTATTCTCCCAATCCCGCCAACTACAAGTCGCACTCGCTGCGGCTGGACTACAACATCAGCCAATCGAACAAGATTTTCGGGGAAGCGCACCGCGGTAAATATCTGACCTCGGGCAGCGACTACTTCCACGATCTGGCCACGGGAACCATCACCGATCAGATTTATTCGGGCGGCCTGGTCGACGATGTCGAGACCTTCACCCCAACGCTGACGCTGGACAGCCGCCTGGGCATGAGCCGTTATCAGAACGTGAATGCGGTGAAGAGCAGCGGTATCAGTCCGACGACCTTTGGGTTCCCTGGATACATTGCTTCCAATTCCACAGCTTTTGCCATGCCGAGAATCAATTTCACCGACAGTGTTTCCCCGGTGTCGATCGGCGTGGTGCCCGGATCGCTGGAATTCCAGGATACGATCCAGCTTTTCGAAATGTTCACCAAGGTGCGCGGCCGTCACACGTATAAAGCCGGAGTTGACATTCGCGCGCAGAAGCAGTCGAACCTGAGCCCCGGCGATGCAGATGGGCTTTTCACTTTTACCAGCAACACTGGGACCAACAATCCTATCGCGGTAAATGACAACTCCAATGCCAACACCGTGCCCTTCGGAGGAGCCTTCGCTTTGTTTGACATGGGCATCACAACCGGCGCGGGCACCGAGAACATCAATCAAGCCTATCAATACAACAACTGGTACCAGGCGTACTTTATCCAGGACGACTGGAAGGCGGCTCCCAACCTGACGATCAGCGTAGGGCTGCGCATGGAGCATGAAACGCCGGAGGTGGAAAGCCAAAATCGCACGGTCACCGGCTGGAACCCCACCGCAACCAACGCCATGACCACGGCTGCGGCCGCGGCCTACGGCCCGGCATTGACAGCCGACGCGGGCAGCACGAGCCTTCCCTATTTGCCGACATCCATCAATCCGACGGGAGGCGTAATTTATGCAACCTCTTCCAACCGCTCTGCATACCAAACTGCTCCGATCTATTTGAGCCCCCGCGTGGGCATCTCGTGGGCGCCGAATGCACTGCATCAGAAGACCGTATTCAGGTTCGGAATCGGAGTTTACAACAATCCTTTCGACGATTACAGCGGCTCCTCAGCGAATACGGGACAGACCTACGGATTCTCCGCCACCAGCAGCGTGACCCAGAACGGCACCGTAACCTCCAATACGCAGACGCCATGGACGCTGATCGACGATCCGTTCCCAACCTGCACTACGTGCGCGATTCCTGCCAGCCCCATCGTTCCGGTTACGGGCAGCGCCTACGGAATCAACCAGAACCTGGACCAGGCGCTGCAATTCGATGCTCCGGTGAAGGTTCCATATACAGAGCGCGTGAGCGTCGACATCCAGCATCAGTTTGGGACCAACTGGATGATCGAAGCGGGCTATATCCTGGCGCATGGCGTACACACAACCTACAACAATATAATCAGTTCGGTTCCGCTGCTGCCGTTCCTGAACCGGGGCCCGTATAACAACGCGACGCTGTCCAGTGCACTGACGTCGACGGGCACCGGCTTTGGCATTGCCAATCCGTTCAAAGGGCTGGGGGCGCCCTACACCAACAGCCAGGGCATGCTGACGGCTTCGAGAATCGCGGCGACACAAGCATTGAGCCCTTGGCCGGAGTACTCCAGCGTGCAAGAGGACCTGATTCCCGGAGCGAGCACGGAATTCAACGCATTGAACACGCGGCTGCAGAAACGCATGTCGTACGGTCTCGACATGAACATTACGTTCACCTACTCCAAGCTGCTGGCGATCGCGCAAAACAATGCGGGCGGCCCCTTGAACTATCAGGAAAACTCCTCTGACTTCCCATTGAAGCTCAGCGCGCAGGTGATCTACGATCTGCCCTTCGGCATCGGCAGGCAGTGGATGAACCATTCCAAGATTCTCGACGAAGGACTGGGCGGCTGGGAGATCTCGACGAATTATGGATTCCTTTCGGGCGCGGTGATTTCGTGGTCGAATGCGGTTTACCAGGGCGATGGAAGCTGGAAGGATTTCGCGATGCACGCTCATGCGTACAGCACGTCGGTTCCGGCCTTCAATATTGCGACGATCTACAACGCGAATACGAACGCGAATGCAGTTGGTACAACTCCCCCTTACTCAACCGGTGCTCCCGGGGCGACCAACTACCGCACCTTCCCGCAGAACCTGTTGCGGCAGGACCACGAAAACAACTGGGACATGTCGATGTTCAAGGGTTTCCGTGCCGGCGACTGGGCGCTGCTGCAACTGCGCATCGATGCCTTCAATGCCTTTAACCGTCCGCAGTTTACGAATGCCAGCACGTCGACAGGTTCGTCGGGATCGTTCGGCCTCGTGAACAACACTGCGAGCGGCAGCGCTGCCCGTACGATGCAGGGCGGATTGCACCTGGTCTTCTAAGGTAAACACGAGTCTGGCTAGAGCGGGGGATGCGCGATGCATCCCCCGCTTCTTTGCTGTTCCATTTCGGTCAGCGGTCTCAAATCAGCGCATGCACATCGCTTCGCCCGAGATTCTTCTCGCGCCAGCATCCCGGCCCGGCCGTACTCTCAAGAAATATGGCCGTGCTCTCTGTCGATCTCGCCTGCCGCTGCTGGTCCGATCTCGGCGTCGTGGTTCTCAGCCGTGCTCCGTCGCGCCTTCCGGCTCCCGTTGTCACCTGCGAGATCCTGCCTCTCCATCCCCCCGGCTTTGATGCAGCCCGCGATCAAGGCCCCATCGATCCCGAGATTCTGGCCGGACGCCTCAATCACCTTTGTGCGGTGCGCGACATTCGCATTCTCATGCTCGACGGCCCCCAGGCATGGAAATCCAGCGCCAACGGCCTCGAGCACGCGCGCGTCAGCGAACGGCAACTGAATACCGCCGCCAAAACCGGCTTGCCCGGCATGGTAAAGCCGGCCAGCTACCGGTCGTTCGCCGAATTCTGCATGGATGTTTACGATGCGCTCTGCCGCCGCGGCTGGCGTCGCCTTGAAACCCGTCCGCAGCCTTCGTCACCAGACCCGGCGGTCGCGTCTCTGCAACGCGTGCTCGTCGAGAGCTACCCTCACGCCGCCTGGAAGTCTCTGGGCTTGAAGCCGCTGCCTGCAAAGCGCCGCTCTAAGGTTAGCGATTTGGCCGAAGCGTACGGGGCGCTGCGCGCGGTCGTCCCCTTCACCACCAACCGTCCGCCCAATCACGACCAGTTGCAGGCCATTGTGGCCGGCATGCCGGGCCTGGCGTTGGAAGAGCATAATCCTGCCGCCATGCGCATTGTCGGCAATCCGCCGCGGCGCGAACAGGGACATTGGCGCGAAGGCTTCATCGTCCTGCCCTTGCCGCCGCGTACTGCCTCAAGTGTTCGCTGGCTGCAGTAGGCGCCGTGGACCGAGAGTCTTGGACAGTAATCCCTCAGTCCCTTGTTCCCTGCTCTCAGAACCGGTACACCACGCCGAAGGTTGCGCGCGCATTCCAGGTGCGATGCGTCGAGTAGGCCAGTTGCGACGTGTTGTTGGAGAACGAAAACGACGCGCCAACGCGGTCGCCGGAGGCGCGCACTGCCCAGCGGTCGGTGAGGTTATAGGTCATGCCACCGCCGAAGCCGCCGGCAAAGGAGATGCTGGGAGTCATGCCCTCGCCGCCGGTATGCTCGCCGCCCAGTTCCGCAAACGCCTCGCCGCTGAGCTTTTCATACAGGTTGGCGTGGATCTCCGGGCCCACCAGAAACGTGTACACCGACGGATCACCTGGATTGGGGGGATTGCGGCTGATGAGCGGCTCCCTGAAATAGTCCACAGCACCCATCAGGCCGAAATACTTGCCCCAGTCGCGCGTCAGCTGGCCCTTGCCGCCAATCAATCCGTAGCGCGACTCATTCACCTGGTTCAGACTGGTGTAGGCAAAGCCTCCGTAGACCTCGTACTTGTAGGTTCCGGCGCCCTGTTCGGAGCTTTTTCCCGCATCCGGGTTCACCTGGCCGGCGGCTGCCATGGGCGCTAGCGCCGCGGCAAACATGACCGAAACTCGCAATAGGATCTTCCTGTTCAACTTGAAACTCTCCTCAAACTTGCTCAAACAAACCTGTCGGCGCCGGGTTTCGAGCCGCGGCAGGCGTCTTCCGGCTGGTTTCCGCTACCCTCCTAGACTATCCTCTCCCCCCGCCTTTCACGAAGCCCTTCAAGCGAGGAAATGCTCCGGCAGGCAGGTCCTGGCATACCTCTTCGCCGGAACCTTCCTCCGTGGGACGGCCACTTCGCCGGAAAGGTAGCACGGGACTCGTCTGCAGGCGCGGATCAGTCGTTTTCGAGATACCAGGGAATATTGATGACCACGATGCGCCGGTTACCGCGCATCAGCAGCATCACCTTCAGCAGATCGGAGCGGCGGTTGTGCAGCATGCCCTCCCACCAGCGCTGGACCACCAGCTCAGGCACCAGCACGCACACCTTGCAGGTGCTGCTTTCCCGCTCCACTTCCAGCGCATAATCCACAATAGGGTACACGATGTACCGGTAGGGCGACGGGAGCGTGATCAGCTTGGGGATACACCGGCCGGCTGCCCGCAGCGGTGCCACAATGTCCTTCTCCCACGCATCGCAGAATGGGTCGGGGCCCTCAACTGTCTGCACGTGCACGCA